>JAFGMQ010000002.1 GCA_016927455.1 Deltaproteobacteria bacterium
GCCTGCCTTTTGGCACGATCCGTGCAAGATATTTCAGATAAGAAAGTCTGTTGCTGTTTACAGTTTGTTTTCGATTGGGAACGGCAATTAAAAAATGTTTCCTAAAATGAATTGTGAGAGCCGATCTAATATTACAGGGCTGTAATAATCTATTGAACAAAGGAGATATTCATTGGATATTACCACACTTATCGGAGTGATTGTTTCAGGCAGTCTGGTAATCAGTGCCATCATAATGGGCGGGCCGGCCACGTGGTTTATCAATCCTCCTTCCATTATGATAGTTGCCGGTGGAACAATGGGAGCAACCCTTATCAATTATCCCCTTTCCGAGGTGCTTGGTGTCTTTGGAGTGGCAAAACATGTTATTCTGCACAAGTCACAATCATTCGGAAAACTGATTGCTCTTATAGTTGATTTTGCAAAAAAGGCCAGGCGTGAGGGGATGCTTTCCTTTGAAGGGCAGCTGAAGGAAATAGAAGACCCTTTTCTGGTCAAGGGCCTGCAGTTGGCAATAGACGGAATGGAATCCAACGCAATTGAGGCCGTTCTTACTACTGAAATTCAATCCCTGGAGGATCGGCACAAGCTGGGAGCAGAGATTTTTACTACCATGGGTACTTACGCCCCTGCAGTTGGGATGCTGGGTACAATTATCGGGCTGGTACAGATGCTGATGCAGATGGAAGACCCAAGCCAGATCGGTGCCCCTATGGCTGTTGCACTGTTGACGACTTTCTACGGTACGCTGTTGGCAAATCTTCTCTTTCTGCCTATCGCAGGCAAGCTCAGGACCCGAAGCAAGGAGGAAGTCTTAACAAAGCAGATGGTCCTCGAGGGGATTATTTCTATCCAGGCAGGAGATAACCACCGTATTGTTGAGCAGAAACTGAAGGCGTTTATCCCTCCAAAACAAAGGCAAACAGTTGAAGAAACAAAGGAAGAATAACTGAGGAAAGACAGGGCTCCGGCAATGAGAAGGAAAAAAAAAGGCGAAGAAGCAAATGCAGGACCTGGGTGGGAGATAGTATATACCGGATTTGTGCTTATCCTTCTATGCTTCTTTATTATGCTTTGCTCTTTCTCATCAATGGTGGATACGAAGGTAATGCAATTCGTGTCGTCTTTTGTGAATACATTGAGCATATTCTCCGGTGGCATGGATTTTGAGCAGAGCAAGGTGGTGTTGCCGGATTCTCCGGATATTGTTGACGTGGAGAGCGGAATCGGCCAGATATTTCAGCAGATCGAAAAACTCATGAAGGATTTAGGAGTTGAAGGAGACATTGATCTGGTTTTTTCCGAAGAAGGACTGGTAATGAGGTTGTCTGATAATGTCCTGTTTAATCCTGGAGAGGCGGGGGTCTCTCCAGATGCCATTCCGCTTCTCATGAAAATAGGTTCGATAATTCAAAAGACCCCTTATGAAATAAGGATTGAAGGCCATACCGACAATGTCCCTATTAATACTGAAAGGTTTCCCTCAAACTGGTATCTGTCAACCGCAAGGGCGGTGAATGTGCTGAGATTTTTTCTGAAAAACGAAGATATATCACCTCAAAGATTGTCTGCAGTTGGGTTTGGAGAGTTTCAGCCGGTTTTTCCCAATGATAGCGCGGAACACAGGGCAAAGAACAGGCGGGTTGAAATTGTATTTGTCAGGTCGGAAGACATTTCATCCGCAGGTGAGGAACAGGGATGGCAAGAAAAAAACTAAAACGAGAAGAGGGAGGAGAAGGCGGAGCAAAATGGCTTACCACCTTCAATGATATGATGACTCTCCTCATGGTCTTCTTTGTGCTTATATTTACAATGAGCAGCCTGAACGTTGAGAAGCTCAAGGGCTTTCAGAAGTCCCTTCGCAGCGGCCTCGGTATTTTAGATTCAGGCAGGATGGTAGCTGTAAAGCTTGTGGAACCCCAGTCCTTAATTGACATGGAAGGTCTGACTCTTAAAGATATCATGCTCAGTCAGTTAGTAGATATTAAGGACAGGCTGAAAAAAATCGGAAATGAGTTAGGCGTGGATGTTACATATTCAGGAAAAGCAGTAATCATAACTCTCAGGGATGCAGTTTTTTTTGATTCAGGAAAGGGGTATATTAACGAAGAGGCGTATCCGGTTCTGGATGATATTGCTGAAACAATAAGAAAGATTTCAAACAGGGTTAGAATTGAAGGCCACACTGATAATGTGCCTATCAGCACCGGGAAGTTCCCTTCAAACTGGCAGCTTTCAACGGCCAGGGCCGTGAATGTCCTGAATTATCTGGTTGAAAAAGGCGGAGTGGACCAGGAGAGACTTTCGGCAGTCGGATATGGAGAATCAAGGCCTGTTTTTTCTAATGACAATGCGGAAAAGAGGGCTAAAAACCGGAGGGTTGAAATCGTTATAGTGAAGGAGGCTAAGAAACAGGATGTCTAAAAAGATTATTATCATAGCAGGCTCAGCGTTCCTGGTTGTATTTATCGGCATGATTTTAGCCCTGACAATGATATGGAGCAAGTTAAACACCCTTGACAGGACAGTTAACCCGCCTCCTGTAGAGGAAGCGGAAGAGGCTGTAGAAGTAGTTGTACAGAAGATAGGGCCTATTTATCCGCTTGATACATTTATCGTTAATCTTGCCGATCAAGGGGGGAACAGGTATCTGAGGCTTTCGATCAGCCTTGAACTGAGGGATGAAAAGGTCAAAAACAATGTGGATGAGAGAATCCCTCAGATAAGGGACAGTATTTTACTGATACTGCCGAATAAAACGGTTGATGATCTTAAAAGCAATGAAGGAAAAGGTGCCCTTCGAAATGAAATATCTGCGAGACTTAACGCTATGTTTCCTGCCGGGGAAATTGCCAACATTTATTTTACTGAGTTTGTAATGCAGTAGAGGCGATAAAATTATGCCTGATCAGATACTGTCTCAAGAAGAAATAGACGCCCTGCTTGGAGCCATGGCTGAGGGTGAGGTTGATGTAGAGGCTGAAAAGGCAGATACTGCCGAGGCAAAACCCTATGACCTTACTTCTCAGAGCATAATGCTTCGTGAGCAGTTCTTTGCCCTTGAAGAAGTTAACGACAAGCTGGCGGGGTCGCTGCATAATTCGCTTTCATCCTCACTTCAGGCGCCGATTGACGTGAACTTTGTTTCCATGGAAATGATCAAGTTCAGCGATTTCTTAAGGGCCTTTGCCAGTCCCACAAGCTATAACATTTTTGCCATGGAACCGCTTATCGGGTCGTCATTGCTGGTAGTAGAATCGGATCTTGCCTTTTCTCTTATTGACTGCATGTTTGGCGGGGATGGAAAGGGCTTGAGTCAGATAAGGGACTTTACCCTGATCGAGCAGAGAATGATTCGAAAATTTTCCAATGAAGTCCTTAAAAGCATGGAAAAGGCCTGGGAAATAGTCAATCCGATAAAGACCTCTCTGCTGAAAACAGAGACCAAATCAGAGTTTGTACATCTGGTTGACCCCAATGAAATGGTTATTGCTATTGTTTTTTCAATAAACGGCAAGGAGTTCTCAGGAAATATCCATTTCTGTATCTCATATATCATGCTGGAACCGATCAAGGACAGACTGTCCTCATCATTTCTGAGAAACAAGGATGTAAAGCATGCATGGAGTTCTCAACTTCAGGCCCTGTTGAAAAACACGGAAGTTAATTTAGCAGCCGAGGTTGGAAGCACCATGTACACTATACGCGAGCTTTTAAGCCTGCAGGTCAGGGATGTCCTCAAGCTTGACAGCGGCCCCCAGGACCCTATTACCATCTGCGTTGAGGGAGTCGCCAAATACGAAGGCCTGCCGGGGATATCAAAGGGAAACCGGGCAGTCCAGATAGTAACGCTACTTCCTAAAAACGGAGGCTAATTAATCATGGTTGATCCAAATGACAAGAAAAATAATCCAAACGGGACTCAGGCAAATGGAGAAAATGAAAAGCCGTACAAGTTTTCCAGCCTGAGCGACATGTCAGGTTCGCAATCGCCGGCCAATATTGATTTTATTCTCGACATACCTCTTGAGATTACAGTTGAACTCGGCAGGACCAGGATGCTTATCAATGAACTCCTTAAGCTGGGTCAGGGATCAGTCATAACCCTTTCAAAGCTTGCAGGCGAGACCCTTGAAATACTGGCAAACCGGAAGCTTATTGCACGGGGAGAGGTGGTTGTTATCAATGAAAAATACGGTGTCAGGCTTACGGAAATTATCAGCCCCATGGAAAGGATTGAGAGTCTGAAATGAATTACCATCCGGATCTTATCTCGACGGCACTCAGGATGCTGGCCGCTCTGGTTATCGTACTCGGCGGTCTATTGGCGGCCTTTTACGTGTCAAAAAGGCTTTTCAGGAGAGAGGCCGGCGCGTCGGGTGAAAAACTGATAAGGATTATTGGTAACAGCTACATAGGGGTTAAAAAGACTGTTACCATGGTTGAAATTCCCGGGGCTGTCCTGGTGCTGGGAGTTACGAACGATAATATAAGTCTGCTTGCAAAAATAGAGGATAAGGAACGGATAGACCGTTTCAGGGGGATTGAATCAGAAAAGGCATCACTCTCGTTCTCCGAGCATTTAAACAGGTTAACATCAAGGATGAGGCAGAAAAGCGAATGACCAGGGGTTTTCTATTACATATGCCTCCGAAAAAGGCCGTTTTTATAATGGTGGTTTTTTACGCAGTTGTTATGGCGGCCGCCAATATCTGCTTTGCGGCCTCTCCTGCGGTTACTTCCCCCTTATTTAACATCGGAATTGAGAATGCGGATGATCCCGGCAAAGTGTCAGTTGTCTTACAGATTTTTATACTGCTGACAATACTTTCTCTGGCACCGGCAATACTCATCATGCTGACATCTTTTACAAGGATAGCAATAGTGCTTTCAGTCCTCAGGCAGGCCATCGGGACCCATCAGGTACCCCCCAATCAGATCGTAATGGGGCTGGCCTTGTTTCTGACATTCTTTATCATGACTCCGGTCTGGCAAAAAATAAATCAGGACGCGCTTCAGCCGTATATGGATAAAAAGATAGGCCAGGAGCAGGCTCTGAAAAATGCCATGGAACCATTGCGCAAATTCATGTTCAGGCAGACAAGGGAAAAGGACCTTGCTCTGCTCGTGGGCATCTCCGGTATTGAAAGGCCTAAAAACATGGAGGATATTCCGACGTCCGTGCTTATACCTTCGTTTGTGATCAGTGAATTGAAAACGGCTTTCCAGATAGGTTTTATGCTTTATGTGCCATTTCTGATAATTGACATGGTTGTCGCAAGCGTACTCCTTTCAATGGGAATGATGATGCTGCCTCCCGTAATGATCTCTCTGCCTTTTAAGCTTATGCTGTTTGTCCTGGCAGACGGGTGGTATTTAATCGTGGGTTCTTTAGTAAAGAGTTTCGGGTAAAAAAATGTCACCTGAATTTGTAGCAGGATTTTTTACAGAAGCGATAAAGATAGCCATACTGCTGGCGGCGCCGATGTTGATAGCCGGGCTGGTTGTAGGTCTCCTGGTGAGCATTGTGCAGGCCGCCACTCAGGTCAATGAAATGACTATGACTTTCATTCCCAAGATGCTGGCTGTTGGCATTGCCATACTTATTTTTTTCCCTTGGATGGTACAGATCATAGTCGATTTTACCCAGAACCTGTTCGTTAATATACCAATATACATTCGTTAACGAAGTCTGTACAGCGGATCAATCAAATGGCTACCTTTTATATATCTCCGGAATACCTTCAGGTCTGTTTTCTTATTTTTCTGCGGGTGAGTGCAATCCTGATCAGCATACCCATATTTGACAGCCGGAATATTCCTGTCCTGTTCAAGGCGGGGCTTTCAATAGTGATGACCATTGCTCTTTTCCCTGTATTGAAATTAAGCAACGCACCGTTTCTTATGCCTCCAATACCTTTTGCAATAGGTGTGTTAGGGGAAATAATCCTTGGCTTGATAATCGGTCTTTCAGTCAGGCTTATATTCGCAGGCATACAGCTTGCGGGACAGCTTGCAGGCTTCCAGATGGGGCTTGCCATTGCAAATGTCATGGATCCTATCTCAAGCATGCAGGCTTCAGTAGTTGCACAGTTCTATAATCTTGCCGGCATGCTGTGCTTTCTTGCTATTAATGCTCACCACTGGTTTATAAAGGCCATTGCTGAAAGCTTCAGGCTTGTCCCCCCATTCGGTTTCCAGTTTACCAATTCCTTGATGGATCAGATAATGAGGCTTTCAGGTAATATGTTTGTCATTGCCATAAAGGTAGGTGCACCCTTGATAGCGGCACTTTTAATTACCAGCGTGGCTTTGGGTTTGATAGTAAGGACCGTTCCCCAGATGAATATTTTTATCGTTGCCATGCCTTTAAAGATATTTATAGGGATGGTATTTCTGGTATTTTCTCTTCCCTATCTGGCCGAATTTTTCAGGGCGATATTCAATGGGCTGGGAAATGATATACTCTTGCTCTTAAAGGCGGTGTAGCACTGAAGTTATGAGCTGCAAAGGCGGGATTCGATGTTTGGAGGAGATAATCAGGAAAAGACTGAGGCGGCAACGCCGAGACACCGTCAGAAGGCCAGACAGAAGGGTCAGGTAGCAAAAAGCCGGGAAATACCCTCCGTTTTAATACTGATGTGTGCTCTTGCAGTATTTTCTTTCCTCGGCCCGTGGATGTTCTGGAAAATTTCAGTAGCCATGAAGATGATTTTTCAGGGTATCGGTGCATTTGATATTGACACAGGATCTCTTCATTCAGTTTTTCTTGATATCTTTCAGCAGATCGCCATTATTTTGACACCCCTGATGTTTACTGTCCTTGTTGCCGGTATTGCGGGTAATATTCTCCAGTTTGGTTTTCTGCTTACTTCAAAGCCGCTTTCCCCGGATCTTTCAAGACTTGATCCGATTAAGGGAATTAGAAAGCTGTTATCGCTTAGGTCTCTGGTTGAGCTTGTCAAATCGCTGTTTAAGGTTGTCTTTATAGGTATTGTTGCATTTCTGGTTATAAGGGGGGAGCTTGCCGGCATCCCTTCAATAGTGCAACTGGATGTTGGAGGTATCCTGGCCTTTATAGCAAAGGTTTCATTCAAGGTATGTTTTTATACATGCCTGGCATTAATAGTTCTGGCACTTCTGGATTATACTTACCAGCGATGGCAGCATGAAAAGGATCTCAGGATGACAAAACAGGAGGTGAAAGATGATTATAAGCAGACAGAAGGAGATCCCAATGTAAAGGCAAGGATTAGAAGCATTCAAAGAGAAATGGCAAGGGCCAGGATGATGGAGCAGGTCCCTGATGCCGATGTTATAGTAACTAACCCGACCAGACTCGCCATTGCACTGAAGTTTGATGCAGAGGTGATGATTGCGCCAAAGGTTACAGCCAAGGGCGCTGGATATATAGCTGAAAAGATAAAGGAAATAGCAAAAGAAAACGATGTGCCAATTGTTGAAAACAAGCCGCTGGCTCAGGCTCTTTACAAGACAGTGGATTTGGGCGAGTTTGTCCCCATTGACCTTTACAGGGCCGTTGCAGGTGTCCTGGCGTATGTTTATAAGATAAAAGGCATGGCAGGCAGGCATAAGGCATAGAACATGCATATTTAGAGTATTGAAAAAATATTTTCCGGATTTCAATCTGGGATGTGAAATTCAGGAATAGAAAAGAAGTTTTACGAAGCTCCATAATATTAACGGGGAAAATTTGTCATGGCAGTAGCAACTCAATCTGATAACTCTATACGGATACCATTTATCACCAATAACAGTGAGATACTTGTTGCTTTCGGGGTTGTATGTGTCCTGATACTGATGGTAATTCCTTTGCCCACCATGCTTTTGGATCTTCTTTTATCTTTGAATATAACACTTGCCCTGATAATACTTCTGGCGTCCATGTATATTTTAAAGCCTTTGGATTTATCATCATTTCCTTCTATTCTTCTGCTTGCAACTTTATTCCGTCTCTCCCTGAATATTGCTTCCACGAGGATAATCCTGCTGCATGGTAATGAAGGAACACTGGCTGCGGGAAAAGTAATAAAGGCATTCGGAAGCTTTGTAGTCGGCGGCAACTATGTAGTCGGCGGTATAGTTTTTCTGATACTTGTCATTATTAATATTATCGTCATTACAAAGGGATCAGGAAGGATAGGCGAGGTGGCTGCCAGATTCACTCTGGACGCCATGCCTGGTAAGCAAATGAGTATTGATGCCGATCTGAACTCAGGATTAATTGATGACGTTGAGGCAAAGGAGAGAAGAAAGGTTATTTCCCGGGAGGCTGATTTTTATGGCGCCATGGATGGTGCAAGCAAATTTGTAAGGGGAGACGCCATAGCAGGAGTTATAATAACTCTTATAAATATCGTTGGTGGCCTCGCAATCGGAGTTCTCCAAAAGGGAATGACCATATTTGATGCTGCCCAGAATTATTCCCTTCTAACCGTTGGAGACGGACTCGTTACCCAGATTCCGGCGCTTATTATTTCGACCTCGGCCGGCATTGTGGTAAGCAGGGCAGGATCTGAAGCAAGCCTGGGAAGAGATATGACTTCACAGCTTCTGGTTCAGCCACGTGCTATAGCAACTGCTGCGGTAGTACTTTTTGCATTAGGGCTGGTCCCCGGTCTTCCAACTGTTCCTTTTGCCGTGCTGTCCATAATGGCTGGAGCGGTTGCATACGTTGTCTCCAGTGCAAGAAAGGCAGGACAGGAGGAATCAGAGGCAACTGAGGAAGCAAAAACCAAGACCAAGGCTGCTGAAAGGTTTGATGTGCTTCCCCCTCTCGACAGCCTGTCGCTGGAAGTTGGTTACGGGCTTATTCCGTTAGTGGATATGGAGCAAAACGGAGAACTCCTGGATCGAATAAGGTCAATAAGACGACAAATAGCCCAGGAGGTAGGAATAATAGTTTCTCCCATTCATATACAGGATAATATGCAGTTAAAGCCGGCTGAATATTTAATAATGCTTAAGGGAAATGAAATAGGCAGAGGTGAACTTATGATGAATCACTATCTGGCTATGGACCCCGGGACTGCAAAAGAGAAAATTACCGGCATGCCGACAAAAGAACCAACCTATGGACTTCCGGCAGTATGGATCAGGGAAGAGGAAAAGGAAAAAGCACTGTCTAAAGGCTATACTGTGGTTGATTTGCCAACAGTCCTGATAACTCATCTCTCAGATATCATCAGAAAACACGCCCATGAATTGCTGGGGAGACAGGAAGTTCAGAAGCTGCTTGACATCATAAAAGAATCTCATCCCAAGGTAGTTGAAGAACTGATCCCAAGCCTGATGTCCCTTGGCGGAGTAGGCAAGGTGCTGCAGAACCTATTGAGAGAACAGGTTCCTATCCGTGATCTGCTTACTATCCTGGAAACTCTTGCAGACTGGGCTCCCGTTACAAAAGACACTGACCTGTTAACGGAATATGTACGTCAATCTCTGGGGAGAACTATTACCAAAATGTATCAGACTCAACAGGGAGGCATACCTGTAATCACTCTTGATCAAGGGGCTGAAAAGACCTTTTTGGAGTCTATTCAACAGACGGATAAAGGGAGCTTTGTTTCAATGGATCCGGATTATGCCCAGAAGCTTATAAAATCACTTATGAAAAACCTGGAGGAATTCACAAAACTCAATTATCAACCTATTGTCTTGTGTTCGCCCCAGATAAGGCCTCATTTCAAGAATTTTACTGATCGTTTCATCCCTAACCTGGTAGTACTTTCGTATAACGAAATTTTAAATACTGTGAAAATACAATCTTTAGGAACTATAGGAATCTCAAATGCACATTAAAAGATTTGAAGCACCTAATATGGCAGAGGCCCTGAGGTCTGTTAAACAGGAATTCGGTTCTGAAGCGGTAATCCTTTCGGCAAGGACACTCGATAAAAAGAGGGGGTTGCTTGGACTACCCAAAAACCCCGGAGTTGAGGTGACCGCTGCGGCAGATTATTATCACCACGGGGGAAAAAATGCTCTTACATCCAACCCCGGGAGAGCCTTTTATAAAGATTATGAATCAATGGGATCCGGAAGCCCTTTAAAGGGAGGAGAAATAGGTGAAAGAAACAGGCTCTATTCATTTCCTCAGAGAGATCGTCTTCAGCCTGCTTATGCAAAAGAGCTGTTTCCGTTATACCAGCAGATGCTGGATCGGGGAGTGGATCAGAAAATTGCCCTGGACTTGATGGGAAAGGTGAATGAAATGGCCCCATTGTCCGGGAGACCTTTTGAGAGGGAGAAAATGAAGGAATGTCTCGTCAGGGCATGTGAAGAGACAGGTATAAGGTCGTCCAGGATAAGAATAGGTCATAATAAGCAGAATATGGTTGTTTTCATTGGTCCCACCGGGGTCGGGAAAACAACAACTATAGCAAAATTTGCAGCAGCAGCCCAAAATCACAGGAGGAGGAATCGCGTTGCTTTGATTACGCTGGATGACGAAAGGATCGCCGCTATTTCACAGATCAAGCTCTATGCCAGAATAATCGGAATTCCCGTTGAGGTGGTATCAAACACAGTTGAACTTAAGCTGTCTGTCAAAAAACTGAAGGACAGAGATCTCATTTTGATTGATACTCCAGGTATAACTCTTAACAACAAGAGCAGGATAGATGAGTTCAGGTCATTATTTGAAAAAATCCAGCCTGTTGAATTTCATCTCCTGCTCAGCGCAACCACAAAGGAAAAGGACATTGCTGATATCCTGGAACGGTGCAGGCCAATTCCGATTTCCGGTCTTATATGGACTAAGCTCGATAACAGCACTGCATATGGCAGTATCATTAACCAATTAATAAAGACCAATATACCGATGTCATATTTTACGAATGGCCAGCAGGTTCCTGAAGATATAGAATCTGCAACTGTAAAGCGACTGATAGACTTGTTAATAAATCATGAAAGCGAGAGCAGTCTTTGGTCCATGCCTCCTGAAGTGCTGGCTGAGAATCTTACAGAGCTGGAGAAGAGGCTTGATTCAAAAAAGGATGACTTTGTTTCATGGGGATATCAAAGAGCGAAATTTGAAGAATTTCCGAGTGTTCCAAATGGAGTGGATAAAAGAGAAATTTACAGCTACGGATCCTGAGTTTGAATTTATCCGTCTATCTGCTTTTTTGGGAGGCCCTCAGCATCGAAAACTTGATAACGGGCACCGGGCTTAAGACTGACGGACAGGGTTGGGAGTAACAATTACCTGGTGGTTGCCTTTTTAATACTGACAGGCGCGGACCATGGCGAGGAGATAAAGAGAATATGAACCATGCAGGGTCATCTAACAAGGTTATAAGTATAACAAGGAACCTCTCTGATAAAAAAGATTCTGACAGTTTAAGGCAAAAGAAAAAGACTAATACCAGGGTAATCGCCATAACAAGCGGGAAGGGCGGTGTTGGTAAGACTAATATCGTGGCCAATCTCGGATTTGCGCTCAGCAGGCTGAGAAAAAAGGTTCTTGTGCTGGATGCTGATCTGGGCCTGGGTAATCTTGATGTTTTGCTTGGAATTGCACCGAAATATAATCTTTCTCATGTAGTTGCGGGTGAAAAAAGCATTTCCGATATAATAGTCAAAGGTCCGGGAGAAATGAAGATACTTCCAGCCGGTTCAGGAATTCAGGAAATTACTGATTTGTCAAGGGATCAAAAAATCAGGATTCTTTCCGAGCTTGATACACTGCTTGATACAGTTGATATTCTACTGATTGATACTGCCGCAGGTATATCTTCAAATGTGATGTATTTCAATGTCAGTGCACAAAACATAATAGTTGTTGCAACACCTGAACCTACATCCATGACGGATGCATATGCTTTAATGAAGGTACTTTCAATGAGGTATTCTGAAAAAAAATTCAGCCTTCTTGTGAATCTGGCTGCAAGCGTTGAAGAAGCCCATGAGGTATTCAGGCAGCTTGACCTTGTTGCCAAGAGATTTCTGGATATCTCAATTGAATATATTGGATATGTTCTGGCTGACAAGAATGTTACCAAAGGTGTCAGGCATCAGAAGATTGTGAGTGAACTTTATCCGGATACTATTGCAAGCAGGTGTTTTGCCACCCTGGCGGAAAAAGTCTGCAAATTGCCTCCTCCAAAGTTTCCAAAGGGGGATGCGAAGATTTTCTGGAAGAGTCTTGTCCAGAACAAGTTTGCATAATTAAATCGAGCAGAGATTTCGGGAAATATGGAATTGGCAGAAAGACATATATCAGGCATGGAAAAAGAAGATCGACTTTTAAGGAAGCAGCTTATTCTTGAACACCTTCCCTATGTGAAATCCATAGTCTACAGGATTGCAGTACATCTTCCTTCCAGCGTTGAGATAGATGATCTTCTAAGCTCCGGTGTTATTGGCCTTATTCAAGCCGTGGAACGCTATGACCCGACCAGAGATAATAAATTTACAACCTATGCCACGTTCAGGATCAGGGGTGCAGTTCTAAGTGAGTTGCGTTCTCGAGACTTTCTTTCTCGATCAGACAGGAGAAAAATCCGTGCATTGGAAAAGGCCTATGCAAAACTTGAAAACAGGCTTGGAAGAGAGGCAAAAGACGAAGAAATTGCACAGGAAATGGAATTAAGCCTTGAGGAGTTGTTCAACATTAAGAAGACGTCTGCCATATCTATTATCAGCCTTGGAGAGATGGGATATTCAAAAGAAGAGGACAGCGGGAGGCTCATGAGCTACCTGAATGATACTGAGCCTGAAGACGGGCTTGCATTAACAAGGATAAAGGAGTTGCAAACCTCTCTTTCAAGGGCGATTGATGAGTTGCCTGAAAGGGAGAAGATTGTAGTTTCCTTATATTACTGGGATGAATTGACTATGAAGGAGATTGGCAAGGTTTTGGACATCACTGAATCAAGGATATGTCAGATCCATTCCAGTGCAGTTATTCGTCTTAGAAAAAAACTTGGAAGGGAGGGCCTGCTGGATGATTAGGCAAAAGCGACGCAGAGTCAAAATAATGACAAATAAATTGTCAACATGCTGTCATTGTTGCAGGAAGTTATTTGATATGCCGGGCGCTGTGGCCAGCATGCCGCAAAGATATTTGCCTAACTTTACATGGAGGAGCTGAGACATATTCCGGAAAAAGCATATGTCCGGCACAGTAATGTTATGGTTGATAATATTAACATTCCAAAGATTCTTTCTCCCCTGTCTTCGACTGCAAAAACAAGGAAAGTGAGCAGGGATCAGGGGGATAAACAGCAGAGATCTTTTTATAAACACCTCAAGGGAGACGAAGGCGAGGATGAAAATAATACCGGTTCTGACCAGGATATTGAAACAGAGGAAATTGAAGATATTTATGAAAGAACAGAGGAAAGTCAGATTTTAAAATCAGCACAAATAAAAAGGCCGGAAAAAGAAAATGAAGGGGAAGATGATACTCATGGCAGACTTATCGATATACTTGTCTGATTTGATTCATTTTATGGAGGTGGTGTAAATGGAACTTTATTCTACAGAATTATTGAAAGTCATACTGAATGTCTTAGTCGTTGGGCTTTGGGGTATTACAATTATCTATTTGTTAATAAGCAGACTCAGGAGAAGCCAGGTACAGTTAAAAAATAACGATCAGGTAGATATCCTGGAATTCAACGAAGAGCTTAAACTTCAGACTGCAAAAAACAGATTCAGTAAGCCGTTTGAAACCGGATCGGAAAATATTCGAAGGGATTATCGAAAGCTGCCTCATTTTGAAAAAAAGGCTGATCTTGACAAGATAAACAAGCACTGGAAAGATTTTAGAGATAAGGAAATAGCAGCAGGTATCCCAGGAGGCAATTCTGCTGATGAATACAGCCGGGTTATAAGTCTGGCAGAAATGGGGTTGAGTGCGAAAGAGGTTTCAAAAAGACTAAAAATGCCGAAGGGTGAAGTCGAACTTGTTATAAAACTTAGAGGCGGGAACTGCGGAAAAAGTGAAAACACCATGTCCCTGAATTCCTGAACTGAAAGAAAAAAGTGTTCGCTTTTTAATAGTTACGATGTTCCTTGGAAAATGGGAAAAAACTGCCTGCTTCGAGGACGGAATATAAGGGAAAAGCCTCAGAGATAAGCATTAATTATAGTAATAAGGTAAAAATAAGATTT
This sequence comes from Deltaproteobacteria bacterium, assembly GCA_016927455.1. Classification (GTDB taxonomy): domain Bacteria; phylum Desulfobacterota; class DSM-4660; order Desulfatiglandales; family Desulfatiglandaceae; genus JAFGMQ01. The sequence goes on from JAFGMQ010000002.1 coordinate 14,140, forward strand.
TTTATGCTGGTACGGTTTTTGCACTAAATTTATAAGGAGGCTGATTGATTAAGCCTGATATTTCAGGGTAATTTCGGAGACAAAAGACATGAATCATTCAATTCAGAAAGTTGCTGCCAAGGCTCTTGCACAGGAAATGAGGATGGAAATCCTTGCCAACAACCTTGCCAATACAAATACAATTGGCTTTAAACAGGACAGGACCGCTTTTGTGATTCCGGATATGCAAAATGAAAATGCCCGTGGTGCTGAAAATATAAGGCCTTCCCGAGGCTATGGACAGTTTTATGCCAGGACCGATTTTTCCACAGGCCAGCTCAAGTTTACCGGCAATAAACTTGATCTTGCTCTTGAGGGAAAAGGCTTTTTCTGTGTCCAGACCCCTGATGGAATTCGATATACAAGACAGGGGAATTTTGTTCTCAGCCAGGAAGGAGTAATGCTCACACAGGATGGATTTCCGGTTTTGGGCAGGGGAGACAGGATAGCTGTTGAAGGCAGCGATATTGCGATTGACAGGGACGGGAGTGTCTTTGTTGACGGAAATGAAGTCGACAGACTAAGGCTTGTAGATTTCTCTCAGCCCTATGCTCTCAAAAAGGTTAATAATACAATGTTTGCCGCCAATGACCCGTCGGTTGCAGGAGATACTGCAGAAGATGTTTCAGTATGTCAGGGTTTTATTGAGCTTTCTAATGTGGACAGCGTGAGGATGATTGTTGAAATGATAGAAACTGTCAGAGGGTACGAATCATATCAGAAGGTTATGCAGTACATGGATGAGGCTGTCGTCAAGACGGTTAACGAAGTGGGAAGGGTGGCGTAAATTAAAATATAGAATAAGGCGGGTATCTTAAAATGAACTCAGGTTACAGCCATTCCGGTAATTCTAATAACGAGATTTCAGGGATAAGCTTTTCATTTTAAGTTAAGGCGTCGAATATAAGGAGGTAATCATGTTAAGGACTCTATCAATTGCAGCTTCGGGCATGCAGGCTCAAACATTAAATATAGATGTCATTTCAAACAACCTGGCTAATGTGAATTCAACCGGATTCAAGAAAAGCCGTGCTGATTTCCAGGATCTGCTGTATGAGACGCTTCGTCCTGCCGGGGCATCAGCGTCTGCCGGCAACCAGGTCCCGACAGGGATTCAAATAGGACATGGGGCAAGGCCTGTGGCTACGCAGAAGATATTTATTCAGGGAAATTATCAGCTTACTGAAAACAAACTGGATGTTGCTATTGAAGGTGATGGTTTCTTTGAGATTATTCAGCCAAATGGTGAGGCGGCTTACACGAGAGCAGGCGCATTTAAAATGGACAGAGACGGAAGGGTTGTTACATCTGATGGTTTTTTACTGGAACCTGAACTTACAATTCCTACTGATACGGTAAGCCTTTCGATCGGAACTGACGGGACGGTTTCTGTTTTGACCGCAGGAGATACAGAGCCCACAGAGATAGGGACAATTCAACTGACAAAGTTTTCAAATCCCGCCGGGCTGGAGAGTATTGGCAGGAATCTTTATCTGCCTACCCTGGCTTCCGGTGATGCAATTATAGGAACAGCAGGAGAGGAAGGTTTTGGGACGCTTGCTCAGGGATATCTGGAAATGTCCAATGTAAGCGTTGTAGAGGAAATGGTAAATATGATCGTAGCTCAAAGGGCATATGAGATCAACAGCAAGGCCATTCAGGCCGCAGATCAGATGCTTCAGATAGCCAATAATATCAAACAGTAAAAGGGTAATGTGATGAACTGTTTATTATTATTAAGGATAAAGAGGGCCAGCTTGATTCGGGTTTCCAGTTTTTTGGTCTTCATATTAATTGGAATGATGGACTGCCATGCCGCATCAGCGGTTACCTCAATAAGCCTCTTTGAAGGTGTGGAAATAAATAATTCAGAGATATTATTGAAAGACATTGCCGAAATAAAAGGCGGGGATCCTTCGTTGACAGAAAAGATCCAGGATATTGCAATTGGAAGGTCTCCTCTGCCCGGGAAATCACGACGAATTGATAGAAGCTTCATAAACCTGAGACTCAAGCAGAACAGTATTGATTTAAATCAGGTAAGGCTTGAAGGAGAGGACCAGGTTGAGGTGCTGAGAGGTTTTATAGAAGTCAGCAGGACCAGAATTAATGATATTGTGCTGGAATATATTTATAAAAATAATCCATGGGAGAAAAACAGATTAACAGTGAAAAGTGTGGACGTTAAAAACAGTGTTATTCTGCCTAAAGGAAAGACATCATGCAGGGTTATAGTTCCAAAAGGGAAGAATTTTTTGGGAACTCTGCCTCTGACCCTGGTTTTTGAGGTAAATGGAGAACAGCAGAGAAGTATATATATAACAGCAGATCTCGAGGTTTTGACTGAAGTGGTTATAGCCAGCAGGCCATTGAAGAGGCGTACCGTGATTACTGAGGATGACGTTCGCATTCAGGAGATGGATCTTGCTGTTCTTTCCGCCAATACTGTTCTGAAGTCCGAAGATGTCCTGGGTAAAAGGACTAAAAGGGAAATCAGTCCCAATATGGTTTTTAGAACCGATTTGATAGAAGTACCTCCTGTTATAAAAAAAGGTGACACAGTAATGATCATTGCCGAATCAGACAGCATTAAAATTTCGATGATTGGGGCCGCTCGAGATGAGGGATGCATAGGCGAAAGGATCAGGGTAGAAAACATTGATTCCAAAAAATTTATTTATGCAGAGATCCTCGATCCAAAAACAGTGAAAGTTGAATTTTAAGGCTATGAGGACAAGAAAATGACTTATAAACACGGACCTTTTTCGGTCGTATTGATTTGGGCGGGTTTATTTTCCTTTGTTTTTCCAGCCCTGTCAGGTTGTGCAGGGAGCTTAAAGGAAACAAGGCCTTTAAAGGAGGATTTTGTATATGAAATCAAAGATAATCCTCCAGTGCGGCATGAAGGTTCTCTCTGGCAGGACAACGGCCCGCTGAGTGTTTTATTTGTAAATCCAAAGGCAAGGGCTGTTGGAGACATAGTTACGATTAAGATAGTTGAATCTTCCGCAGCTACCAACAAAGCCACTACCGGGACAGATCGAAAGTCTTCCCTGGATGCAGGCATTGATGGTTTCCTCGGCATGGAAAAAAGGTACCCCACAAGCAGCCATCCTAATTTTAATCCCTTTTCAGCGATCAGCGGGAGTATATCAAGCCAGTTTTCCGGGGCCGGCACAACACAAAGGAGTGGAAATCTGACCGCATATATCACGGCAAGGATCAGTGAAGTATTGCCAAACGGAAATTTTGTGATTTTGGGTTCCAGACAGGTGACTGTAAATAATGAGGAGCAGTTTATTACATTATCCGGAATAGTGAGGCCAAGGGATATTTCCCCGGATAATGTTATACTGTCGACATATATCTCAGATGCTAAAATCAAATACAGCGGTTCAGGTATTGTTAATGACCGTCAGAGACCGGGATGGCTGGCGAGATTGCTTGATACTGTCTGGCCATTCTGATTATGGAAATACAGTGGTTGTATTTCAGAAAGTATTTGTCTTTATGCATTAATTATTGAAGGTGAATCAGATGAGAATGCATTTTTTATTAAATATGAGATTGGAAAGAATCGTAATGATCGGATTATCATTACTTCTGGCGGTTATTTTTGCTGTTCCAGCGTTTGCCATACGAATCAAGGATATAGCAGAGATTAAAGGGGTACGGCAGAATCAGCTGGTAGGATACGGCTTGGTTGTTGGTCTTGACGGAACTGGTGATGGCAAGAATGCCAGGTTTACCTTTGAATCCATGGCCAGTATGCTGGAAAAAATGGGAGTTACAGTTACCGCTAAAAATATAGAAAAGGTTGAAAATGTTGCCGCAGTTATGGTTACTGCTGATCTTCCACCTTTTGCAAAGCTGGGGAGCAGAATAGATGTTGTTGTCAGTTCTATCGGGGATGCAAAAAGCCTTTATGGCGGCAACCTGCTTTTGACCCCGCTTATGGCTTCTGACGGAAATGTATATTCTGTAGCACAGGGGGCGGTTATAATAGGAGGTTTCTCTGCCGGAGGAGCACAGGCACAGGTGCAGAAGAATTTCCCCACTGTTGGGCGTGTAATTGACGGGGCCTTGATTGAGAAGGAGATTCCATCGGATTTCGGAAAAGATGGATTATTATCTCTGTCTCTTCGTAATCCGGATTTTACTACAGCCTCCCGTGTTGCTGATGCTATTAACGGTGCGTTAAGTGATAGTCTGGCAAAGGCTCCTGATGCCGGTTCAATTGAAGTAAGAGTCCCGGAGAGATATTCTGAGAATATTGTTGGACTGGTAACTTTCATAGAAGGGCTGCATGTGGCTACTGATTCAACGTCAAAGGTTGTGATCAACGAGCGCACCGGAACAGTGGTTATGGGCAATAACGTCAGGATATCCACGGTTGCCATAGCCCACGGGAATCTCAGTATTGAAATAAAGGAATCAGCAGATATATCACAGCCACTTCCATTTTCTGAAGGAGAGACTGTGGTGGTGCCTGAAACCGAAATCTCGGTAAAAGAGGGAAGAAATAAACTTCTGCTGCTCGAGTCAGGGGCAAGCATTGGCGATGTGGTAAGAGGGCTTAACTCTCTTGGTGTGTCTCCCAGGGACCTGATTACTATTTTTCAAGCCATAAAAGCCTCAGGGGCTTTACAGGCAAAACTGGAGGTTATATAATTATGTCGGGAATGATTTCACAGCCAGTAATTCCTTTACAGGCAATAAACCTGAATGGCCGAATTGAAGGAGTTCAGAATTCAGTTTTCTCAAAGAGGAATTCTTCCGATGCCATTGATCAACAGGAATTAAGAAAAGCCTGCAGCGAACTGGAATCGCTTTTCATCTACACTCTTTTAAAAGAAATGAGAGCCACTGTCCCTAAATCAGGATTTATTAGCGGAGGAAGGGAAGAAGAGATATATACTTCCATGCTGGATAACAGTCTGGCAGAAGAATTATCCTCTAAAGGAGGGATAGGCTTGTCTTCAATTCTCATTGAACAAATGAGAATAAATACGGAAAACAGGGTTTCGAGTAATATAGATGAAAAGAATAAATAATTTAAGTTCAGGAGTTTTCTGCCGATATATAGATCAGGCCGTCTGTAAATTTTCTGGGATTTTTCAGGCCGTCTTTGATAAAGTGAGGACGTTGATACCTCGAAAAATTGAGCAGGGTTATTACTCAGGAGGGGATGTCAGATGAAGATTGTAGGAGAAAATCCTTTCGTAAAATTAGATTCTTATGTAAAGAATATAAAGCAGAAGAAGGATGTTGATGAACCAAAAAACAGTACTTCTCGAGAGGACTCCACGGATGATAATGTTGTTCTGTCACCCAGGGCAAAAGAGATTCAGGATGCAAAAAAAATACTGATCTCGTCTCAGGATATTAGAGAAGAGAAGATAGCAGAGATCCGGAAGCAGATTGAAAACGGGACCTATCAAATTAATGGAGACAAGATAGCGGTCAAGATGATAAAGGAATCAATTTTAAATGAGCTGCTTTGATTTTCTTTGACAATGTTGATTCAAAATCTTTTGCTGTTTTTCTTACGGTAATGTACCATATGGATTCTAAACCAGCTGTAATTAAAAGCGATTACTAAAAGTCGGAACAGAGAATGGATATACTGCTTGACAGGTTTCTTGATTTGATGGAGGAGGCAACAATTGCCTACAAAGATCTGCTTTATGTACTTCAAAAGGAAAGGAAAGCAATCGTTAACTCAAATTTTCAAGAATCCAATGAGGCTGGAAAGGAAAAGGAAAACATATTGCTTAAGATTCGCATAGTGGAAGAACAAAGGCAGAACATCCAGGAAAAACTTGCTGATCACCTGGGATATCTTCCCCAGGATCTTACAATGACAAAACTCTCAGAATCAGTTCAGGATCCTTATTCAAAGCGATTAAAGGCCTGCTGTTCAAGCCTTTCAGCATTGCTTCAGAGTATTCTGGAAATTAACAGCGGCAACAAGGCCCTGATAATGCATTGCCTTGAATTGGTAACCGGGTCATTGACTCTATTGAGCAATTTAATGAGTACAAATCCTGTATACTATAGAAGTGGAGCTGTTCATCTATCCGAAAATAATGGCAGGGTAATGTCCGGACGGATTTAAGGGAAGTAATTACTTGATTTAAACAGAAGAAATCAGTTAATAATTCTATATAAAACAAATTCTGATGCTGGAGCTCTAAGAATAAGCGATATGATATTACCCCACGCATCATTCGGATGGAGAGGCACATCTCTCCCTTCTTCGTTTTTATATTTCACGAAGCACATAAGACGATATATTGAAAACCTTTATATCTTATTTCAAAATTTTTATCGGCATAGTATAAAAAAAACTTTAGGGGAAATTTCAGAAAACTCAAAAATCCAGTGATTAAGGGATCAAAAATGAAAAGGATGGATAAATCGGTTATAGAGACACTCAAGAAGATAGGTGAAGATATAGAAACGCTCAGCCTGGGCGATTATAATGCCTGGAATGCAGTTTACATTGATTTCGAAAACGCAGTAAGTGGCTTTCAGGATGATTTGCCTGAATTATTCAAGCTCATCAGCCTTTGCCTCAAGGGGCTCAGGTCTATTTCTGAAGGCTCTGTCTCAAATCTGCTGGACATTATTGAATCCCTGAATAATTCTCTGCATGCTTTGGAACAGTATATCCTCAATAGCCCTAAGAGTGTAGAACTCATTAATGAGGCCGTTCAGGCACTGGAAAATGCAGTGGCCGTTGACTCAAGGGAAGATGCTTTGATATCGGTACCTGAAAACGGTCTTCAGGATGATGTCTCCAGTGAAGTTCCTTTAAATTCCCTCAATGATGCTGCCATTTTTCTTATCCAAATCGAACCCGACGATAATCAGAGCCTTGTCCGTTTAAGGGACGCCCTCAATAAACTTGAATCTGACAAATCATATCCTGATATATCAAGAAAAAATATTAGCAAGGCAATAGTTATAATTGAGGGGATTATGGACGGAGGTATTTCAGATCCGGCTTCAGCTTTCAAGGAAATCGGCAGGCACCTGGAGGAAGCGGTTTATTTGAAGGATGAAGAGGATAGGATTCCTGAAGAATCCGGCGGTGATTTTACCTCTGACAAAGATGAGAGCGAGACAAATGAAGAAAAGGAGGTTGCAGAGGCAAAGGGTATTTTAACACCTTACGAAGATGAAGAAAAAGTGATTAGTGAGGTATCCGGTGATCTTTCATCTGATGTCGGGGCTGAAACAGGTGATCTGTCAGATGATTACATGTCTGAGGATGCTGATCCTGATTTACTTGCCGAGTTTATTAATGAGGGAAGAGATTTGATTGCAAATGCTGAGGAGGCATTGCTGACCCTCGAAAATGAACCGGAAGACATGGAAGCTGTTGCAACCGTTTTTCGAGCCTTTCACACAATAAAGGGCACTTCCGCCTTTCTTAATATTACACTTGTATCCGAAATGGGTCATCATGCGGAGTCGCTTCTCAGTCGTGTCCGGGATCGGGAAATTCGTTACAGCGGAGGATATGCCGACCTCACCCTGCGAGCCCTTGATATGATAAAAGAACTGGTCCAGTCTGTTGAAAAGGCATTGGCAGGGAATGTTTTTTCTAAACCCTCCGGATATGATGAATTAATGGAAATTCTGGCAAATCCGGAGAAGGCGGGCATATCGGACGAATATGAGGACAGCTCGGATACGGATTTGAAGGTCGGAGAGATACTTATTGGAAAGGGTAAGACGCAGAAGGAAAAAGTTGAGGAAACACTTTCCAGACATAGCGGCAGGCCGATAGGGGTAGAGCTTGTAAAGTCAGATGCCGTATCTGTTAATGATGTTGCCAAGGCGCTTCGTACTCAGAAACAGATAAAGGTCGGAAAACAGGTGGTTGAATCATCCGTAAGGGTAGGGACAGAACGTCTGGATCGATTGATTGATATGGTTGGAGAACTGGTTGTTGCTCATTCCATGCTTGCGCAGGATGATATTGTCGTAAGCGGGAGCCACCATGATCTTATTAAAAAAGTATCTCATACAACCAAGATCGTTCGCCAACTCCAGGATCTTGCAATGTCCATGCGTATGATTCCGCTCAAGTCAACTTTTCAGAAGATGGCACGTCTTGTGAGAGACCTTTCACGTAAGGCCGGAAAGAATATCAGTTTTGTTACTGAAGGCGAAGACACCGAAATCGACAGAAACATGGTTGATGTAATAAATGATCCCCTGGTCCATATAGTCCGTAATGCAGTTGATCATGGTATTGAGCTTCCTGATGTCAGAGAAAAAGCCGGTAAGCCGAAATCAGGAACGGTGAAACTGTCAGCATATCATTCAGCGGGAAACGTGGTGGTTGAAATAGCTGATGATGGCAAGGGGCTTGACCGCGATGCTATTCTTGCCAAGGCAAGAGAGAGGGGTCTCCTGAGTGAAGGAACAATGATAAGTGACAGGGAAGCGTTTAACCTTATTTTTGAGCCGGGCTTTTCAACAGCTTCTGCAGTCACGGAGATATCCGGGCGTGGAGTGGGAATGGATGTGGTAAGAAGAAATATAGAGGCGCTCAGGGGCCAGGTTGAAATAGTTTCCGAGCATGGCAAGGGAAGCATTTTCAAGATGAGGCTTCCTCTTACACTTGCAATTATCGACGGCATGGTAATACGTGTGGGACAGGAAAATTATGTTATTCCTACAGTCTCTATCACCAGGTCAATCAAACCCGATATCAAAGATTTTTCCACAGTGCTCAATAAGGGTGAGGTGCTTTCCATTCAGGGGAAACTCATTCCGCTCTTCAGGCTGGCAAGATTATTTGACATAAAAGATTTTGAGCAGGATCCGAATAAGATGCTTGTTGTTGTTATTGAGGATAATGGAAGGCAGGCTGGCATGGTCATTGACGAGCTGATTGGGAGACAGCAGGTTGTTATTAAAACTCTTGGTGAGACCATGCAGAATATACTGGGTATTTCCGGAGGAGCCATTATGCCAAACGGTCAGGTAGGTCTGATCCTTGACGTTGGCGGACTGGTCAAGTTAGCTAATGGTGAAGGCATTGAAGGCTTAAGGGAAGAAGATTGAAGAGCAACAACACAATCAGGAATATAATGGCAGTTGAATTGAGCGATAAACAGTTCCTGAAAATAAGCCAGATAATCTATGAACTATGCGGGATTAATCTGAAAGAAGGCAAACAGGCTCTTGTCAGGTCAAGATTAATGAAGCGCCTGAGAGTACTGAAAATGGGGAGCTTTAAGGAGTATATAAAATTTATTGAAAGTGACAATGGCAGACAGGAAATAGGCTTTATGGTTGATGTTATGACCACGAATAAAACAAGCTTTTTCCGTGAGCCGGCTCATTTCAGGTATTTAGAGGAAAATGTATTGCCGAACCTGAATAAAAAACGAATCAGGTTCTGGACGGCTGCGTGTTCTTCAGGTGAAGAGCCCTTTTCTCTTGCCATGGTCGTGAGGGAAAATATCCAGAATATCAATTCCAGGGATATCAGGATACTGGCAACCGATATTTCCAGAAGGATGCTTGAGAGGGCCCGTAATGCTGTTTATGAAGAGGAAAAGGTATTTAGCATTTCTCCTCCGCTCATAAAAAAATATTTTGTCAAAATCGGAAAAGAATCACCTTCTGTCTATCAGTTGAAAGATTCTGTCAAGTCACTGGTTCATCTGGCATGGCTTAATCTGATGGATAAGTGGCCAATGAAAGGCCCTTTTGACCTGATTTTTTGTAGAAATGTTATGATCTATTTTGACAGAACAACTCAACAGAATCTGATTAACCGTTTTTGGGATTATCTTGAGCCGGGAGGCTATCTTTTTGTTGGTCATTCCGAGGGGCTGTCATCTATCTCTCATAAATTCGAATATGTAAGGCCTGCTATTTACAGAAAATGATCATTAAGAAAGAAAATGGTTAGAACTGATGAGATACGTTGTTGGAGTAGGTGACATGAAGGCTGGGCAGAAAGGGGACATTATAGTCACCCATGCCCTTGGAAGCTGCCTCGGATTAATGCTCTATGATCCAGTGATGAAAATAGGGGGCATGCTGCATGCCATGTTGCCGTTATCAAAGATAAATATGGAAAAGGCTCAAGCCAATCCGTTCATGTTCGTTGACACAGGCGTGCCGGAATTGTTCAAGGCAATTTATAATATGGGTGGACTGAAGGGAAGGCTTATTGTCAAAGCTGCAGGCTGTGGTTCTCCTTTGGGAAATAACGAGATGTTTAAGATCGGGGAAAGAAATCATACGGTGCTGAAGAAGCTTCTCTGGAAAAACAGCATACTCCTCAAATCTGAGGACGTTGCAGGATCAAAAAGCCGAACGGTTCACTTTAATATTTCTACCGGCCAGGTAATAATAAGCAGCAACGGAGTGGAGACTGAGCTTTGAAAAATAAGAGCAGAGTAGATATATTGTCAAAAGTGGATTCTTTTCCAAGTATGCCCGGGGCAGCGGTAAAGATGCTTTCACTCCTTGATAATCCTGACACTACCGTCACTCAGATAGAAGGCATACTTCGGTATGAGCCAGGGCTTACCGCAAATATTCTGAAACTGACGAACTCTGCATATTTTGGTCTCCCGAGCAAAGTGGGTTCAGTAAAACATGCCGTAGTTCTGCTGGGTTGGAGGCGCCTGGTGCAACTCGTTATGGCTTCATGTGTCAGTGCTATAATGAACAAGTCAGTTCCCGGCTATGATTTGCCTCCAGGGGGTCTCTGGAGGCATTCCATCGCAGTTTCGGTTGCTTCAGAGGGGCTTATGAAGGAGCTTGGACTCCCATCTGATGACGAGGTTTTTACAGCTGCGCTTCTTCACGACCTGGGGAAACTTGTTCTTGGCAGTTCAATAAAAGATGATATCAGGGCTATTGAAATTACTGCCTCAGAGGGAGTACCCTTTGAAGTGGCCGAATATATGGTGCTTGGAACTGACCATGCTGAGGTTGGGGCAAAGATATTGGAGTCATGGTCTTTTCCTCCAAAGATAGTCAACGCCGTTCGCTGGCATCATGAACCTGACTCTGCTGAGGAAAGCGATGTAATGCTTGATATTGTTCATGTTGCAAATGTGCTGTGCCTCATGATGGGGATTGGTATTGGAAGAGAAGGCCTGAGATATGAACCCTCGCGTTTGGCAACAAAAAGGCTGGGACTTCATACTGCGCACCTTGAAATTGTGGCAAGCAGGACGATGCAATGGGTAAATGAACTGACTGAAGTGTTTGGAGCAAAATAGTGTAAACAGGGGGGAAACCCGGGAATCGCACTTATTTATTCTTTAGCCGGTTCCAATTAAAATGAAGAGGTTATTCGAATGGCACTTAACGTCCTCATAGTAGACGACAGTGGTGTAATGAGAGCCATGATAAAGAAGACAATGCTCATGAGCGGCCTGCCGCTCGGCGAAGTCTACCAGGCCGGTAACGGTAAGGATGGCCTTGAGATTCTGAACCAGAACTGGATTGACCTTGTTGTGGTTGATATTAACATGCCTGTAATGAATGGTGAGGAGATGCTCAGCCAAATGCGGGAAAATCCAGGTACAAAAGATATCCCTGTTGTTGTCATATCTACCGAAGGAAGTCAGACACGCATTGAACGTTTGATAAAAAAGGGCGCCAGCTTCATTCAAAAGCCTTTTTCTCCCGAGCTCATCAGGGATATCGTAAAGGAAATAACTGGAATAGGGGGCGATGATGAACCACCGGTTAAATGATGTGCTGTTTAACGTTGCTGAAGAAACATTGGAAAAACTGGCTTTTATGTTTGTATCCCGGGAATATGACAGAGAAGACATTGATTATGATTCCATAGTGGCGGCAAGTATTTCTTTTTCAGGGCCCTTTTCAGGGAATCTGGTTTTAACAATTTCAACAAATTGTGTCCCTGAGCTTTCCGCCAACATGCTTGGTGTTGAGGAAGATGAAACAACGCCTGATCAACAGGACGATGCACTCAAGGAGACACTTAATGTTATTTGCGGCAACATTCTGCCGGCCATTGCAGGGAAGAAAGCAGTATTTAATATTACAGCCCCGTTTATTGTGAACGGCATGGAAGACATAAAGAAGGCCGTAGAAAAAGTCGATGGGAAAGGGCCCGCATCCGTTGTCAGGATGGAAATGGATGGTGAACAATGTGATATCTTTCTTTACATAGACGGAGAAATTCCTGAAGACTTTTTTAATGACTAAAAATACAACCGTGCTCTGCGGATGTTTTGACATATGATCAGAGGCGAGAGAAAATCATGATTAGAGTGCTTGTTATAGACGATTCTGCAGTGGTTCGCAAAATCCTTACTGATGAGCTTTCAAGATACAAGGATATTGAAATTATCGGAACCGCTGTGGATCCATACGTGGCGCGTGATAAAATTGTTAAACTCAAGCCTGATGTTATAACACTTGATCTCGAAATGCCGAGGATGGACGGTCTTTCATTTCTGGCAAGACTAATGAAATTCCATCCCATGCCTGTAGTTGTCGTCAGCTCTCTGACGCCGAAGAACAGCGAGAATGCGATGAAGGCTCTGGATTTGGGAGCAGTGGATGTCCTGTGTAAACCGGGTTCTGCATACTCAACGCTTGATATTTCGCGAAGTCTGGCAAATGCCATAAGAGGTGCGGCATCGGCACGTATTGAAAGGAGTCTCGAGAAGGCTCCCCCGGTTTCAGGAGGTTCAAGTTTAAAGGGGATGCTTATACAGACAACAAATAAGGTGATAGCAATTGGTGCATCCACCGGGGGAACAAAAGCCATTGAAAGTGTACTCGGCAAAATGCCTGCCACTTCTCCGGGAACGGTAATAGTTCAGCATATGCCTGAGAACTTTACCTCTTCCTTTGCAAAAAGACTGAATGAATTATGCCCTATGGAAGTAAGGGAAGCGCGTGATAATGACCATGTTGTTCCTGGTGTAGCCTTGATTGCTCCGGGAAATCACCATATGCTGCTTGACCGAAGCGGGGCAAATTATCTGGTTAGAATTAAAGACGGCCCAAGGGTTCATTATCAGCGGCCAAGCGTGGATGTCCTGTTTCAATCCGTGGCAAAGAATGCAGGTCGTAATGCCATAGGTGTCCTGCTCACAGGAATGGGTGCAGACGGGGCAAAAGGATTGCTTGCAATGAATCAGAACAGGGCTTTTACTGTGGCTCAGGATGAAGAAACATGCATAGTATTTGGAATGCCGAAAGAAGCTATTAAACTCGGAGCTGTCGACAAAGTTGTTCCTTTGCATCAGATACCACAGACCATAATCAATGCATTACAGGATGATTCAAAGGCCATGTCTGTAAAAGAAAAGAGGTAAAAGAAATGTCCGGAATAAATTCAGTACTGGATATCGGAAAGAGCGCCCTGTTAACTCATCAGCTGGGTATTCATATTTCAGGTCACAATATTGCCAATGTAAATACCCCGGGATATTCAAGACAGGTATTGCATCTTGAGACGAAAGAACCCATGTCATTTACTCCGGGGATGCTTGGAATGGGTGTCAGGGGATCTGAAGTAAGGAGAATTCATGACAGCTATTTACTGGGGCAGTTAAATTCTGAATATCAGGCCCTCGGGAGATGGGATGCCGAAAGCGGTGTTCTTGAAAGGCTGGAGATGATTTTATCGGCAGATGAATTCAATAACTCACTTTGTGAGTTCTGGAATGCCTGGGAGGATCTGGCCAATAATCCTTCGGGTCTGGCTGAACGGGCAGTGGTGATATCGAGGGGTGAACAGGTAGTTAATATTATACAGAGGATACACTCAAGCATTATGCAGTTTAAAAATGCTGAGGTAGGCGCCGGTGTCACAGCAACAGTGGAAGAAATAAACCTTCTTTCAGAGCAGATTGCCGACTTAAATAAAAAAATTATAAGCGCTGAAGCTGTCGGTCAGAACGCTAATGATTTCAGGGATAAACAGGAGTTGCTGGTAAGGGAACTCTCTGAAAAGATCGATATTGATTATTTTTATGATAACGAAGGACAGTTAAATATCATAGTATGCGGCATGAAACCATTGGTGAACGGTGGCAATTACTTTGAACTCTCTACCCAGACCAGAGAAGGGGTACAGGAAGTCCTGTGGATAGACAGCGAAGGCGAGTCAACAGTGATTAACCAAAATATTTCGGGAGGAAGTATCAAGGGAAATCTTGTTGATCTAAAGAGCTATATAGACAGGTTTGATGAGTTGGCCAAGAATATAATAGAATGTGTAAACAGCATCCACAGCGCCGGTTTCGGATTGGATGGATCTACCGGAATCGATTTTTTTATTGGGTCGTCAGCCTCAGGTATTTCAGTGAACCCGGCCCTTGTCAATGATTTAAACATGATTGCCGCATCTGGAACATACGAGGGATTACCGGGAGATAACGGCAATGCTCTTGCAATTGCCGATTTGAGATATGATTCTTCAATCGGGGATTATTTTAATTCAATTGTGAATGACGTGGGTGCCAATCTGCAGAAGGCTAATTCAAATGCAGCCCATCAAAGTGAGATGATAGTTTACATGAATAACCTGAGAGAGTCCGTATCAGGAGTTTCTCTTGATGAAGAAATGATATCACTCATCCAGTATCAGCATGCATATCAGTCAGCAGCCAAATTGGTTGCTGTAGCTGATGAATTGCTAAGAACCGTGATAAACATGGTTTAATTCGGCCGATCAGGAGTTCAGTATGCGTGTAACAAACCAGATGATGATAAACACTTTTATCAGAACTATCAATGATAAGAGCGGGAATTTGCTGAAACTTCAGGAGATGATCTCTTCTGGAAAGAGGATTACAAGGTCTTCCGAAGATCCAATGGCTATGAGCAAGATTGCGGGTTTTCGTAAAACCCTGTGTGCAATAGATCAATATGGCAGAAATATTGCTCATGGAAAGTCCTGGCTTTCAACAGCCAGTTCAACATTAGGACAGGTTGATGAATTGCTTATAAGGGTAAAGGAGCTTGCAGTATCACAGGCTACTGAAACATCGAGCCCTGAGACCAGGATGGCAGTTGCAGAAGAGATAAAAAATATTTTTGATCAAATGATTCAACTCGCAAATACAGAGGTGGGCGGCAGCTATATCTTTGCCGGCTATAAAACAGATACCTCTCCATTCACGCGGGATGACGATTATAATATTACATACTCAGGAGCTCAGCAGGAAGTCACAACGGTTACCTGTAACACTGCAGCCACGCTTGCGGGCGGAGAATCATTTACATTGAATTCTTCCACAGCAGGCTATTATGTCTGGTACAGAGTGGATGGAGCCGGTGCAGATCCTGCGCTTGCGGGAAGAACAGGTATCTTGGTTGATCTTGATGCTGCTGATGACGCTGACGAGGTTGCCCTGAAGACAGCATCTGCAATTGATGAAACTGAAGGCTTTCGTGCAAGCTCCAGTAGCTCAACAGTTACTGTAACAAATGATGATGCAGGCGGTGAAGCCGATGACTCCGCTGATAATGATACTGGTTTCACTGTTGCGACAGTTTCCCAGGGTGTTGATGGAAGTCATGGAGATGTTAAGATAATTATTGGTAAAGAACTCGATTTTATTATCAATTTAAATGGGGACGATATTTTTACCAACAGAGATGGAGTTAATATATTTAATATTTTAAGAGATTTAAAGATAGCCCTTGAAAATAATGACACCGAGGCTATTCAGGCCCAGATAGAGCCGCTGGATCAGGCAAAAAATCAGATGTTGAGATATGAGGCTGAGCTGGGGGCCAAGATAAACCGTCTTGAGAGTACTGAGCAGCACTGGGAAGACTTTAAACTGGAGTTAATCAAGCTGATGTCTGCGGCAGAAGATACTGATTTCGTTCAGGCAGTAATTGATCTGCAGAGCCAGCAGACAGCTTATCAGGCAAGTCTGAGTACTGCATCAACAATTATACAGAAGACGCTTCTGGATTTTCTGCACTGATAGTTTAACCCTTGATCTAATTATAATTAAGAAGGCAGTTTCTGAGGAGTGGCGGCAGTAATGAAAAAGGTGCTATTCATTGCTTTTTTTGATGTTATTTTCGTGCTTGTCTCATTGTCAGCAGGTTTATGCCTGAGCAGCCAGGATATAATAACCCTGAAAAAGGCCGGAATAAATGATGAGACAATCAAAGTCATGATGGAAGAAAAGACTGTTGAGACCTGCGCATTTACAGTAAATGAGATTATTGATCTCAAGAAAGCGGGAATAAGCAACGAAACTATTCAAATGCTTGTAAAGAGCGGCTCCTTTTTAAAGGACACTGAACCGGTAATCTACGGAAGGGAAGTAAAGTCCATCAAGTTCACTACGGCAGGGGATATAATTAAACTCAGGGAAGCTGGCTTGAGTGATGATGTTATAAGGGCTGTAATAATATATGGCTCGGGAAACAGCGATGATATAGAGCGTGAAAAGGCCTGGGAGATGCTGAAGAACATGGGTATAGTGGTTGATAAGCGGTAGGAGTGTGAGCAGCGATTCAAACAGCATAGTAGCCTTGAAATATTTTCTTGATCCCGGATACATATTTGTGCCCAAAAAGCCAACAATCGTATCCATGGTGTTGGGATCGTGTGTATCTGTTTGCCTTTATGACGCAAAGAGGAAGGCAGGAGGAATAAATCATTTTCAGTTTCCCCACACTAATGAGAGACAAAATGCTACTGCAAGATATGGAAATGTTGCGACAATTACACTCATCCGGATGATGTTGAATGATGGTTCAAAAAGAAAACACCTGGAAGCTCAAATTCTCGGTGGGGCAAACCATCCCGATATTTGTAACAAAAACATCGGCAGGCAGAACATTATGATAGCAAGAAAGATTCTGGCAAAAGAACGGATCAGCATTGTTTCTGAAGATGTGGGAGGTGAAAGGGGTAGAAAAGTAGTATTCAACACCCATACAAATGAAATGGCTGTCATTAAGGTTGAAAAGCTGAGGTCAGCTGACTGGTATCCCTATGAAAATGACCGATAATGTGGTTGTGATTAGTTTTAAACAAAACGCGAACTGAAATGTCTTCTGCGGGAAGTCATTACTTTTTGTCAAATAATTTAAGGATTGATATCCGGACTCATGCTGATTCATCAATGATCGATTGCCACAAATGTGAAAACTATTATGTAACCTGGGACAAGGAATTCCCTCATGGCTGTCGCGCCATGGGGTTTAAAAGCCGACAAATGCCAAGTGCAGTGGTCCGCAACAGTTGTTCAGGAAGGGAATGCCTTTCCTTTAAAAACAAGGAGTTTAAGAAAAAACAACTTCACTGACCTGATTCAAGCCATCTCTCCGGGCGGACTGAAAGGAATTAAACCAGAAATTCAATAAATCGTTTTAGTGATTTTCATCCTCACCTTCTTTTTTGTCAGGAACCCTTTTCCTTAATAACTGGCTTAAACCGACACGAATTACTTCACATGCGTGTTTTAACATTGAAGGAAACAGTTCTCTGTAACCCCTTGAAATTATTTCTGTGCTGACTTCTTTTCTGTACTCCTTTTTGGCTTCCTGAATTGTAGTTCTGATCTCATTCACAATATCAAGAGGATCTGATTCTTCCGGCAAAGAAAAGTCAGCAACTATAGCAGCTGATTCCCTCAAGATAAGCTCAAGCTGATAATCCATTTCCTCCGGTATAACCCGGTCCTTTGAGTCATGAAACCTTACGGCTTCACATATATTTTTGGCTATCTGGAATTTTTCCAGTACAAGAGCGCCTATCTGGGAATGAGTAACCCCAAGAATTCTCAATTCCGCCTCATGACTTGAAATGCCCTCAGCCTTTTTCAAGGCAATTATTTTTTTATGATCCTCTTTAAAATAAACTGCTATGACCAGCTTCCCGATATTATGCAGTATTGCCACAGTGAAAAGATCCTGAGGCTTGGGATATTCAAAAACGTCTCCCAGAATTTTGCAGACAGCAGCACAAAAATGTGACTGTCTCTGAAACCTGTCGAAGTTAAAATTCTCAAAATCAAGATGTTTTGTGAGATGATCAATGAGTATTGAAGTGATTAGAATCTGTTTCATCTCACTGTAACCCAGGAGCCTCACGGCGTGATCTATTGAACTGACCTTTCTTCCATAGTAAGCCGAATTGGCCATGTTTAGAAACCTGGCGGCAATATCAGCAGATATTTTTTTTACGATCTGCTGGAAATTGCTGTCCGGATCATTGAGCAAGGATATTATTTCAAAAACAGAAGCGTCGATCAGGGGAAGATCTTTTATTCTATTTTCAATAGATGTTACATTATCGTTATTCTCCATTGTCCTTATCTCCGGTTGGATTTTTTTGAAGTCCTGATAACCCTCTATGAGGGAAATTCTATTGCTGCTAAAAATCCATCAGGTCATCTTCTTCCAAAGGGATAACCTGTTCAGGTCTGATCTCTTTCTTCGTACTGCCTGTTACTGGAGCCGCAGCTTTCCTGACAGCAGGCAGGTTGGACTTTGTTCTCTTTGCAGGAGTTGCAGGAGGAAGTTTTTGCTTGACTTCTTCATTACCGCCAACAAGAGCAACTAATTGCATTACATAGGCCTTCATACTCTCTGCCTGTGCATGCATCTGTTCTGCTGCTGATGCTGATTCCTCTGCGGTGGCTGCATTCTGCTGGGTAACTTTATCCATTTCGCCTACAGCTTTGTTAACCTGTTCGATACCTTGAGCCTGTTCATGGGAGGCTGCCGCGATTTCGCTTACCAGTTCGCCTACCTTTGCAGCACTTGAAGCAACCTGGGAAAAGGCTTCGCTTGTCTGGCTGACAAGTTCCGAGCCATCCAAAACCTTTTTCACTGTTCCTTCAATAAGCTCTGCCGTATTTCTTGCTGCTTCCGCCGATTTCATGGCAAGATTTCTTACCTCATCAGCAACAACGGCAAATCCTGCGCCTGCTTCACCTGCTCTTGCCGCTTCCACAGCCGCATTAAGGGCAAGTAAATTTGTCTGGAAGGCTATTTCATCAATACTCCTGATTACCTTTTGGGTCTCTTTGCTGGCCCTGGAAATTTCCTCCATGGATGATATCAGGCTAAATACTGAATCGTTGGCGTGGTTGACTACCTGGTTGGTTTCTTTCATAAGCTTGTCAGCCTGATTAGCGTTGTCTGCATTTTGTTTTGTCATTGAGGACATTTCTTCAAGTGAAGAAGAAGTTTCCTCAATGGATGCGGCCTGCTCCGAAGAACCTTCTGCAAGGACCTGGCTGGAAGATGATATTTCTCCTGAGGCTGAAGCCACCTGGTCTGCGCCGTCGTTAAGACCCCTGATTATTCGTTTGAGTATCCTCGTGAGATATATGCTTAATAAGATACCAAGGGTCAGGGCGGCTGCGAAACCAGCCAGCATGCCTGTGAAAGCCACAACCTTTGACCAGAATGCATCAGATTTTGATGATACTACTGATTGAGAAGCCAACTCTTTATTAAATGCTATTATCTTGTCTAACAATTTTAAGGCCTCGAGTTGCCTTACCCGCGTTGTTTCAGTGCCGAGAGTTATCATTTTCTGATAGATATTTTCAGCTCTGTCTGCCTCCTCGCTGACCTTTTCCAAATAATTGAAAAATCCATCAGCGGCAGGAATCATTTCTTCTTTATATGTGGTCAACGCTGCTAACAGATTTAATTCTTCCAAACGAAAACGCTTTATGTCAGCAATGCATTTGTGGAATTTTTCATGGTAGTTGATGCCTTCTTTTGATGCTTCGTTGATAATGGGATTTTCGGTTTTATAGGTTTCAATCCATTGTCCGAAGGCGCATTCTGATTTATCCTCACCCCCTTCGAATCTTTGGCCCGTCTGAATTAGAAAAACTATCTGGGCCATCAATTTATAATGGTCTGCACTGAACATTATCAGTTTTTCCTTGAGGGCGGTCGGGTTCAGTATGCCCATTTTTTCAAGCTCACCTGCCAGTGTAAAGAATTCGTTGTTTGCATCCTTGCCGGCATTTAAAGCTGAAACAAATTCCTTCCACATTCTTGTCTCTTCATCTGAATGTGGAAGTGCTTCATATATGTCCCATGAATTTTTATAAATCTTTCTTGCCTCAGCAATATCGTCAAATTGTTTCTTGCGGGTCTCTATATCAAGCATTGGGCTGAGGAGTGTGCGCTGGGCAACGATGATGGATTTCATTGCCTGATCAATAGTCAGCAGGTTTTGTATAGCAGGCAGGCGTTTATTGCCGACTTCATCCAGATGATTGCTCAGCTTTGTTGTGCTGTTCCATCCGGTAATGCCAACAACGAGGGTGATCAAAGCAACAGCTACAAAGGCAAAAATAAGCTTTACACTTAATCTGACGTTCTTCATTTCTGATTTCTCCCTGTCTATGCAATATCTTCTATAAGTTCTATTTCTGAAGTGCTCAGTACCCTGTCGATATCGAGCAGAATCTTTACTCCTCCTTCAATCTTTGCCATTCCAAGAATGTATTCTGTTTTTAAGCCGGCCCCGAATGTCGGGGTTTCTTCTATATCATCACCCTTTATATTTAGAACTTCAGAAACGGAATCAACAATAATCCCAATTGGCAGAACCCTGTCCTGTCCATGTGTTTCAACAACGATAATGCAGGTCCGTTCTGTATAATCAAGGGCTTCCATAGCGAACCTCTTTCTCAGGCCGACTACAGGTATGACTTTACCACGCAGGTTAATCACACCTTTTATATAATCCGGTGTTTGAGGCACTTTGGTAATCGGCATCAATCCAATGATTTCCTTGATTTTCAGTATACTGATGCCGTACTCTTCATTGCCTAATGTGAAGGTCAAGTATTTTCCTTCGCGTTCAATTATCTGCTCTTCAGCAGGACCTGTTGCTTGGGAAATATCAGTCATTTTTTCCTCCGTTTTTAATTTCAGGCCAAATTGTTGATATAGTAAGAATATTTTAATCTCTACGGGTATAATTCCCCGTAGCTTGCTTCGGCTTGTCATCCCGAACTTGATTCGGGGCCGGAATGACGGTTGATACCCCGTAGCTTGCTGCGGGGTAGTTCATTTTATGAACATTACCGATAACATCACCCAATTCAAGGGAAATGAAGTGCCGGGCAGATGCGGTTATCTGTTAAACAGTGATCTTCCAGCTAAGGGAGTTCAGTTTCCATTCATCTTCTATGAATCTATCGGCATTTTATCTTAATTCATTAATTTTTTATGCCACAAAATTATACGCTAAACAAGAATAATAATAAAACAATAAGTTTAACATTATGCTTTTTGGAGCTTAAAGAACAGCATTTATGCAAACCTGCCAATATAATGCCTTTAATAAGTGCCTTAAATCCCGTTATTTGAATTCATATATTAAAACAATTCTGTAACATAAAAAAACAACATTATCCCAGATAAAGCAAGCTTAAGCCCAACGCCCATAATATTTCCCACAAAAACTCCAAATCCTGCCCGTAAGGCCATGCTTCCCGTTCTTCCGGATAAAAGTTCTCCAGTAATTGCGCCGGCGAGTGCGCCCAGAAGAATTCCCCAGGGAGGGAAGAGGAAAATGCCTGTTATCATTCCAAAAATAGAAAACCACACCCCGGTTTTTGAAGCTCCGAACTTTTTTGCACCTGCAGACATTAGTACATAATCAAGAAGTGTTACAATAACAGTCAAGACGCCCATTATAGTTAAAAACCTGAAACTGAAAGGCTGCCAGTCCTCCGCAAAGGAAAGAATGAGCAAAGCCAGGAAACTCAGTGGGGGGCCTGGAATTACAGGCAATATGCATCCGATGAGACCTGTCAGTGAAATAATCAAGCCGAAGATCTTAAGTGTTATAATCAGAATGTAATGCATTTTTAGATCTGGTATTAATGGATAAAGGAACAGATTGTTTCCGGGGGAATGGGTATTCTGTCGGGAAAGCCGGCGAAGAGGTTGTTAAACGATACATAAGAAGCCAACAAAATGAAAACATTGATGTATTTAAAACCAATAAAGAGACAATATCAAGAAAAAAATGTGGAGTTAGGGGTAATGGATGCCAATGGGGTCTCTGCTTATAACAAAGCATGGGTTTCTTGCAAAGCTGAAACAGGTGCAACAGGATTATAAAAACAATGACAGCATGTCTTCACAGTTAAGCAAAGTACATTCAGGACGGTAAGGTGTTTGTTCAAGTTTTTGGGCTGACTTATTCAACATTAAACCATTTTACTTTGATTTCAAATGCTTTTGGACTCGGACCTCCTGAAATTATTTGCAGACCTCTGAAAACCATTTTTCTTTTAAGCTTTTAAGCTTCTTTGGCAGTAGTGCTGGTAGTTTTATGCGGTACCTGTTGAACCACTCGTGCAATAAAGTGGATCTAAATATCTATAAGTGTGGCTTTTGGAGGTTGGCAGAATTGATTTCAGGGATTGCTTTTTCTCAAGTATCTTTTTTTGTGAAAAAATGAGCATTGACAACTTTAACAAATTAAATACAATGTACGTATGACCGAGATAATTTTTGAGTGGGACAACAAAAAGGATAAAACGAATAAAAGAAAGCATGGCGTTTCTTTTGAGGAAGCCCGGACAGCATTTTACGATGAAAATGCAATCCAATATTTTGATCCGGATCATTCGGATGAAGAAGACCGTTTTATCCTGTTAGGTCTCAGCTACAAATTAAAAGTCCTGATTATTTGTCACTGCTTTCGAGAAAATGATTCAGTTATTAGGATCATTTCGGCAAGAAAGGCAGATAAAGATGAAGAATATGGATATTGGGGGAATAGAAGATGAGAAAACATTATGACTTTTCAAAAATGAAGGGACGAAAAAACCCTTATATAAAACTCTTAAAACAACCTGTTACAATGCGGCTTGATCGTGACACAGTTACTTATTTTAAGGAAATGTCTGAAGAAACTGGAATTCCTTATCAAAGTTTAATCAATCTCTACCTTCGAGATTGTGCCGTTAATCAAAAGAAACTCAACATGTCATGGTCGCCAGAAATCCCCGAACAAAGCAATTGAGAGCGACTGGCTATTTAATGCGCGTGTTGAATCCCAATTTAATCAATGGTCTTCATGCTTTCATGACCTATTGTTCTCGTTAATCCGGCAGTTCCTAATTGCTCACGTTGGGTGTGAAAGGAGTGAAGCTGGTAGTTTGGACTCGACCCCCGAGTCGGATCCGATTCCCCAGGCCGATAAAGGAGGTGGTTTTATGAAATATAGAGATCGCATTTTATCTTGTCTGTGGAAACGTGTCTTCAGAGTGAAGAGCTCACCCTTTGCTCGATTGTATAGACTTTGTTGCGGAATGAAGTTCGACGGGTTCGGGATCAGTTTGATCCCTGTGACCGGGGCGTTGGGCAGAGACAAAATGGTGTGGGAGATAAAGGGTAATGGATAAATGCGAAATTATTATTAACTGGAGCAATGAGGATCAAGCATTTATTGCAGAAGTTCCAGAGCTACCAGGATGCATGGCGCATGGCAGTACCCAGGAAGATGCTTTGGCCAGTATCAAATCATTTTTCTTTTAAGCTTTTCAGCTTCTTTGACAGTAGTCCCTGTCGTTTTATGTGGTGTGTAATGAGCCACATGTGCAGGTGGATTTCAATCTGGATAAGTATGGGTTTTAGAAGTAGGTAGAATTGATTTCAGGGATCGCTTTTTCTCCTTGCACAAGTCCTGCTACTTTGGTATTTAAAACAGTGTTTTTCAAACCTTTGCCTGGGTGGCGGAATAGGTAGACGCAAGGGACTTAAAATCCCTCGGAGCTTAGCTCTGTACGAGTTCGATTCTCGTCCCAGGCA
>JAFGMQ010000151.1 GCA_016927455.1 Deltaproteobacteria bacterium
CGTAATACTGAAGAAGTTGAGACCTGGTTGAGAAAGCTTTCCATGATGTTGAAAGGAGAATAATGATGGGTTCCTGGAATCTTGTTTTCAACACATTTGAACCTGAAAATGAACCTCTCAGAGAAGCGCTCTGTACGCTCGGAAACGGCTACTTCGCGACAAGAGGCGCCTGGGCCCAGTCGGACGCAGGCGATGTGCACTACCCGGGAACCTACCTGGCCTGCCTCTATAACAGGCTCAAAACGGAGATAAAAGGCAGGACCATAGAAAACGAAGACCTTGTGAACATTCCCAACTGGCTTCCCTTAAGGGTCAGGATATTGAAAGGCAAATGGTTTGAAATAAGTAAATCTGAAATCCTGGATTTTTATCAGGAGCTGGACATGAAGAGCGGCATCCTTTTAAGAAATCTAAGCTTCAGGGATGTCCACGGACATGAAACACGTCTAAAGGAAAGACGCCTGGTGCACATGAAATACCCACACCTGGCAGGAATTGAGCTTTGTATTAAACCTCTTAACTGGACCGGCATGATCGAGATCGTGTCAGCCATAGACGGATCGGTGACAAACAGCGGGGTTGCCCGATATCGGAGTCTCAATGGTAAACATCTGAAAACAGAGGAGACAGGGGATGCCGGAGAAAGGGGAATATTCCTAAAAACAAGGACAGTCCAGTCTGACATCAGTATTGCTTTGGCCGCTGATCACAGTCTTTACCTGGATAATTCTCCGCTTGATACAAAGGGAGAACTCCTGCTGGATGAAAATATCGTGGCCCGCACATTTGTTGCGGATGTACCCTCCGGCAGCGAGTTCAGAATCGAGAAGACGCTTGCTCTCTATAATTCCAGAGACAAGGCCATATCCGAATGCGGATTGCAGGCAAAAAAGGCAGTTTCCAGGGCGCCATCCTTTGATAAACTTGTCACAGAGCATGACCTTGCATGGAAAAAACTGTGGCAAAGATTTGAGATGAGTTTTGTATTAAAAAACGCGCAGAAAAATGATGATGAATCCCTGATCCTCAATATGAATATCTTTCATCTTCTTCAGACCATCTCCCCCAACAGCATAGATCTGGATACTGGTGTGCCTTCAAGGGGCTGGCATGGAGAGGCATACAGAGGTCATATATTCTGGGACGAACTTTTTATCTTTCCTTTTTTAAATATGAGAATACCCGAGATAACCCGCTCACTGCTCATGTACAGGTACCGTCGCCTGGATGAGGCAAGGCATGCTGCCGTGAAGGAGGGATTTAAAGGCGCGATGTACCCCTGGCAGAGCGGCAGCGACGGGCGTGAAGAAAGTCAGAAACTTCATCTGAACCCTAAATCGGGAAGGTGGATACCCGATAATTCCAGGCTTCAGAGACATGTCAACGCGGCTATAGCCTATAATGTCTGCAAATATTATGAAGTTACCGGGGATATGGAGTTTCTTTCCTCTTATGGCGCTGAGATGGTGATCGAGATCGCAAGGTTCTGGGCGGACATATCGACCTACAATGATAAAACAGGCCGCTATGAAATTCTCGGGGTAATGGGTCCGGATGAATATCATGAAGCATACCCGGGTGCGGAAAAGCCCGGTCTTGACAATAACGCCTATACAAATGTCATGGCAGTTTGGGTTTTGAAAGAGGCACTGAAGATACTGCAGATTATTCCTGAAGGCAGAGATCATGAGTTACGCGGGAAAATAAAACTGAAACAGGAAGAACTGGAAAAATGGAAGGACATAGGAAAAAAGATGACGATAGCCTTTCATGACGGCAGTATCATCAGCCAGTTTGAGGGATATGAAAACCTGAAGGAATTCCAATGGGATGAATATAAAAAAAAATACGTGGATATTCAGCGGCTCGACAGGATACTGGAAGCAGAGGGTGACAGCACGAACAATTACAGGGCCTCCAAGCAGGCCGATGTCCTCATGCTCTTTTATCTTTTTTCGGCCGAAGAGCTCGAAAGCCTTTTTGAAGGTCTTGGTTACTCCCTTACCCCTGATATGATTCCCGAAAACATTGAATACTATTCAAAACGTACGTCCCACGGTTCTTCACTGAGCAGGTTAGTGCATTCATGGGTCCTGGTCCGGTCCCAGAGAGAAAAATCCTGGACCCTTTTCAAAGAGGCGCTCAAGAGTGACTACTCCGATATACAGGGTGGAACCACTCCTGAAGGAATCCATCTGGGGGCAATGGCCGGCAGTGTCAATATTATACAGGAGGCCTACACAGGCCTGGAAACCAGGGAAAATGTATTATGGTTCAACTGCTGCCTGCCTGATGAGCTGGAAAAGATCATGATGAATATACATTACCGGGGTCATGACCTTGAAATAGAAGTGGCCTGTGACCGGCTGACTGTAAAATCATTGAGCAGTGTCGGAGAGCACGTGAGGGTGGGGATCAATGAAATGATCTATAAAATAGGAGGAAAGGAGACAATAACCTTTGATACCTGAAAAAAATAATTCAGCTTTCGGGGGATAGGTGGAAAATGTATGACAGGCCTCAAAATAATTCACAAACTGGAAAGGTAATCTCCATACGAGGAAGCGTGGTGGATGTGCAGTTCAGGGGATATCTCCCGGCGATCAACAATATCCTTAAGGGGGGGAGGGATAACGAAGTCATCCTTGAAACAGTAATCCATCTGGACAAAAATTCAATAAGGGGAATTGCTCTCACCTCCACAAGGGGAATGGCGCTGGGATCGGACATTACGGATACAGGCGCCCCTCTCAGGGTGCCCGTTGGCGATGGTATCCTCTCAAGAATGTTTAATCTGTTTGGTGAAACCATTGACCGGAGGGGAGATATCAAAGAAACCGAATTGAGATCCATTCATAATGACCCGGTTCCGCTGGAAAAACAGAAAACAGGTTCAAAATTATTTACAACCGGAATCAAGTCCATTGACCTTATGGCCCCACTGGAGCTGGGAGGAAAGGGAGGACTTTTTGGCGGCGCGGGGGTCGGAAAGACTGTTCTCATAATGGAAATGATCAACAACATGGTTTCCCGGCATGAGGGGGTGAGCCTGTTCTGCGGAATAGGGGAGCGTGTTCGTGAAGGGGAAGAACTGTACAGGGAGATGAAGGAAGCTGGAGTGATTGACAACACTGTAATGGTGTTCGGACAGATGAATGAACCTCCGGGGGCAAGGTTCCGCGTAGGCCACGCGGCCCTTACCATGGCCGAATACTTCCGGGACGACAAAGAACAGGATGTGCTTCTGCTCATCGATAACATCTTCCGGTTTGTGCAGGCGGGAATGGAGGTCTCCGGTCTTCTTGGGCAACTCCCTTCCAGGCTCGGGTATCAGCCAACTCTGGGAACCGAACTGGCTGGGCTTGAGGAAAGGATATGCAACACGGACAGAGGGGCCATCACATCAGTTCAGGCGGTTTATGTGCCGGCCGATGATTTCACCGATCCGGCTGCGGTTCATACCTTTGGGCATCTTTCATCATTTATCGTCCTTTCCCGCAAAAAGGCCAGCCAGGGTCTTTATCCCGCCATTGATCCTCTCCAGTCAGGATCAAAGATGCTTGCTCCTCACATTGTGGGTGAAAAACATTACCGTGTTGCCCGGGAGACAAGAAAAACTCTGGCCCAGTATGAGGATCTGAAGGATATTATCGCAATGCTCGGTATGGAAGAGCTGTCCAGGGATGACAGGCTGACCGTGCACCGGGCCAGAAGACTGGAGAGGTTTTTGACCCAGCCGTTTTTTGTTACCGAACAGTTTACAGGCAAGGAAGGAAAAATTGTTGACCTTGAAGACACCATAGAAGGCTGCGAAAGAATCCTCAATGACGATTTCCCTGATTATAACGAGAGTAGATTCTACATGATAGGAAAGATTGATGAGGCGGAAGAATGATGAATTTGAAGATTCTTTTACCTTCCGAAGTTTTTCTTGAGGAGCCTGTTTTTAAAATTACAGCTGAGGCTTATAACGGATCCTTTACGCTTCTTCCCCGGCACATCGATTTTACCGCGGCACTGGTTCCGGGAATACTTTCCTATGAAGACGAGAAGAAAGAAGAAAATTTCCTGGCCGTTGATGAGGGACTTCTTGTTAAATCGGGTGACAATGTTGTGGTCTCAACCGGTAATGCCGCTGCCGGGGGAAGTCTGGGTGAACTGGAACAAATAGTGGATGACAAGTTTAAAGTAATGGATGAAAAGGAAAAACAGGTGCGCACAGCGACAGCAAAAATTGAGGCCGGGTTTATAAGGAGATTTCTGGAGAT
Organism: Deltaproteobacteria bacterium; assembly: GCA_016927455.1. Lineage (GTDB taxonomy): Bacteria > Desulfobacterota > DSM-4660 > Desulfatiglandales > Desulfatiglandaceae > JAFGMQ01. Next base: position 4,269 of record JAFGMQ010000151.1, read on the forward strand.
CAGTAAAAATGTCTTATGAAAAAAACAGAAAAAATGATGAGGCCTCTGATAATCTTCTTTCCAGGCAGGTAGGGATAAAGGAACAAAGAAAATTAAAGGCCAGAAGGGAGCGGGACCGGGGAGTCTGGTTCGGCCTGGGAATGTTCGGGCTGGTGGGCTGGTCTGTCGCCGTGCCTGCACTTATCGCGACGGCCATAGGCCTGTGGCTGGATAAAAGGCTCGATGATCAATATTCCTGGACCCTCATGATGATTTTTATAGGCGTGGTTATCGGCTGCATGAACGCCTGGTACTGGGTTAAGAAGGAGAACGCCCGTGACCGGTAATGAACTGAACTATCCGCATATCATCATGATTACGGGGATCGTCATTGTCCTGATCATGCTGCTTAAATCAGGAATCGAGCCTCTGGGAATCCCGGCCCTGGTTGGATACCTCCTTCTCGGTCTTATGCTTAG
>JAFGMQ010000152.1 GCA_016927455.1 Deltaproteobacteria bacterium
ATGATTTACAAATTATTTTATGAAAAGTCCTCTTAGGACAATTTTAATTTTTCTTCGCCTTAAGGCGAGGGGTTTTCACCATCCCCGGAAGGGACACTAATTCTAAAAAAGCCAGCATTTATATCTGTTAGTATCAAACCGTTTTCTACTGGAATAGCTATTGTCTTAGATCAGAAATCAAACACACGAAGCAGTTCATTTACGAATTTGGGCACATGCTCAGATATTATTCTTGACAACTGCCTCTCAATAAATAATATAAAGCAACAATAAATTTTTGGCACCATCTTAAATGTATACGCAATTATATTCATATGGAGTCGTATACATTTATCTGTGGAGTGATATCTGTTTTTTTTAAAGCCGCGCTTAATTGGTTCGGTTAACAATAATTTCATTATGAGGAGGTAAAGACTGTGAGTACAATTACTGCTCCAATGGGGGGGAAAATTCTCGATGTTAGAGTAAACGTAGGGGATGCAATTAATGAGGGCGATGAGATCATCATTGTCGAGGCTATGAAAATGGAACTGCCAATCGCTGCAGTAGCATCCGGTACGGTTAAAGAAGTAAAGGTAAAGAAGGGTGATACAGTAGAAGCCGACGCTGTACTGCTTGTTCTTGAGTAATAACTATTTAACTAACGCCTTAAGACATGGCTGTTCAGCCATATTATTCAATAAAAAGCCTCTTCCCAAAAGGAAAGAGGCTTTTTATTGAATTAAAACTGCTTGTCAATTTTATCCAGCCGCCTTTTTCGCCTCCATTTTCTTAACAAAATTGGAGATAATTCTTCCGGAAATAGACATGCATATAAATAAAATAATAAGTACAACGAAAACGGCTATAAATCGGAGTATAAGCGTCCCGATTATCCAGGTCCAGTTATCCTTGACTATCCTGACAGAAGTCCAGCCATCCTGATAAATTTTGGAGATTGTAATGGAATGCCAGGGCAAAGCGCCATCGTCTTCTATATATGTATCTTCCTTCCAGTCTCTAAAGGCAATATCCTTATTGCCTTCCAAGGCCTCCCGATAAAATGCCAGGATTTCATCGTGAGACAGTTTTATCTTAAATTCATACCTGGCATCGGTTTTTACAATGGTCTCTGCATTTGGGATAACAGGGGCACCCAGAAAGTCCTCGGCATTTATAAAAGCGGGAAAAATCAAGAACAAAACCAGGGACAGAATCATGTATTTTTTCATTTTTCAATCCTTTTCTGCTGATAAAATTTCAATTTCTGGAAAGTACTTCCAGTGTTTTTAGAACGATATTAATTAAACATGGCAATAAACATGCCTGCCGCTGCAGCAGATCCGATGAGGCCTGCCAGGTTGGGGGCCATTGCATGCATCAGTAGATGATTGGTCTTATCGTATTTCATGCCTTGCATCTGAGAAACCCTTGCGGCCATCGGCACTGCTGAAACCCCTGCCGAACCTATAAGAGGATTTATCTTTTCTTTTAAGAACAGATTCATCACCTTTGCAGTAAGAACGCCTCCCATTGTACAGACTATGAAGTCAATAATGCCCAGACCGAAGATAAAAAGCGGTTTCCAACTCAGGAACTTGTCCGCATGCATGGTAGCCCCGACTGAAACCCCAAGGAAGATTGTAACAATGTTCATCAGGGAGCCTTGAGCTGTATCACTCAGTCTGCCTACAACACCGCTTTCCTTCATAAGGTTGCCAAGCATGAACATACCGAGAAGAGGAGTCACTGCAGGAACGAGAAGGGCAATAATGCCGGCACCGACCATAGGAAATAAAATCTTTTCCTGCCTTGAAACAGGACGCAGCTGACGCATGCGTATCTTTCTTTCCTTCATGTTGGTAAAAAGCCTCATTATTGGAGGCTGAATAAGCGGTACCATTGCCATGTAGGAATAGGCGGCCAGTGCATTGGGACCAAGCAACTGGGGCGCCAGATGCTGGGTTAAATAAATAGTTGTAGGACCGTCAGCTCCTCCGATAATACTGACTGATGCAGCTTCCTTTAATGTAAAACCCGCAAGCACTGTGCCCGTGAATGTGACGAATACACCAAGCTGTGCACCTGCACCAATCAGCAACATCTTTGGATTTGCAATAAGAGGCCCAAAATCGGTCATGGCACCCAAGCCCAGGAAGATTACACAGGGAATGACTTCCCATTCCAGTCCATATTTATAAAATATGCGAAGCAGTTGACCATGCCCTTCATCTGTAAATCCCATAAGCGGAACAAGAGGGAAATTAACAATAAAGATACCAAAGCCTATGGGAAGAAGGAGTAAAGGCTCATACTTCTTGGCAATAGCCAGATAGATAAAAAATGCTCCCACTATCCACATGATAATGATATTCCACTGAAAATTAAATACACCTGTGGTATAGAGGATACCTCTCAACATATCCAATATTTCATTTACTGTCATACCAGGGTCCTTTCTTAAAAACCTTAATAAATTAAACAGTTAGCATAAAAAAACATTCCCGATCAACGAAGTCAGCTATAATAAAGTCATAAATGTTTGTCAAGTTTAAAACCATATTGACAGTTTATTTCAGCATGGGTACGAATTTAACAAAGCAATCCCCGAAAGTACAAGCCTTTATGGGATCAGAAAATCAGCTATTCGTTTTTCCATACTGCTCTTCTCTTGTCCAGAAAAGCCTGCAGTCCCTCCTGCGCATCTGCGGTATTCATCAATTCATTTAAATAAATATCTTCGATAATCTTGAGTGAAGGTTCAAGTTCGTCCCTCAACCCTTCCATGATTGCCTTTTTGGTTTTTCTCAAGACCTCTGCGCTTAGCTTCAGGTAGGGTTTTACAAACTCGGCAGTAGCGGATTCCAGATCATTATTAGGCACGACTTTGTTAATAAGCCCAATGGCTTTGGCTTCATCTGATCCGATTATTCTCCCGCTTAATATAAGCTCCATTGCAGCCTTCCGTCCAATTATCCGGGGCATTATCTGGGCTGCAATCGGTGGAAATACACCAACCTGTATTTCCGGCTGGCCGAATTTTCCGCTTTCTGAAGAGATTACAAAATCACAGAATACGGCAAGTTCGCATCCGCCACCCAGACAGGAACTGAATACCGAAGCAACTGTTGGAACACCCAGCTTGTCCATAAGGCGAAACATCCCATGAAACACCTCAATCATCTCAGGAGCCATACCCCCCATGTGTTCTCCAACATCCACTCCTGCGGAAAAACACTTGCCCTTGGCATTAAAGAGCACCACTTTCAGGTCCTTTTTTCCGATCCATGAGGTCAGGACACCATTTATTTCTCTCATCATTGCTATATTCAAGACATTTACCGGCGGCCTGCTAAGGGTAATTGTGCCAAGTCCTTCATTAAACTCAACTTCAATATGCTCGTAACTCATAACAGCATCCTCCATTAAAATTAATGGCAGGCGGGCCGCCGTAATAGCCCTGCCTGCCATTTTGGTCAGTAATAACTGATTATTTCAATTACTTCTGTGGTTTTCCCAGGACACCGGCAAACTCATCCATATCCCATGTCTTGCATTCAGCAATATCCTGTCGGAATTTTATGAAATCAATGGTATCTTTACCGGTTATCTTCTTTGTATTAAATGCGCCAAAGCCCAGGAAGGCCTCACCGCCCATGTTGGCAGCAAGCCAATGCCTGTGCTCATTTTTGGTTGTATCCCAGAAGAATTTTTTCTTCTGTCTTACGCTGTCAATTGATTTAATCAGACATGCAGGAAAGAGATTTGCGAATGTCCAACAGATCCTTTCTACTTCTTTGTCAAGCAGTTCAAAGTCAGCCTTTGCCTGGTATTCCTTCAGTATGGCGCGACCTTCTTTGAGCTCTTCTCCTGTCTTGGATTCTCCGTAAACGATTTCTCCGTTTTCGACCCATTTATCCGTGACTATAGTCGGGTTTCTCATCCATTTGCCATCAACCTTAAGCACAGGCACTGCCTTGCTTATAAGGTTTTTAGCCTTCATCTTGTATGCAGACCACATCTCGCAGGATATGCAGTTCCACATGGCATCCTCAATGCTAAGATACCAGGGCAGAAAGTCGGAAGCACCGCCCACAGGAGCGGAGCCATGCTTCGGGCCTGCCTGGCCAAATATAGCAAGGTCAGATGAAATAGCTAAATCACAGGCCATTCCGATCTCCTGTCCACCGGCAACTCTCATACCATTTACACGGCAGATAACAGGCTTTTTACACATCAGAATGGAATCCACCATATGGTTGAAGAGCTCCATGTACTGGCCGTACTCATCAGGCCGCATGCTGTAGAATTCACTGTATTCCTTTGTATTGCCGCCGGTACAGAATGCAAAGGGTCCGGTTCCTGTAAAAATTACGCTCGAAACGCTGCGGTCAAGTGATGAATTTTCAAAACCGGCGATTACACCCTTTACCATCTCCGTTGTATAGGAGTTATACTGGTTTGGGTTATTAAGGGTAATCCATGCATTGTAAAGCCCTTCCTGTACGTTACCGGCCGGATCTTTCAGGGGTCTTTTCTCATAAACTACGCATGGGGCTTCCGTACCCCAGTTATCTTCTGTATGCAACCGATGATCTTTCTTTCCATCTTCCCTTGGGAACCATTCTAAA
>JAFGMQ010000153.1 GCA_016927455.1 Deltaproteobacteria bacterium
AGTAATAATCTATTTGATGGGGCAGGGCTATTTACTAACCCTTTAAAAATGAAATTTTTCGGTGGTTTTGATAATGGAATCTGACGGATTATACAAAAGCCTTGGTTACAGATTTAAAGACCCTGAATTGCTGTTAAAAGCGTTCAGGCACTCTTCGTACATAAATGAACAGCCTGGTGCCGGGATTGAGGACAATGAACGCCTTGAATTTCTTGGCGATTCTGTCCTTGACCTGGCTGTCAGTCATATTCTTATGGAGCTGTTTAATGATGCCGAAGAAGGAGAGCTTTCAAAGTTCAGGGCTTCTATAGTAGATGAAGCAGGCCTGTGCCAGGTTGCTCAGGGATTAGGTCTGGGAGGTTTCATTTTGCTTGGAAAAGGAGAAGAGCAGAGCGGGGGCAGAGAGAAACCTTCCATACTTGCAAATACTCTGGAAGCCTTGATAGGCGCAATATATATTGATGCAGGGTTTAACAGGACCATGAAAATCATCAGAAGGCTTTTTTCTTCCCAGTTAAAAAATTCCGGGAGTAAAGACGTTATCAATGATTTTAAGAGTGTGCTTCAGGAATATACCCAACAGGCTTTTAAGACTCTTCCTTCATACAGATTAACAGGAGAAAGCGGCCCATCGCACGAAAAGACATTTGAGGTTGAACTCGAACTGAACGGAAAAATAATTTCCCATGGGAAGGGAAAAAGCAAGAAAGAGGCCGAACAAAGTGCAGCAAAGGAGGCTTTCTTTTGTCTGAAGGCAGGCCAGGACATTTCATAGCACCCATCTTCATTCCGAATCTGGGCTGTCCCCACAAATGCGTCTTTTGTGATCAGGAAAAGATTACATCCTTTTCCGGCCAAAAGGTCGACGCGAGGCATGTGGAGGATGTTCTTGATCTGGCCGTTGGCTCCAGGGCCTTTGCCCGGAAAACCCCGGCTGAGGTCGCTTTTTACGGCGGGACTTTCACCATGCTATCAGAAGCCAGGATAAAGGATCTGCTTGGGGCGGTTCAGCCATATATCAAAAAAGGACACTTTCAGTCCATAAGGGTTTCGACCCGCCCGGATGCTTTAGATGATCGTCGTCTCAGGTTAATGAAGGATTACGGTGTGCTTACAGTTGAACTGGGGGTTCAATCCATGGATGATGAAGTGCTTTCTCTGTCCGGGAGGGGACATTCAGCAGGCGACACTGCCAGGGCGGTTCAGGCGTTAAAAAGGCATGGTTTTAAGGTTGGCATTCAATTGATGCCGGGACTGCCCGGTGATTCAGATGTAAAATTCAGGTCAACCATTACTCAGGTTATTAAACTTCATCCGGACATGGTCAGATTGTATCCGGCAGTAGTAATCCATGGAACTGAACTTGAGAGACTATATATAAAAGGGCTTTATGAACCTTTAAGTGTTGATAAGGCCGTAGATATATGCATTGAAAGCTGCACCCGGCTCGAGAATGAAGGAATCCCTGTCATAAGAATCGGGCTTATGAGTTCTCCGACCCTGCTGGAAAAGGGCCAGATTGTAGCAGGACCCTGGCATACTGCATTCGGTTTCCTGGTTCGTTCAGGAATATATCAGAGAAGGATTGCAGCTTACCTTCCTGAGCCAGGGGAGGCTGCAGGGCTTAACATCTACCTGAAAAAAAGTGATCTGCCTCTGATAAGGGGGTACAAAAACGAAGGCATAAAATGGATTGAAAATCTGACGGGAGCAAAGGTCATCAAAGTCCAGCCGGATGATCAAATTCCTGCCGGTACAATAAAGGTTAAAAAAGTATGAATTTTCTATCAGGTTTTACAGCAATTATCGGTCCTCCCAATGTCGGCAAATCGACGCTTTTGAATCGCATTTTAAGGACAAAGGTATCCATTGTTTCAGCCAAACCGCAGACTACACGAAACAGAATTCTCGGTATCTATAATGGGAGAGGGTATCAAATAGTATTCATGGATACTCCGGGGATCCATAAAACAATAACAGATCTGCATAAGAGCATGGTGCAGTCGGCGACAGCGGCATTTCAGGAAGTGGATTCCCTGCTCCTGGTGATTGAAATGGGCAAACCGAATGATCCTGAAATACCCTCCATAGTCAAAGGCCTTAAAGCGATTCGAAAGCCTTGTATACTGGCAATAAACAAGATTGATAAGGGACCGAAGGAGCAGCTTCTTAAAATCATTGACGACTTCAGCAGGATACATGATTTTGAGGCAATCATGCCTGTTTCAGCTCTTAACGGCGATGGAATTGACACTCTTATTGAAGAACTGAGGTCAAGGTTGCATGAAGGCCCTCAATTTTTTCCGGCGGACATGAAAACTGACAAGCCAGAGTCTTTTATTGTTTCAGAGATAATCAGAGAAAAAATCTATCTATATTTGAAAAAGGAACTGCCTTATTCTTCTGCCGTAACGGTAGAAAAAATTGAGGAGGTCCCGGAAAAGGAAATGCTTTTCATTTCAGGCGTTATTCATGTGGAAACAGATTCCCAGAAAGGCATACTTATTGGCAGTAAGGGAAGAATGATAAAGGATATTGGTCATTCCGCAAGACTGGATCTGGAGAAAAAGTTCGGGGTAAAGGTCTACCTTGATCTTGTTGTTAAGGTAGATAAGAACTGGAGCCGTGACCCGAAGGCCCTTAGACGCTTAGGTTATTGATAATAACTGGTTCTGACCCTGAAAAGTTGTGAAATAATAGGGGTCA
>JAFGMQ010000154.1 GCA_016927455.1 Deltaproteobacteria bacterium
CCATACGGCGTGATACTTCGTCAGTTGTCAAGGTTTTCAAAGTGGCGGGTAAAGATCACTCCGACCGACTGCAATCAGTGCAGACTCTGCGAAGACGCCTGCCCCTATGGGGCTATTCAGCCTCCTGTGCCTGAATGGCCTGAAAGTACCTATTCAAAGGATAAAAAACGCCTTGCCGTGCTTCTGGTTTTATTTCCCATTATCATTGCCATTGGCGCATGGACTGGCAATACCCTGGCGCCTTCCGTAGCGCGAACTCACCCGGTAGTCTCACTTGCGGAAAGGATCTGGATGGAGGAAAACCTGGAGGCGGAAGGGACAACAGACGAAAGCCAGTTTTTCAGGTCCTCGGGAGAAACCATCAGCTCGCTTTATCAGCGGGCCGCGGTTGTCAGGGCCGGTTTTGAAAAGGGGGGCTGGTTTTTCGGCGGCTTTCTTGGGTTTATTCTCGGAGGTAAGCTGATCCTTCTCAGCCTGCGACCCAGACAGAGGGATTATGAAGCTGAACGGGCCGGGTGCGTATCATGCGGCAGATGTTTCAGGTATTGTCCAAAAGAGCATGAGTATCGTATGAAAAAAATACAGGAGACCGGAGGTTTTAGCAGTAAATGATCTCAAAGGCCCCTGAATCCGGTAACAATATACAACTGCAAAAGGTTCTGCTGCAAACTGCTGTAGTCAGCGCTATTTTCTCTCTGGTCTTTCTCGCGATGCTGATTATAAACGGATATGAGCAGTATGTATCAAGCACGGACACATATTCTGTGATTACCGGGTTAAAACAGGAGTTGCTTCAGAAACCGGATGATGAAGCCCTGATAAAACAGATACGGGAACTGGACCGGGATTACCGTTCGGAAAGGCTCAGACAGATTGATTTTTCCGGCCTTGCCTCCCTCATGCTTTTAATTGGCGCAGTAATCACTATCGGGGCATTGAAGTGGCGGGCATATTTAAATGGAATAAACCCTATACCATGCAGCGAACTCAGGGAATCATTTAAGATTCGCAGGCTGGGCCAGAGCAGGCTGGCTCTTATCGTATTTGTCTGTATCCTGACAGCCACAGGATTTATCATTGAACTGGAGACTCCCACAGAATGGATTGCACAGCTTCAGGCCGGCATATCCGAGGAGCCTGCATACGCTTCTACTGAAGAACTGGCCCAAAACTGGAACCGTTTCAGGGGATTTCAAGGGGCAGGGGTTACATCCCTTTCGGACATTCCAGAAAAGTGGGATGCAACTGGCGGCGAGGGTATCCTGTGGAAAACACCCATACCGCTAAAGGGATTTAATTCACCCATTGTATGGGGGGATCGTATATTTTTATCAGGGGCAAATGAAGAAAAACGCCAGGTTTATTGCTTTGACGCATCCACAGGATCTATCCTGTGGACAGGTGACGTTCCAACTGCCCCTGCGGGGAATAGAAAATTCGAGGTCATGGAGGATACCGGGTACGCGGCGCCTACAATGGCAACAGACGGGGTCCGGGTATATGCTGTCTTTGCAACAGGAGATCTGGCGACCTTTGATTTCAGGGGCCGCTTATTATGGCACAAAAGTCTTGGAATACCGGTAAGTCTTTATGGTTACGCCTCCAGTCTTGAGGTGTGGAAGGATCGCATACTTGTACAGTTTGATCAGGCTGGCGCAGAGGATGAAAAGTCCAGGATGTATGCCTTTGACGGGGCAACAGGTAATATTGTCTGGGAGGTAAAACGGCCTGTACCAAACAGCTGGACTTCTCCCCTTGTAGTTCAAACCGGTGACAGGTATCAACTGATAACAGTGGGCGATCCCTGGGTAATAGCCTATGATCCTGAAGACGGGAAAGAGATCTGGCGCGCAAATTGTGTAAAGGGAGATGTGGGAGCTTCTTCTATCCTTGCAGGAGACAAAATCATTGCAATCGCACCGGACCTGCATAACGTGGCAATAGGTACAGACGGGACGGGCGATGTCACTGCCACGCATATTGCATGGATGAACGATGATGTGGGGCCAACAATTATATCTCCAGTATCAGATGGCAGCAGGGTATTTTTTCTGGATACCTACGGCACCCTGTATGTTGTTAATATAGAAGACGGCAAGCTTGTATATGAACATGATTTTAATGAAAACGTCAATGCTTCCCCGACCCTTGTAGACGGAAAACTATATGTTCTGTCTCTTGAAGGGACAATGTTCATAGGCCTGCCCGGCGAAAAAGAATTTATTTTGGAAGAAAGCAACGCCATTAACGAAAGGTGTTTTGCAACACCGGCCTTTATGCCGGGTCGAATCTATATAAGAGGAGAGGAGCATTTATACTGTATTGGAAATGGAAAACCCTGATCTGAAAAAAATAGATGACATAATTGCATCAACAGGAAAAACACGTGACAGGATACTGCCTATCCTCCAGGCTCTGCAGAAGGAGTATGGCTATCTGCCGGGACCGGCGCTTGAGCTTGTTTGTGAAAAGACCGGTATAACACCTGCCGCGATTATGGGGTTCAGCAGCTTTTACGATCAGTTCAGGTTTACGCCTGCCGGGGAGCATATCATCCGCGTATGCCTCGGGACAGCATGTCATGTAAAGGGCGCTCAGGGTGTATATGATGCATTCAGGAGATATCTGCATATTCCCGAAGGAAAGGATACAGATCCGGACGGCCGTTTTACAGTTGAGCCGGTGGCCTGCCTTGGATGCTGCACACTGGCCCCTGTTGTACAGATAGGCGATGTCATATATGGGCATCTTACACCGGATTCTGCAGGGAATACCATAAAGAGTTATCTGGCCCATCATAGGGCGCAAAAAAGGGATCGTATTGGCGATAAAATGGGTTTCCGCGGAGACCGTGGTAACGAGGGGGTGGGCGAAATAAGGGTGGGGCTGGGCTCCTGCTGCCAGGCGAGGGGAAGCGGCCACCTTAAAGAGGCCATAGAAAGAATTATTATTGAAACCGGCATACCTGCGATCATCAAACATGTGGGCTGCGTCGGGATGTGCTATCAGACACCTCTCATGGAAATCCTGCTCGAAAACGGCCAAAGATATCTCTATACAGGGGTAAAACCCGAAGATGCGAAAGATATCCTTTTAAAACATTTCAGGCCAAAGGGCATACCCAGGAAAATAATTCCTTTGATTTCAAAGGGGCTGGAGACTTTACTTAATGCAGGAGAACCCCAATCTACGACCCGCTATGCCATTGACAGGCGTGAAAAACATGTGGCTGATTTTATTGGCTGCCAGAGGAATATCGCGACAGAGCACTGCGGCAGCGTGAATCCGGTAAACATTGATGAATATATACAATATGAAGGGTTTAAGGCGCTTGAAAGGGCGGTAAAAGAA
>JAFGMQ010000155.1 GCA_016927455.1 Deltaproteobacteria bacterium
CAGTATATTTTTCTGCAGTACTGAAAGCCTCAATATGTCGTTTTCCTGTCTCGACCATTTTGCATCCGGATGCCTTGAAATTGTTCCCAGTATTGAACAGGGTGCATCGACAAGTATCTTGTCAAAAGTGCAGTTAAACAGGGAAGAAAGCCCGCAGGCTGCGTCTGCAACAACCGGATAAACGCTTTTGTGTCCGAGGCGTTGCGAATTATTCAAAAGACTTAATGTCTTTGCGCGGGAAATGTCAAGGGCCAGAATAAATGCCTCATCACTGGAAAGCTCAGCAAGGTGGCTTGATTTTCCTCCAAGACCGGCACACAGATCAAGAATTTTTTCTCCGGGATTGGGAGAAATCAAATGTGCACATATCTGAGATGCTTCACCCTGAACCTGAAAAAGTCCCTTTCTAAAAGAAATCAGGTTATTGACTGGCCCTTTTAAACCCTCAACTATCAGACCTTCAGGGGAATATTTTGTGGGGCTTGCATGCAAACCCTCTCCTTCAAGCTGACGTATAAGGCCCTGACGGTCAATCTTCAGACCGTTCACTCTTATAATGAGCTTCGGGACAGCATTTCCTGCCGCAAGAAGGCTTTCAGCGGAATCCTGGCCAAGTTCCCTTATCCATTTATTCACAAGCCATCCCGGGTATGAATAGAATACTGACAAAAAATCCACCCTGTTGTTTTCCGGGTCAGGAAATGTGATGCTCTTTTTTTTTCTGCAGATATTCCTCAAAATACCGTTTACAAAGCCGGAAACATGGGGTTTGCCGGTTGATTTTGCCTGCTTTACAGCCTCGTTGACAGCAGCAGACTCAGGGACCTGATCCATAAAAAAGATCTGATACAGTGCGATACGAAGGATATTGAGGATGCCTGGCTCAATCTTTTTAAAGGAAAAGCGGACAGCCTGTCCCAAAACCCAGTCAAGTCTGAGTTTCCACCGCAGAACCCCCTGAACCAGATGAACCGTGAAAGCCCTGTCCTGTTTATTCAGCGAATTAAAATCCCTGGAGGCATTGTCAAAATACCCGCCTGAAAACCCGGGATTAACACCCAGGCCATTCAGGATCGATAAGGCAAGGGCTCGCGCTGTTATCTGTTTCATGATAGCATTAACCTTATGTTCTCAGCCTTGACATCAGAACTGATAACGGGCCTGATCCTTAACCTGATATTCATATCCCGAACACATCACCTTCATGAAGAGCAAATCCAAGCAGCAGATCTTTTGCCGGGAGTCTTTTTTTGCCGGAGAGTTGAAGTTCTTTAACCACCAAGGCTCCTTCACCTGTTTCAATCTCAATCTCTTCGTTCCTTATTGCGCAAACCCTGCCCGGCTGTAAATCTGCCTGATTTTTTCCTGAAATACCCGGGGAAAAAAGCTTTATCTCCTTTCCCCGGAACGCTGTAAAAGCTCCAGGCCAAGGGTCAAGAGCACGAATCAGGGCGGCAATTTTACGGGCCGGCTGATCCCACCTTATTAAAGCCATACCCCGGTCGATCTTGGAGGCATAAGTAGCTGCAGCATGATCCTGAGGCCTTTCCCTTATTTTGTTTTCGCTCATTGCATTCAGGGTTTTTATAAGAAACCCTCCTGACAGGACAGAAAGTCTGTTATACAATGACCCGGCAGTTTCGCCAGGAAAAACGGCAATTTCCTCCTGAAGAAGTATGGGTCCTGCATCAAGGGCCTCATTGATTTTCATTGAAGTAAGGCCTGTTATGTGTTCATCATTCATAACAGCCCAGTGAACAGGCGCAGCGCCTCTGTACTTTGGCAGAAGCGAAGCGTGTATATTTATTGCACCAAATTTAGGGATATCAAGAAGTTCATTTTTCAGGATCTGACCAAAAGCTACAACTATTAAAACATCAGGAGATTTTTTTCTGATTGTTTCGCAGAATTCCTTCTCTGATGCCCTTTGAGGCTGTAAAACATCCAGGCCGTAATCAAGGGCAAGTTGTTTAACAGGAGTTGAAGTAACCTTTCTGCCCCGGCCCTTTGGTTTGTCTGGCTGTGTAACAACGGCAAGTATGTTGTGGCCGTATTCAATCAGGGTTTTCAGGCTGGGTACGGCAAAATCCGGTGTGCCCATGAATATTATCCCTGGCTGGGCAGGAAGATTTTCGTTTTCGTTATGGGGTTTTTCCATTATATAATTTTTATTCCTCTTTTTCTGCAAGCATCTTTTTCAGCCTCTTTTTATACATAGATCTCTTCAGGCTGCTGATATGATCAATAAAAAGAATTCCGTCAAGATGGTCAATTTCATGCTGAAGACAAACTGCCAGCAAGTCCTCCGCTTCAATATCCACAGGATTTCCGTGCCGGTCAAAACCTTTGACTTTCACCCTGGCTTTTCGTGAAACTTCTGCTGAAAAATCAATGACACTGAGACATGCCTCCTCCCATACTACCTGATCTTCCCCAAGTAAAATTTCGGGATTTATCAGAACTCCGGGATTCCTCCCCTCTTCTTTAGGGCTGAGATCAAATACGATCAGGCGACTTGGTTCTCCTACCTGATTGGCGGCAAGACCGATACCGGGAGCAGAATACATAGTCCATATCATATTATCAATAAGGGTCTGAATTCCTCCGTCAATATTCTGTATCTCCTCTGCCCTCAGTTTGAGAACAGGGTCCGGATATGTATATATTTTCATTTTCTTTGTGTCTTCGTTCATCCTTATTCCTCTTTATATCAAAACAAGACTGAAATCCTGCTTTAAGTTCTTAACCCATTATCCAGTGCCTGAATAATGGCTTGACGATGATTAAGAGTAAAAACCTTCTTGACTTTTCTATACCATATACATATTGAGAAAGCATGATGAAAAATACAGTAAAATTCCTCTTTGAGATAGGAATGCTTAAAAAAACAAGGCGTACAGGGTACCAGTTCCTTGGTTCCGGAGGCGAGTCGGTCGCTGATCATTCCTTCCGCACGGCTGTAATAGGTTATGTCCTTGCCGGCCAGAATCCTGAGGCGGACCGCAACAAAGTAATTTCGATGTGCCTTTTCCATGACTTCCCCGAAGCAAGAACCGGGGATCATAACTACGTTAATAAGAAATATGTCTTTTCTGACGAGGGAAAGGCCCTGAGAGACCAGATGGGCGGGCTTGTGTTTGGCGATGAGGTCATATCTCTGATTAATGAATTCAATTCTGCAGAATCACTTGAAGCACGCCTTGCAAAAGATGCCGATCAGCTGGACCTGATTCTGGAATTGAAGGAGCAGTTGGACATCGGAAATTCCAATGCTGAAGACTGGCTGTTTTTCGCTGAAAAAAGGCTCATGACGGACACTGCAAAGCAGATGTCGCATGAAATTCTTAGAACAGGAAGCTCTGAATGGTGGTTTGATAAACAGACAGACTGGTGGGTAAATGGTAAGGAAGTTCAGAATAACGATTGACGGGCACTTCAGCATGAAAACCATGAGAGTGTGGTTTACTGCTTCCCTTCTGATACATGTAATTCTGATCCTGATGATCCAAAAGGCCTTCCCTGTAAACTGGTTTGAAAGCTCTTTGAGAACCTATCATGTTGAACTGCTCCGCCCTCCCCTGGATCATCTGGCAGCCCGGGCAATATCAGGGGCCGGTCTTGATACTATTACGCCTCCTGAAAAGCCGGAAGGCAGTAAAGCTGAAGAGACCGTTTCTCTGGATAATGAAGATAAGAGATACAGTTCATACCTGAAGATAATAAAAGACAGGCTGGCGTACAACTGGCAGTATCCAAGGTTTGCCTGGGAAAACCTGATGGAAGGCAATGTCATGGTCATGTTCCGTCTGGATATGCAGGGGAATCTGATGAATATCGAAATACAACACGCTTCAGGCTTTGCCGTTCTTGACGACGAAGTTGCAAGGGCAATCAGGATTTCTTCCCCCTTCCCTCCTTTCCCTGATTCAGTGACTGCCGAAAGATTGAATATAGTGGCCAATTTTACCTACCAGATTGCTGCCCATCAATGACTTCAGCGGCTTGACTTAATTATTCCCATGCTTAAATTAAAAGATATCCGATTTTTCACTTATGACCTACTGAGGTAAAGAAATATTATATGGCAGGCAAAGATTATTATAAAATTCTTGAAGTTTCCAAAACAGCCTCTGCTGGTGAAATAAAAAAGGCATACAGAAAACTTGCACTTAAATATCATCCGGATCGAAATAAGGGAGACAAGTCATCGGAAGCGAAATTCAAAGAGATCAGCGAAGCCTATGCGGTACTCA
This sequence comes from Deltaproteobacteria bacterium, assembly GCA_016927455.1. Classification (GTDB taxonomy): domain Bacteria; phylum Desulfobacterota; class DSM-4660; order Desulfatiglandales; family Desulfatiglandaceae; genus JAFGMQ01. The sequence continues at coordinate 4,254 of JAFGMQ010000155.1, forward strand.
GTGACCCTGAAAAGAAAAAGCAGTATGATATGTTCGGTGCTGAAGGCTTTCAGAGCAAATTTTCTCAGGATGATATATTTCGCGGCTTTGATTTTGGCAGTGTCTTCAGCGAATTCGGCTTCGGAGGCGGAAAATCACAGAATATTTTCAGTCAGTTTTTCAACGGAATGGGCGGCGGGATGGGCGGTGGAGGCAAATATCAGCGACGCACAAGCGGTTCTTCACCTTTTAACTCCTTTACCGGGGGCTTTGGGTCTCAGGCCAGGGGAATTAAAGGGCAAAATCTTGTATATGAACTTCCCCTTACCCTTGAAGATATAACAAAGACCGCAGACAAAATCATATCATACCAGATCAACGGTCGTCAGGAAACTGTATCAGTAAAAATTCCTGCCGGTATTCAATCCGCACAGAAGCTTAGACTTCAGGGAAAAGGATACCCCGGTTCCAATGGAGGTCCCCCGGGCGATCTGCATATTCTTATCAAGCTGCTTGATCATCCGGTTTTCAGAAGAGTGAATAATGACCTTTATCTGCAGAAAAAAATAAAATTCTCTGATGCTGTTCTGGGGACTGAAATCGAAGTTCCAACTATAGATAAAAAAGTGTTAAAATTAAAAGTCCCGCCCGGAACTCAGGACAATTCAAAACTCAGGCTGAAAGGGTGCGGCCTGCCCGACATGAAAGATAATGGCAGGGCAGATGCATATGTAGAAATCAGCATTGAAGTCCCCAAAAAGATAAACAGCAAACAGGAAGCCCTGATAAAGTCTTTATCAGAATCAGGATTGTAGGGACATGAGAGCCCTGTGTGTTTTTTCCGGCGGCCTGGACAGTATTCTCGCGGCAGAGCTCATAAGGGCTCAGGGTATTTATGTGCTGGGCATTTTTTTTGAAACTCCTTTCTTCTCATCAATGAGGGCAGTGAAATCGGCTGAGTCGATGAGTCTTCCTCTGAAAGTGGTGGATATATCCAGAGGTCATCTTGAGGTAATAAAAAATCCCAGATACGGTTATGGTAAAAACATGAACCCCTGCATTGACTGTCATGCCTATATGTTCCGAATTGCAGGAGAAATGCTGGAAAAGGAAAAAGCGGATTTTGTAATTACCGGGGAGGTCCTGGGACAAAGGCCCATGTCTCAGACCAGAAAATCATTACTGATTATTGACAGGGAAAGCGGGCTTGACGGCCTTCTCCTGAGGCCTCTCTCGGCAAAATGTCTCACTGAAACCATACCGCAGGAAAAGAAATGGATAAACATTGATCTTTTAATGGATATAAAAGGCCGATCCAGAAAACCCCAGATGGGGCTTGCACGCAAGATGGGTATTACTGAATATCCTGCCCCCGGCGGAGGCTGTTTACTTACAGAAACGGTCTTTTCAAGGCGCCTGAAAGATCTGCTGTACTCCAATCCTGATCCGGAATTAAGGGAAATTGAACTGCTGAAAATTGGCAGGCATTTCAGAATCAGCCCTGAGACAAAGATTGTTGTCGGAAGAGATGAGAAAGAAAATGATGCAATTACCGGACTTTCCGGGAAAAAGGATACTCTTTTATCAACCCCATCGATACCGGGACCTGCTGTCCTGATCTCAGGCAGCATTTCCAGGAGAGCTCTGGATATGGCAGCATCAATAGCAGTATCTTACAGTGATTTAAAGACCGGGGGAGAAACCAAGGTCTGTGTGTCATCAGAATCCGGAAGCAGAACGGTTTATGCAGAAGGACGGGAAAAAGAAGTTTTTAAATGTTATATGATTTAGGAGGATGCCTTTCTAAATTTCATGCCGGCAAAAACAGATATACGGCCATCCCTGATCCCTGGTTCATAAAAGTAAACTGCATATATGCATATAACGCTTACATTACAGTGATGACTCGAAATATTTTTTGTTCTCGCTGAGATTATCCAGGAAATGGCTGATCACGTTATCATTATCTTCGCTGGATATACCCTTGAGCAGCCTTTCTTCTGCAATTGTAACAGCTATATCTACTACTTCGTTATTTAACGCCTTTTTCGCCCCGATCAATCTGTATTCTGATTCCGCTTTTGTTTTCTCAAGCATCTGCGCTGCTGCAACATGAGCTTCAGCGATGATCTTTTCCTTTTCATCTATGCCAATCTGAAGGATTTGTTCCCTCATTTCGTTTAGCTGTTCATCAATGTTTTTAAGTTTTTCAGCCTCGGCACTAATTGCGGAACTGGCAGCCTGAAATTTGGAATCAAGAGAATCAAGGCGCTCCCTGATTTTATTTTTCTCTCCAAAGAAAAAATTCATAAGCGGCTTCCTGGCAAATTTAATGAAGAGAAATACAAGAATGCCGAAATTAAAGAATAATAGAATATTATCCCAGAGCTTGCGTCCCTGGCTTATTCCTTCCTGCGCAAATACGTCACCACATAAGCCCAAAATACATATTCCAATGAACAGGAAAAAGGCTGTTTTTTTTGAAATTATATTCAAGCGGCTATCCTCCTGCCGACGATTTTTTCAATTATTTCGTCAACAATATTCTCTGCTTCCCTTTTTAAAGACGGCCTGACTTTTTCAACCTGCAGCTGTATTTCCCTGTCCAGGTTGCTTCTTATTAATGATATTTCACCTTTGGTACTGTTAAAAAGATCGTTGGCTTTTGTAACAGCTTCTGTTTTGAGCATATTTTTCTCTTCTACTGCTTTTTTTCTTGCCTCGATTTCCGTAAAGGCATATTCAGCAGCCATTTCATCGAGTTTACGCTCAAGCTCTTTGATTTCCTTAACTGTATTGTCAACATGTTCAGCTCTGTCCCTAACAATTTTCAATATGGGGCGAAGCATCAGGCGGTTAAAGATAAAGACGAAGATCAAAAACTGAACCACCTGCAGTATCAGGGTTGCATTGATGCTTATCATAATCAGGAACCACCTTTTTTACACATTTTAAACAACAAACAAAAGCAATAAGGCCACTACTAACGAATATATACCCGTTGATTCAGAAACGGCCTGTCCCACAAGCATAGTTCTGGTAAGAAGCCCTGCCTCTTCAGGTCTACGGCCAATTGCCTCACATGCCTTGCCGCCAACATAACCTTCACCTACACCAGGCCCTATAGCTCCTAATCCCATTGCTATGCCGGCCCCCAAGAATGCTGCTGCCTTAATTATCTCAACACCTTCAATTGCCATTGTTACCCCCTATTATTGTTTGTATTTTCAAATATAAAAGAGTTACCAAAACCCGTCTGCAAGATCGTAAATCACACTACAAATATGAGCACAAGGCTTATGACCATGGCATAGATGGCAGTAGACTGAGAAACAGCCTGGCCAACAAGCATGGTACGTGTTAATTCTCCTGTAGCCTTCAAATTCCTTGCAACCCATTTAACCGCACTTTCTGCGGTCAGCCCGTTTCCAATCCCAGGGCCAACCCCCCCGAACCCCATACATATCCCCGCACCGAGCAGGGCCATAGACGAATTGAGAGCAGCAGATTCCGGAAACGATTTAAACATTAAAATAAAACTTACCAGCAGGCCAAAGATTGCAGGAGTCTGAGAAACAGCCTGACCAACAAGCATGGTGGTAGTAACCTGAGCAAGTGACTCAGGCTGCCTTGCAATACCTTCGCAACTGGCCCCTGCTGCCTTTCCTCCCCCATACCCGGATCCGATGGCCGCCAGACCGGTACTTACTCCGGCACCTATCAGTGCGGCCCATGTTGGATAAAGGGGCATTTTACTGAAATCCATGAACATGAGCATCAGGCCAACAACCATGGAAAAAATTGCCGGAGTCTGACAGACAGCTGATCCAATCAGCATGTTGGTGGTAAGCCGTCCGGACATGACCGGCTGCCTGGCAATCCCCATACATGCCTCGCCGCCCGGAAAACCTGAACCAACCCCTGAGCCTATTGCACCGAAACCCATGCATATGCCCGCTCCAAAAAGCGCTGCAGCCTTCAGGAGACTATCAGAAGGCATTTTAACGAAAAGCAGGAGTACCGCAACCACAAGGGCAAATATTGCGGCAGTCTCTGCTATTGCCTGGCCCACAAGCATATTTTTAATTATGTCGCCCGATCTCTCACGCTTTTGAGAAATGGCTTGATTGGCTAATCCGGCAGTATAACCTTCGCCAAGGGCAGCCCCTATGGCACCCAGCCCTATGCAAACGCCGGCCCCCGCGTATGATGCCAAATTGGTAATTGTAGCAATATCAGAAAGCATGGTTATTTAACCTGAACCGAAATATAAACAAGCGTTAACATCGTAAAAACAAAGGCCTGGATCGTCCCGATAAACAGACTGAAAAAACAGATCAGGAAAGGAGGCAGGATCAGACTGTAGATCAGATGCGACACGACCAGTATAATAATTGCGCCACCCAGTATATTCCCATACAGACGAAAGGATATAGAAACCACCTTTGCCAGTTCGCCGATTATATTCAAGGGGGCCATGAAAAAAATAGGCTCGAAATATCCTTTGGCATAAACCTTGAACCCCTTTTTCTTAATGCCGGCATGATGAGCTATGAAAAAGCCCATTACCCCAAGGCCAAGGGTAGTATTGAGATCTTTCGTCGGTTCTGAAAGCTTTGGCAGGATACCCAGCCAGTTGCTTAATAAAAGAAACATGAAAAGGCTGCAGATGAGCGGAAAATATTTTTTTACCATCTTTTCATCCAGGGCATCCTTTGTAAGATCATAAAAGACCTGGACAAATAATTCGGCAACTACCTGGAAAGGATTTGGAATAAATGAAATCTTTCTTGTTGCCAGGAATCCGAAGAGGATCAGCGACAGCATCACGATCCAGGTCATGATCAGAGTATGTGTATTGAATACCAGATTAATGCCAAACAATTCCAATGTAAACTGGGGAATATTAGTCAGGTCTTCCATATTCAGGCACCTTATTACACCTTGCGCATCAGGAGAAAACGTTTAAGGATCACTTGATCCATAATAATAACAAACTGGACTGCAAAAAGGCCAACAGCAGCCGCAATGAAGTTCAGCGAAGATATCTTGATTGATATTACAAGCGGAACTGCCAGGATAGCATATCTCAAAATGACGGAGAGCATGGCCAGCGAATTTGCCTGGAATCTGGATTTGTTCAGTTTCATCGGGCTTAACTGGGCCATAATCGCAAAATTAATAACACTGAACATGGACGCCAGCAGAAAACCCTTGCCGATGGGCTTATGGCCCAGCATAATAAATATAAGGGCCACACAGACGGCCATCATCATGGTTTGAGAACAGTATTTTTTTTGCAGGCTTCTAACTTCTTCCATCTTTGTCATTATGAGGAGGCTTTTTTGCCTTCACGTCGACTACCTTTTCAATCTGCCGGTAGGCGGTATATCCTCCCCCTGCAATTCCCAGAAAAATAAAAATGATTGAAAACAGGCCTCTAATTCCGAGCCATTTATCCAGAAAATACCCGATGGCAAGACAGAACACTATTGATCCCGCCATCGTCAAACCTACCTGAGAAACCAGGGCAATATTTTCAATCCAGGCCTTGTCTTTTTTAAAATCGAAGAGCGTCAAATTCGAAAACCATAGAATTATGTTCTGTGGGACTATCCTTCAATTCAAAGCTGAAATCACTGTATTCTGATTTCAGAATAAAACCCGGCATCGAAATGTTTGCAGACACTACTGATAAATTAAAGGCTCCTATATGTCAAGCATAAACGGCATAAAAAGAAACTCTTATTAGCATTGCTGAAACTTTCCGCCACGCTGAATCTGCCCTCTTTTTTCCCTCCCCCTTCTCTTTCATGTTTCCGAAGTTAATCCAAGTCAATTCAGAAGATGAAAAATACCGGCCATCCCAGATTAACCTGGAAAAGCACAGACACAGCTTTTTCAGGAAATGATGTAAACGGTTAACGGGCTCCGGCCGAATAGATCTACATAAGTCCTGCTTCCCTGTGTTTGTCAGCAATTGTCCTGGCAAGCTGATCAAGTGCCTTGTAATCTGCTTCATTGGGAAGGCCTTTGCAGAGAACCGGTTCAATTACCTCAACCTTAAGGTTCGGGATCATACCGGCCAGTATTTCCACTGTTTTTCCTCCCCAACTATAGGACCCGATAATAGAAAGAAATTTCGTTTTGGGCCTTAATGCGTTTGCGAGGAAAGCTGCGTAGGCAGCCAGGGGATGAGGCCCTGCCAGAACGGTAGGTGCCCCGACAACTATGGTTGCCGCATCCACAAGACACATGGCAAGCTTACCGATATCAGTAACCGCCAGATCATACAGTTCAACGCTGACTCCATGCGCAGCCAGACCTGATAAAAGCCTGTCAGCCATGACCCGGGTGCTGCCGTGCATGGATACAAAAGGCAGTGCTGCCAGATTTTTTGGCCCGCCCGACACCCAGTCTCTGTAAGCATCCATAATCCATGCAGGTTTGTCGTATATCTGTCCGTGGCTTGGGGCAATCATTTGAATGTCATATTCTTCAAGCTTTTCAATGTTTTTTTCTATTATATTTCTGAACGGCATCATGATTTCGGCAAAATAACGTTTGGCAGCTTCATATACCCGGCCCTGGTCTTTTACAAAAATATCTGAAGTAGCGATATGGGAACCGAAAAAATCACAACTGAAGAGAATGCAGTCTTCCTCCAGGTATGTAACCATGGTTTCGGGCCAGTGTACCCATGGTGTATGTATAAATTTGAGTGTCCTGTCACCCAGTGAAATGGTCTCGCCGTCTTCCACGGTTACAAAGGCGTTTTCAGGAATTCCCAATAGATCCATGAGCATGCCCTTTGCCCTGGTGGTGGCTATGACCTTTGCCTGCGGGAAACGCTCTAACACCATGGGAATGGAACCGGAATGATCCTGTTCCGCATGATGGGAGACAATAAAGTCGATTTTTTTCAC
>JAFGMQ010000156.1 GCA_016927455.1 Deltaproteobacteria bacterium
AAAGGATTGCCCATTGCTACAACCGATAAAAACTTATTAGCAGCTGCCAGGCAAAGCAAAGTACCAGTCTTAAGCTGATCATGAAAGACTTTCATTAAAACCGAAAGGGTGAAAATGGAAAGGCGGACAAGATGAGGATCAAGACAAATCTGCACCGTTTCTCCTTTCTGGAGCCTAACAATAAAAAAGAAATAAAAAGTAATCAAAAACAGGATTAACCTTAATTTTCCTGATGACCAAACCTCAACAGCTAACCAGCGAAAGGATAAACAAATGAGCTTCGTAATTACAGGAGGAGATGCGGCCGGCATGAGTGCGGCAAGCAGAGCAAAAAGGAACAAGCCCGACCTTGATATCATAGTGCTTGAGCAGACTTCGGATGTCTCTTACAGCGCCTGCGGCATGCCATATAACATCGCCGACCCTGACCGCGAGATTGATGACCTTGTCGTACGTCATGCTGACGTATTCCGTAAAAGCCAGAAAATCGACCTCAGAACCGGACATCGGGTTGACTCCATTGACCGGAATAAAAAAACAGTTTCAGGTACAGACCTGCAGGGCAGGCAATTTTCCATCCCCTATGAGAGGCTCTTGATAGCGACCGGCGCATCCCCGATCATCCCTGATCTAGAGGGATTCAATCTGCCGGGTGTCATGGCCCTCAAATACCTTAGTGATGGCAGAAGGATAAAGGATTACATAAAATCCCAGAATGTAAAAAAGGCTGTAATTGTCGGGATGGGATATATTGCCCTTGAGATGTGTGAGGCCCTTCGTGAAAGAAACATAGAAGTTGATATGGTGAAACCCCGCCAGGTATTTATCCCATGGATGGCAGAAGAACTTTCAGGCGTTGTCCGGGAAGAAATTGAAGCGCACAGCGTCGGGATCCATATGGGGCACAGGATAGAAAAGATTACGGAACCAGGGAGCAACTCGCTGGAGGTCGTTTGCAGCGATTTGACCCTCGGGTGTCAAATGGTACTTGTGGCAACAGGCGTAAAGCCAAACAGCAGACTTGCCGCTAATGCGGCTCTTGACCTTGGCCCTTCCGGTTCAATTGCCGTGGACAGGATGCTCAGGACAAGCGATGAAAACATTTACTCCGCCGGTGACTGTGCTGATGCATATAATGTCATTACAGGACAGAAAACATGGGTACCCCTGGCGCTCAGGGCCAACAGGGCCGGCTGGGCGGTCGGGGACAACGTAACAGGGAAGAATGTGGAGATCGAAGGGATAGTCGGGTCTGCAGTCTTCAAGGTCTTTGACCTTGAAGTGGCCAGGACCGGCCTCAGCGTGTCAGAGGCTGAAAAAGCAGGATTTGACCCTGTCGAAGAAGTTGTCAAAACCCGCTCCCGTGCGCACGCCCATCCGGGTTCAAAGACTCTTTATATACAGATTGTCGGTGACAGGAAATCCGGAAGGCTTCTCGGCATGCAGATAGTTGGAAAAGAGGGCGCTGCCCACAGGATAAAAGCGGCAGCAGTTGCCCTGCACCAGAAAATGACGGTAGAGGCATTCAGCCAGTGCGATTTCCCGTATGCACCGCCTTTCAGCCCGACGTGGGACCCGATGCTTACAGCGGCTATCCAGCTTTTAAAAAAGCTGTAAATTGAAGACGGCTTCATAAAAAGCATGGCAACTTTCATGAAGCCGGTATTTGTCTGGACAAAATGGACAAAAAAAATGCGTGGATAACCACTATGTCAAACTCCGGGTTAATGCTCATAATAGTTGTCGCATTCCTGGCCGTCCTGTTCTTTATCTTTTACCGGCAGATTGAAAACTTCATGGTCTTTTATCCGGAAAAAGCCCTTGCAGGCGATCCCCGGAAATGGGGGCTGGCAGGTGAGGATGTCTATTTCAATTCTGAAGACAGTGTTAAAATTCACGGATGGTTCTTTCCCCTCGAGGGAGACCGCCCGGTTATACTGTTCTGTCACGGAAATGCAGGAAACATATCACACCGCCTTGACAATATCAGGATGCTGCTGAATCAGAATCTCCAGGTCCTGATCTTTGATTACAGGGGATACGGAAAAAGCATGGGGAACCCTTCTGAAAAGGGTATTTACAGGGATGGCCTGGCCGCTTACGATTTTCTTGTCAAACAAAAGCGGATTCCTCCTGACAGGGTAGTTCCCTTCGGGCGATCGCTTGGTGCAGCAGTTGCCCTTGAAATTGCCCTGAATAGACAGGTAAGGTCTGTAATCATAGAGGGAGGCTTTACATCCACGAGGGAAATGGCAAGGAGAATGCCACTTTTTTTACCTGTCTCATTCCTTTTGCCTGCCAACTACAACAACATAAAAAAAGTAACCCTGATTTCCGTCCCCATACTTATTATTCACGGTGAGAAAGACAATATCATCCCTTTTTCAATGGGACAGGCCCTGTTTAATTCTGCTAATAAGCCCAAATTCTTTGTTCCTTTGAAAAAGGCAGGCCATAATGACACATATTCAACTGGGGGAAATCAGTATTTTGATTTTTTTGCTGAATTTGCAGATAAAGGCAGGATATCGGGGTTTTCTGATTAAATGTTTAACAGGGTCTTCAAACAGCGATAAATCCGATCTCCGTCAGCCGGATTTTCTTGCCTGCCTCAGCAGTCGCACTTATTCCATTTCTTGAAGAAAATGATAATGAATTTTGTAAAAATATCTTGT
>JAFGMQ010000157.1 GCA_016927455.1 Deltaproteobacteria bacterium
CTTGAACCTGCTGCCTATTCTTATCCATAAATCCCAGTCCATGCACCAGTAATAGTCTTCATTCAGCATTCCTATTTCATCAAACACGCTCTTTCTGAAGAAGGTAGTGGGCTGCAGGATATAGTCCCATATGTAAACAAGCGCCCACAGATCGAATTCCCGGGTCGCCGGGAATCGCTGAATCAATGCCCCGTTCTCATCAATTTCATTTCCCTCACCGTAAACCATCATGACATCCGGATTATCAATAAAAAATTCCACTGCCCTGCGTATTGCGCCAGGTTCGTATGTATCGTCGGAATTGAGCCAGCAGAGTATATCCCCTTTCGCCTTTTTGAATCCTTTATTAATGGCATTGGTCTGTCCCTCGTCCGGCTCTGAAATCCAGTCCAGTCTCCCTGAATATTTTTTCAATACTTCGAGGGTATTGTCCGTGGATCCTCCATCAATGACTATATACTCAACATCAGGGTAATCCTGAGTCAGAACGCTTTTGATAGTCTGCTCAATAAACTTACCCTGATTATAAGATGGAGTTACAACGGTTACGACCGGCATATCGGTCACGATTCACTCTCCTTAGGCCCTTTTTGAATCTTTCCTATTTCTTCATCCATCCGTAAACACGCCTTATTCCTTCCTGCAGATCTACCCCGGGTTTCCAGCCTGTCTGCTCTGAGAGCAAAAGGTTGTCAAGAACGTTCTCAGGCACATCGAATCCCCTGACAGGCTCCCTGTGGACATGAACATCCAGAGTCGTATTTTCCTCAATAACCCTGACTATGTCATTCACGGAATAACCCTTTCCTGTGGACACATTAAATACCTTCTCCTTTCCTGAGTAAGAGAGCAGAGTTGCAATAGCCTCAACAAGATCTGAAACATACAGGTAGTCTCTTTTACTTTCCCCGTTCCCCCAGATTTCAATCGGTTGGCATCGCATTGCCCTGTCAAGGAATACCCCGATAACCCCCTGTCCGATATTGAGCCGCTGTCCCTCCCCGTAAACATTTGAGGGACGACAGATCAGATGCCGGATACCGTAAAGTTCCGAATACATGGCAACATATTTCTCTATGCAAAGCTTGGTGATACCGTAAGATGAAAGCGGATTTGTAGGATGGGTTTCTGTGATGGGAATTTCCCTTGGTATACCATATACGGTTCCCCCTGATGAGACATAGATTACCTTTTTGACTTCAGTATCTGCAAGATGTTTCAGCCAGTGTACATGCGAGGCAATATTGCTTTGAATATCATAGACAGGATTTAACATGGAAGACCCCGGGACTGTTGTATGAATCAGGTCTATTACAATATCTATATCTTCTAACGCATTTACGGCATCCTCCGGTTTTTCAATATCACCTTCGAGAATTTCAACCCTGTCTGCCAGATCAGAAACCAGATCATGTGAGCCGTACAGTTTGTCAAAAATACGGATTCGATATCCTGAAGCAAGAAGTTTTCGAGTTAAATGACTGCCGATAAATCCTAATCCGCCCATAATCAGGACAAAGTCAGATGATGTCCTCGCTTCAACTTTTTTTTCTCTGTTCAGCATTATAATGCCCCTCTGAATTGACAAACAGACCTATTTCAACATACTAATAATTTTAACAACCAGATATCATTACAAAATTGACTGATAATAAACCAGCAGTTCGTCTATATATCGATCAAAATCGAATTGTTTTTCTGCTGTATTTCTGGCTCCTTCAGACATTCTCCTGTGAAACTCCGGATCTTCTGCCAGTCTTGTCAGGGCACCCAGTATTCCTCTGCCGTCATTTATTTTGACAAGGAAACCATTTTTGCCATGAGATATGGCTTCCCCCTGCCCTCCGACATCATATGAGATTACCGGCACACCGCATGCCAGTGAATATAGGCATGTCAGTGACAGATTTTCTGCCACTGTAGGGTATAATAAAACATCACACAAGTTGAGAGCCCTGGCAAAGTCACGCGGATCCTTAAGAAAAGGAAGGGTTATAAGGGAAAGACCTGCAGGGATAACCTTCCTTACTTCTTCACTGTTATGTCCAACGACTAACAGTGCAATTCTTTCTGGAAAACGTTCAGCAAGCGACCCTAACTGCTCAATGACAGGAAGAAATCCTTTCCTTGGATCCAGGATAAAACTGTGAAGCAACCCGATGGTAAAACCTTTTGGCTCTTCTATTCCAAGCGATTGTGCACATTCACGTTTCTTCATGGGACGGTAACGAAGTATATCAACGCCATAATGAATAACGGGAAAACCGTCATTTTTGATGCTCTGCTGGTAGTAGGATGCCAGAAAATGTGTATGGAAAAACATGTTCAGCCTTGATAACCTCAGAAATGACCGCTTGACCAGCCAGAGAAAGTGAGTCGAATCCCTCGATATTCCGGGCCAGGGCTCATTAAGCCTTGGGCAGTTCCCACACCCGTTAAGGTTCTTATTGCATTCAATGGCATATGGACAATGGCCTGTGGTCAGATACTGATCTACCGGAGAAATAACAATCTTCTTTGTCCAGCTCCACAGGCCCAGCAATGGAATGCTGACAAAGTGACCATGAATATTATTGAAATGCCAGATATCTGCTGATCCTATCCATGGGTGAAATCGCATTATTGCAGTTGAGGGGAATATCAGGTCATTGCCGCCCGTAATTTTCCTGAAAAACTCCTCTCCCTTTTTTTCAAAAGGAAGCACAGGGATCTGCCCTTCATAAAAAGGTGGGTTGCTCCCAAGATGTGAGTTCATCACATAGACGCGTGCATCATGCCCCCTTGCGATAAGTGCGGCGGCAGTATCATACATAAGCCGCTCAGAGCCTGATCCGGCCCTTGCCGGGTGTGAAGTAAAAAAACATACACGTAATGTATTCTTTTTTTTCATTTAAACGTTGCTTCTTCCCATTAACTAACTGTGCAGGCAAATCAAAATGGTACAGCTTTTTCGGATTAAATATATCATGTAATCCACAAGGGTACTAAGGGCCGATTACAGTCCAAGCCTGATTTATAAAATCACCCTTATCCCCGGCCCTTATATGAACTCCAAATTCAGGCATTGCCCTGCCGGGATCATGAATTTGAAAAATGTTTTCCGACTCCCAGTCTCTGAGCAGACTGATTTCACTCCCTTTCTTGCCCCAGAATCTGAACTGGGGATTTTTATAGCCCTCGGCCTCAGCAGTAAGCAGAATCGAGCCCGACTGACCGATGGAATGGTATAAAACCAGACGCACTATCTTCCGCCTGAAAACAAAATTAAACACCCTGCGTCCGGACCGCCAGAACCACCTGGGTCCAATCCCTTTAGCAAGGACCCCTTTAAGCACAGGACGGTATCCCGGAAGGGAAGGCGTGCGAAAATGTTTAAAATGAGCCTTGCAAAAGCAGGCGATAGCCCTCAGTCTCTTATGAGCATTCAGATAATTTACCGCTGCATCCATATATCTTTGACCGTCACTGTAATGCTGTGTGATACTGTTTTTGGAAAAAAGGTACTTAAACAGCAGGCTCCAGTAACGGGGCTTTAATCTTGACGGCCAGTATTGGCGGCTCACCTTGATTAATTCAATTCTTGAACCATAATTATCTGAAAAACACTTGGCATCAGGATGTATGCGATATCTCGCAACATAGGCATCAACAAGACTGAAATCCGTTTTCCTGCTCATTCTCATCCACAGGTCATAATCCATGGCAAAATAGAGATTCTCCCTCAGCGGACCGCATGCCTCCCACAGATCTCTTTTCCAGAAAACAGCAGGCTGACTGATCGGCGTGTATTCCCAGAATTCTGTCAGCATCCTGTGATTATAAAAAGGATGCTGATTTGCAGGATGCTCCAGGATGACCTCGCCGCGCTCGTCA
>JAFGMQ010000158.1 GCA_016927455.1 Deltaproteobacteria bacterium
TTAATATCGACAACACAATAATTACGTAAATTTATATTTCTTAATTTAAATTATGATTTACTGGGAGAAATTATGTCATGCATGGATACGCTGGATATTGCCATGTTAAAGGATAAAGATACAGAAGAAAAAAATGAAGATAAGAGTGTTGAGCAGGCGCTGAAGGACAGTGAAGAGCGTTTTCGCCTCATTTCCGAAACACTTCCTGTCGGGGTCTTTGAAGCTGATGAAAAGGGCTCGCTTTTATACACCAATACCAGGTGGCAGGATATCTTCAGGTTATCCCTTATGGATAGTCTCACGGTTGACTGGCTGAATTTTTTTCACCCGGATGAGAAAGACAGGTTTAAAAGCGAATGGTTTGAATCCCTGCGCAATTCAATCAGTTATTCAAGAGAATGCAGAATAATCCTGAATGATGAAGAGCTGCGATGGATCAATGTCAAGTCATCACCGGTCTTTTCAGACAATGGGATCAGGTATGTCGGCATCATTGAGGACATTACAGACAGAAAGCTTGCTGAAGAAGAACTAAGGAAGGCAAAGGAACAGGCAGAATCTGTAAATGAGGCAAAAAGCGTGTTTCTGGCAAACATGAGCCATGAAATAAGGACACCTATGAACGCCATCATCGGCATGACAGGCCTTTTGATGGACACCCCCCTTAATGAACAACAGAAGGATTATGCAGACCTTGTTTCATTAAGCGCCCATTCACTTTTAAACCTGATAAATGACATTCTGGATTTTTCAAAAATAGAAGCAGGAAAACTGGAGCTCGAGGAAATTGATTTTGATCTTCACACAACAGTGGAAAGCGTAGCCGATATGATGGCTGTAAAGGCGCATGAAAAATCAATAGAGTTCTCCTGCATTATTCATCCCGATGTGCCCTCAAAACTGATGGGTGATCCGGGCAGGTTCAGGCAGATACTTACAAACCTTATAGGAAATGCCATTAAATTTACTGCCAAGGGAGGCGTAACCATGAGAATCTCCCTCAAGGAGGAAACCGACACAGTGGCCGCCATCCTTTCATCAATAGAGGATACCGGAATCGGTATTCCCAGAGAAGGCGCAGACAGGCTGTTTAAATCATTTTCACAGGTAGACCCATCCACCACCAGGAAATATGGAGGAACGGGTCTTGGCCTTGCCATATCAAAGCAGCTGGTAAAAAAAATGAACGGAGAGATAGGGGTTGTTAGTGAACCTGACATGGGCTCCCGATTCTGGTTTACAGCCCTCTTTAAAAAACAACCCGGAATACAACATGAAAAGACCATCCCTAAAGAATCGGTAAAATCCAAAAAGATACTGCTGGTTGATAAAAACGATTCAAGCAGGGAAAGTATCAGCACGCATATAGGCTCCTGGGGCTGCCTTTATGAGGAGGCGTCCACTGCAGCAGAAGCTGTTGAAAAACTGGATAAAGCCGCCTGCGAAAAATCACCCTTCCACATATGTATCATCGCCCAGATGCTGGATGACATGAATGGAGAAGATCTCGGGAAAATGATAAATTCAAACCCGGAACACAGGGATATCACACTTATTATGCTCGCCTATTTCGGCTTGAGGGGTGATGCCAGCAGGGTAAAGGAAATCGGGTTTTCCGCGTATCTTCCTAAACCTGTAAAACGCGCACAGCTCCTTGCATGTCTTGAGGCTGTAATTGAAAACAAATCATACTTAAAGAAGCCCCATCAAAAGAAAGTCCTTGTCACTAAACATTCGCTCCTGGATTCAGAAAAACATAATATGAAAATACTACTGGCTGAAGATAATCCGGTTAACCAGAAACTTGCCCTTAAGCTTCTTGAAAAATTCGGATACAGTGCAGACCCTGTTTCAACGGGCCAGGAGGCAGTTGATATCCTGAAAAAGAAACAGTATGACCTTGTGTTAATGGACATACAAATGCCTGATATGGACGGTTTTGAAGCAACCGCTGTTATTCGTGACAAGACATCGGGCGTGCTTGACAACGAGATACCTATTATTGCTATGACCGCTCATGCAATGAAAGGAGATAATCAGAAATGTTTTGATTCAGGGATGAATGATTATATCTCAAAGCCCATTGATGCCCAACTTCTTATCGAAAAACTTAAACACTGGTCGTGGGTTAAACATTCATAAAAATTAAATCCTTTATTTTGACACTACTTTGCCTGTATATGTTATATAGTTGATAACTTTACTGCATGTCGTTCAATGAAAGGTAGTCTTAAATGAAAATGATATTAAGGATGGGTTCAACTGTTGCCTTGCTACTGTTATTGTTCATGCTAATCCCCGTACAGAACATTTCGGCCTGGACGCAGTCTCTGCCTGCAAGGGCCTTCAGCGCCCTTCCCGAGGTTTATGAGCTCAAACTGTCACCGGATGGTAAAAAAATAATTTTTATGCAGAATATGGAGGATCAGACTGTCCTTGTGTGTCTGGATCTCGATTCCGGTAAGAAAAATTTTATTTTCACCACAGGTAATGAAAATCTCAGGTTTGGTTATGCGGAATGGGCAAACAACGAAATGGTATTATTCAGTGTCCTTTTTCCCTATTACCGCTACGGGATTCCCACCATGGAAACAAGGCTTTTTGTCGGTAAGGCAGACGGCAGCGAAGAAAGCTATCTGCTGATCAAGCCGGAGAGCTCCAGGCCTAAAATGAGCAGTGGCCCGGATCATTATTCTCAATTTCAGGACAATATTATCAGTCTTCTTCCGGATGATCCCGAACATATACTCATGGGAATCGACCTTGAGGAACCAACCCTCGATACTGTCTACAAGATCAACATCTATACGAAGGATAGATCCGTGGTTCAGCATTTTAAAAAAAATGTGCGTGACTGGAGAACAGACCAGCAGGATCGAGTGAGGATCGGGACCATGTTTAACCCTTCAACAACTACCATTTCTACCCTTCTATATGATCCGGGGAAAAAAGAATGGAAAGAAATATGGCAGGCAAAGCCCTTTGACAATACCCCCTTTATAGAACCCATGGGGTTTGGACTGGACCCTGATATCCTGTATGTCCGCGCTGACCACAAAGGGCGAAACGCCATATTCAGGGTGGATGTAAGCAGGGATGACCTGCCCATGGAATTACTGGCAAGTGATGATACCTATGATATCAGCGGCAGCCTGATCCACAGCCGGAAGACAAGGGATGTAATAGGCGTTTACCATGGAGAGGCTAAAGACAGCAGGATCTACTGGAACGAAGAATATAAGAGATTTCAGATGGCAGTCAACAAGGCGCTTCCTGATACAACCAATTATCTGATCGATTTCAGCGAGGATGAAAAGAGATATATCGTTTACAGCACCAGCGACACCGTGCCTGGAAAATATTATCTGGGAGATCGTAACCGGAAATTCCTGGGCGTAATTGCCAACAGCTATCCTCAACTGGATGGGAAGCTTCAGGGCAGCGAAAAAGTCACCTACACTGCCCGTGACGGCCAGAAGATAGAAGCCTACATTACACTTCCTGCAGGTTACAAAAAGGGCTCGCCCTGCCCGGCTGTGATTTTTCCTCATGGCGGGCCAATGGCGAGGGATTATGGAGGATTTGATTACTGGGCGGAATTTTTTGCAAGCAAGGGTATTGCAGTGCTTCAGCCAAACTTCAGGGGGTCATCCGGCTATGGAAGAGAATTTGAAGAAGAGGCAGTACAGAGATTTGGGCTGACTATGCAGGATGACCTGACAGACGCCGCCAGGTGGCTTATACAAGAGAAGATTGCTGATCCTGAGCGAATAGCCATTGCAGGAGCAAGTTATGGAGGATATGCAGCTCTTATGGGAGCGGTAAAGACGCCTGACCTGTTCAGGTGCGCCATCAGTTTTGCCGGCATAGGAGATCTTAATGGGCTTCTCAAATCAAGCCAGGGCTATTTGAACTACGGTGTTGCGCGTAAACAGCTTGGAACGGACAAAAAACAGCTTAAGGCTGTTTCCCCGCTTTACCATATAGACAAGATAAAGATCCCGATCCTTCTCGGCCATGGTGATGATGACCGGACAGTGCCTGTAGATCAAAGCAGAGACATGGCAAAGGAATTAAAGAAAGAGAATAAGGTATTCACCTATGTTGAACTCGAGAAGGGTGACCATAATCTCAGCCTGCAAGATAACAGGCACAGGTTTTTTGAGGCCATGGACAGCTTTCTGAATAAATATCTACTCAATTAATAAAAAATGATGATAAGGTATACAGGCGATTTGAACATGAAACCCGGAAATAATGTAAAAAGAAATTTTTTTCAACAACTAACAATATAAAAGAAAGATGCAGGAGTTTTGAATCAGGATCAAGGTTTCTAAAAATCGATAATGCAAAAAAAAGGCGGGAAAATGGACAAACAGCGACAAAAATCAATGCAGGAATCAGTAAAGGCCATATTCAAAAAAGCTGAAGATCGGGAAAAAGCAGGCGGCGACCAATTTGTAGCCGGTTGGCAGGCAGTTTTGGAATTGATGCTTTTAGTGATGGAAAAGCATCTGCTTGAGAACCCGGGTCAACTGCTGCCCATGCAGATCAGCAAGGATGATGAATGGGAGTTTTATCTCGATGTAATGGAAAAGATTGACCTTCCTCCGGACACGGGTGCTGTGCTGGTGACACCAGGCGCATTTAAAGAAATGAGCCTGTTTGAAACAATGGAATTTGAAGATAGCAAATTGGCGCGGTGGAACAGAAATGCGTATTCTATAATTCTCAGCAACCTCAGTGATCGCACATTGATTTTACAGGCATCTTTGCCGGGGATTGAATTTGCCGGTATTGACATATTCAAAGATGGAAAACATCTTGCCGATTATATGTATAACACGGTTGAGGAATGCCTGGAGGAATTGTCAGAAGTCATCTGGCTCTTTTTTAAACCAAAGGGAGAATGGAGCAAAGATCAGATAATACAGTATACTGAAAACTGGCATGGTAAAACTGTTTATGGAGTTGAAGGACCTGACGTAAAGTATCATACCGACTTCAGTTACCTTCATCATCCCGAGCTTATCGACATGACCCCTTTGGACGCCGTATTTAAGCTCGTACAGGCAACTGTTCCAAAGGAAATTGATTCACTGGAAAAGGCAATTGAAATTACCAATGAAATTAATCAGGAAATGGATTCAGGGGACCCGATCATTACAGAAGAAGGCATACTGGCGGATGACAGGGCACACTGTCAAGCACTGCTTGACAGGATTTCAGTCGAGATTGACATGAAGCTGGATATGCTCAGCTATTTGAAAGACGAAAAAGTATTTGACCGCAATATCAAGTATCCGAACTACAGGCAGATTTTTGATAAAACTGCGAAACGCATATATGAGGCCATAACAGGAAGAGATTGCCCTGAACCGGTTAAAGTGATTTGGAGCCGACCCGGTTAGAGCCACAAATACACCAGGACACGAAGATTTTTCGCTTTGTCATTCCACGACAAGCCTGCCCCGTGAAATGTGAAACCTATTTCACTGGGGATCGTTGAATCCAGAATCTTTTAGAATAATATGGACAGGATCAACAGGATCTATAGGATTTTTAATACCATAATCATCATTCATACCCGTAGGGGCAGACCTGCGTGTCTGCCCGGTTTTAAAAACGTTAGACAGGATTTACAGGATCTATTTGATTTTTTTATACCATAATCATCATTCACACCCGTAGAGGCAGGCGCCTCTGCCTGCCCGATTTTTTAATAGAGCCACAAAGGCACAAAGACACAAAGGTTTTTTTCTGTCATTCCATGTAAGGCGGTCTTTGTAGAGACAGGTCTCTGACCTGTCTCCAAACCTCCTCTTCGTCATTCCACGACAA
>JAFGMQ010000024.1 GCA_016927455.1 Deltaproteobacteria bacterium
AATCAGGATAGGCCGCCGCGACATCGGGCCTTGCGCCTTCAACAAATACGGCATCCCCGATATAGACCTGAGATGTGCCTTCACCCCTGTATATCTTGACATTATTAACGCCGACATCATCAAGTACCCAACCTGTTAAAGGCACACTGCTACTCACGGTAGAGCCATCAATCGGTGTGTCAAAACTGCCGAAGGGGGTGGTGGTAGTCCCCTTTTCATAGACATAGACATTGACATTAATTATTTGAGGTGAGTTTGAGGCATATAGAGATGATACAGTAATTGTACCGGTATAATTTCCAGGCATCATGCCATATGTCGATACATTGATATCTACCTGGCCGCAGTTGGTGCCTGACGAAGGGCTGCAGCTCAGCCAGTGAGAACTGGACATGACATTCCAGAACAGTGTCCATCCTCCGGTATTGCTTATCATAATTGATTGTGCTGGCGGAGATTGGGAACCGTTGGTGGCAAAATTCAACTGTTGGGGAGAAACATGTATTTTGCCGGGAGGGCCTCCTGCGATGGATTTGCCGAAATCTGTCGCCGAGATGAGAAAACCAGCAATAAAGATTGAAAGCAATAGCTTTTTCATTTCCTGACTCCTGGAGTATATAGGTTGGTATATTGCTATGTATATTGTCTCCTTTGTTAAGAGGCCTAGTATAGAGCTTAAATTGTTTGAATATTGGAAAGAACAGTTATAGGATGTTTTTTAAAGATTTATGAAATACGCCGCAGAATACCCCGTCCTGTGGACGGGGATGAATGCGGAGCGGGGGTAAGGGGGATGCAATCCCACTCATTTAATCTTTTAAGATGCTCCGCCCTGTGGGCGGGGTAGTTCACTGATGATTTTATAGGTAGATAGCAGTGTTAAGTCAAGTTGAAAATTTATTGCAGGCAATTTCCGGTTTTTCGCAGCATTATGAATCTTAACTTGCTTTTTTAACCCAAACCCCGGCTTCAGGACCCCAATCTCAGAATTCAGGCATTCGGTGGGCAAGTGCAGAAGTCAAGATATCAGGTGATTGTGATCGGAGGAGGGGCCGCAGGATTGATGGCGGCTGGTCAGACAGCAAGATCCGGGGCTAATACCCTGCTCCTTGAAAAGATGCCTCGTGCGGGATTAAAGCTTCGAATTACAGGAAAGGGGCGCTGTAACCTTACTAATACTGCTGATCTGAATGAATTTATTAAGCATTTAAGGCCTGATGGGCGTTTCCTGCGTCAGGCCTTTAACAGGTTTTTCAATTCCGACCTTATAGCCTTTTTTGAAAATCTTGGTGTCCCGACTGTGACAGAGCGTGGAGGAAGAGTATTTCCGGCAAGCGGAAGGGCAGGGGATATTGCCGACGCCCTGTTGAGGTGGAGCGGCGATTGCGGCGTGACGATGAAGACCCGAACCCCGGTTGAAAGTCTGCTTATCAAAGAAGGACGTGTTGCAGGGGTTCAGGTACCCGGAGTTTCTTCCGGCAAAGGGAGCGCTGCTTTCCATTCCAATTCAGTTATCATTACCACGGGCGGGGCATCTTATCCACTGACCGGATCAACTGGTGACGGTTACCGCCTTGCCCTGTCGGCCGGTCATACTGTTGTACCTGTCCGACCAGCCCTTGTTCCGCTGGAGACACAGGGAGACATTGCGCGCAGGATGGAGAACCTGAACCTTCGCAATGTAAAGGCAGGGTTATGGACAGACGGGAAAAAGACGGCTGAGGAATTCGGGGAAATGGGCTTCACTGCCTTTGGTATAACAGGTCCGGCAATACTCACGTTAAGCGGAAAAGCTGTTGATGGACTTCGTCAGGGCAAAAAAGTATCCATTTCTATTGATCTAAAGCCCGCTCTTGACAAGAAAAAACTGGACGAGCGTCTTCTTAGAGATTTTGATGCTCATGGCAGGCAGCAGTTCAAGCATATATTGAAAGGGCTGCTCCCCCGGAAAATGATTCCGGTCTGCCTGGACTTGACAAATATTTCACCCGAAAAGCAGGGTCACCAGATCACTGCTGTGGAGCGTAAGCGGCTGGCTGAATGGCTGAAAAATTTCCGCATTGATGTAAGCGGATACCGGCCTTTTGATGAGGCAATTATTACAGCCGGCGGCGTGGATACGAAAGAGGTGGACCCTTATACCATGGAATCGAGAATAGTGAAGGGGCTTTATTTTGCAGGTGAAGTTCTTGATATAGACGGTGATACAGGAGGTTACAATCTTCAGGCGGCATTTTCAACGGGCTGGGTTGCGGGCAGGTCGGCAATATGATATGAAGGCTTGGACATAGGCAAAGGAGCTTTTTCGTTAAATACATGAATACATATTTGAGTGAGAATAAATTATGAGAATACTTGTAACGGGCGGAGCAGGGTATATCGGCAGCCATACCTGTCTTGAACTCTTAAAAGCGGGGTATGACGTAGTAGTGGTGGATAATCTTTCAAATAGCAAACAGGAATCATTGACAAGGGTTCAGGAACTTTCCGGCAGGAATCTGGTTTTTCATAAGGTGGATTTGCTCGACAAAATGGCCCTGGATAAGGTCTTCAGCAGTTCTTCCATCCACGCCGTAATTCATTTTGCAGGATTCAAGGCAGTTTCAGAATCCGTAGCCTTTCCTCTCCTTTACTATCAGAATAATGTCTCAGGTGCCTTGAACCTGTTCGAAATAATGGCGAAATACAATGTCAAAGATCTTGTTTTCAGTTCATCTGCAACAGTTTATGGCGACCCCCATAAGGTGCCTGTCACTGAGGACTTTCCTCTCATGCCTGCAAATCCTTACGGTCGAACAAAATTGATTATTGAGGATATCCT
>JAFGMQ010000159.1 GCA_016927455.1 Deltaproteobacteria bacterium
ATGAGAAAAAAGATTGCCTAATGAGGTAATTGTTTATCATATTTAAAAATATTCGACAGGATAACAGGATAGACAAGATAGAAATCAGGTAAACCCTGTCAGGAAATAAAGGAGTAATTAAGATGAGTACAACTGTTGATGCAAGAGGATTATCGTGTCCACAGCCGGTATTAATGACTCTGGACCAGATAAAAAAAATTGATAAGGGAGAAATTGTTGTTTTGGTTGATACCGAAACTTCCAGGGAAAATGTTACCCGGGCTGCCTTGAGTCAGGGGTGGTCCATGAAAGACAGCCAGGAAGGCAGCGAGGCTCCTTTCACTATTACCTTTGTGAAATAGCCCGACCCCGGCAGATGTCCTGAACGGGAAGAAAGGATAAAGAGTACAGGAAAGGAATTAGGCTTTTTATGAAGGCATCAGCTGATAACTCCCCTGATGTATTCCCTGGTTCTTTCCTCTCTGGGATTTTCAAATATTTCATTTACCGGACCGTGCTCAATCAATTCTCCCAGATAAAGAAAGACAATATAATCAGCGAGCCTTCTGGCCTGACGGAGTATATGAGTCACTAAGATGATAGAAAATTGTGACCTGAGTTCTCTGAATCTGTTTTCAATATAAAGGCTCGACTTCGGGTCCAGAGCAGAGGTTGGCTCATCAGCCAGGATGAACTCGGGTTCTACAGCAAGTCCCCTTGCAAGGCATAGGCGTTGCTGCTGGCCGATCGAAAGACGGGACGCAGGCTCATGAAGACGGTCCCTAACTTCCTCCCAGAGGCTTGCCATTTTCAAATGATGTTCAACAATTTCTTCAAGAACCTTTTTCTTTCTTATTCCGTGTATTTTTGGGCCGTACGCTACATTGTCGAAAATTGACATGGGCAGGGGATAAGGCCTTTGTGAAAGCAATCCCATTTTTTTCCTTACCATGGTGACATCTGCCCTCGGGTCAAAGATATCCTCACCGTCAACAAGGACCTTTCCTGTTATCCTGACACCATCTACGGTGTCGATAAGGCGATTGAATGCGCGAAGCAAGGTTGTCTTTCCACACCCGGAGGGCCCGATAATGGCAGTAATCTGCTTATCGGGGATATTGATGGTGATATCCTTCAGGGCATGATTGTCGCCGTAATAAACATTTAAATTCTGAACAGTTATATGGGAAGTTGATTCCATGTCAATCTCTCACTTAATCACATGTTTGCTGTATCTGCGTATCAGGATTCTCGATCCTATACTGATCAGAAATACAATAATGGTTAATATAAGTGCACTGGCATAAGCACGTTCCTGAACCTCGGGAAACGGAGTTCCCAACTGAAAAAAAATAGCCAGGGGAAGTGTTGCTGCTGGTTCGAACAGTGAGAAGTTTATTCGGTCTGAAAATCCTGCGGTGAATATGACTGATGCGGCATCGCCGATCCCTCTGCCAAAGGCTATGAGCACTGCACTCAGTATCCCCGGTAATGCCTGTCTGACTACGACCTTTAATGCTGTTTCAAATCTTGTTGCTCCAAGAGCGTAAGAGGAGTTGAGAAGTTCCTTTGGCACCATCCTCATAACTTCATCCATGCCCCGGGACATGATTGGAAAAATAAGGAGGGCTACGGCAATAATTCCTCCGAGGAGCGAGGCCTTTAGCCCTAAGAACAGCATTATCGTGAAACCGAAGGCACCATAAACTATTGAGGGAACCCCCCATAGAACATCCAGCGACACCCTTGTGAAGGCAATAAGTTTTGAAGATTTATCTGCATAAACATTGGCGTATAGTGCTACCGGCAGGCTGAGAAAAATTGAGACAAGTGTCGCCCCCCCTGTCAACAGTATAGATCCCACAATGGCATTTAATATCCCGCCTGATTTCCCAAGATAATACCCTCCCTTGGGTGTCTTGGTAATCATATCCAGATTCATTGCCGGCAAGCCCTTTATCAGTATTGTAGCAAGTATGAGTATTGAACATGAAAGGACGACCAGAGTAGCTGCAATCATAATACCCCTGAAAATTGCCTCTTCAATCTTCCTTGAACGCATATTTATTCTGAACTCCTTTCCACCCTGACAAGGGCAAACCTGGACAGGATGCTGAAGAATAGTACAACAATGAATAAAACGAGTGCCGCCATGAGAAGAGCTGAATCATACAGTGGAATCGAAAGCATCTCCCCATAATTATTAGCGATAAGGGCGGGAAGTGGATAAGCAGGGTCAAGTATTGATGAAGGCGCTTTGGGAACATTTCCGGCAACCATTAAAACTGCCATGGTTTCGCCAAAGGCCCTCGAAAAACCAAGCACATTTGCAGCGATAATACCTGGAAGAGCTTTTCTTACAACAACATGTTTTATTGTCTGCCATTTAGTCGCCCCAAGAGCCCATGAGGCTTCCCTGAGTTCGAATGAAACGGACCTGAAAACTTCAATGGAAACATGGATAATAACTGGAAATATCATTACAGCCAGGACAACACCTGCAGCAAATACCGTGTAACCTGATGAATGTCTCCCGAAAAATGGAGCAATATAATTTTTTGTCAAGGGTACAATGACAAGAATTCCCCACACACCATATATAACTGAAGGTATTCCTGCCAGCAAATCGATTGCAGGTTTTGCCCATTCTCTTATCATTCGGGGTGCATACTCAGAGAGATATATGGCGGTGAGAAATGAAAGAGGGACGGAAATTATTACCGCTGTGCAGGTTACCCACAGGGTTCCCATTATAAACGGAAAGAACCCGAATTCGCCTTTTAAAGGATGCCACGAATCCAGAAAAAAGAGGTCAGCCAGGGATTTCATGGCAAGAATGTATCTCGATCTCTGGAATAAGGCAAAACCGATAAGAATGACCAGCAGGATGCAGAATATGGCTGAAAACCACATTATGGAGCGAGCCAGGTTGTCTTTGAACAATCTCCTGCTTTTCATTTTAAAGTCAGCCTTTTCAAATCGAAATCCCTGGAATTACTGATCAGATGAAATTAGCCGATTGATCTGTTCTTTCAGCTTTTCCTCGGGCAGCTGGATATAGCCCCCTTCTGAAACAAATGACTGCCCCTGGCTGAGTGCCCAGCAGATAAATTCAACGACCACAGTCCTTTTGGGAGGTCCATGAGAAACAAAATAGAGATCACGTGCAGGTGGAGATGGGTATCTGCCCGATGCTATGGCACTTGTAACCTCATCGAGGGTTGAATAGAAATTTTCTTCTTCATCAATGCCGCCGTTACCATTCAGGTCAATGGGAAGCACCTGAATACCCTTAACCTGTTGTTTTGTCCTGGCATCATATACATAATTGATATTGTTGTAGCCTATGCCCATTCGGTTATTGATTACAGCTTCAGCCAGACCAGGGTCTCCATATACCCCTACACCCAAAAGATCTTCCTGATGGGCGCCCAGATATTTGGCCCATGTCATGGCAGCCCCGCAGGCATCAGAACGCGTGTGAATCGAGATAGGCAGGCCTGCATCATCCTTTGTAAAAGCACTCCAGTTTGTTATCTTCCCTGTTATCCAGACATCCCTTAATTGTTCCCTGGTAACGCCGCTCTTTATCAGGATATCCAGCAGGGGGTTTTCCTGATTGACAGTGGGCACAACGGCATCCTTAACCATAGAGACCCACCATGCCCCTTTTTCAATCTCTGCAGGACTTATATCGCGTGATACCATTCCAAGGTCCACCGCCTGAGACAGGGCATCAACCATACCCTTTCCGGCCCCCCCTGCAGAGATATCAATGATAACCTTCGGGTGGATCTTTTGAAATTCCTCCGCCCACTTTACAGCCATGGGATAGAGTGCCCAGGCCCCGGAAATTGTTATTTTCCCGGCCAGACCTGTTTTCTCTGTCTGCTTTTGGTCATTTGTGCATCCGAAGAAACTTATCATAAGAAAAGAGATAAAAAAGACCATCAATTTTTTCATAGCATCCACCAAATTCAAATTAAAACGTTAAAATCTATTCTGAATCTCATGCCTGGCTTCATCAATCATATTAAGGACATCTTCGAGACTTGTGCCATCAAGTATATCTGCTATGGAGTCCCTGACTCTTTTCATAACAAGACGTATCCCGCATGTCCTTTCATCCTCACATTCTTCACACCTTCTGTATGCGGTTTTGCTTACACATGGGACAGGAGCAAGGGGCCCATCAAGATGTCTTACAATTTCACCCATAGATATCTCATTGGGAGGTCTTGCCAGGACATACCCGCCGCCTTTTCCCTTCAGGCTGTACAATATATTGCGGTTCTTCAGGGCAAGCAGGATTGACTCAAGAAATTTTTTCGGAATACCCTCCCTTTGGGCAAGATCAGCAATTGTTATAGGGCCTTTTCCATAATCCTTTGCCAGAAGAAGAATGGCCTGTAATCCGTATTTTGCTTTTTTTGTAAGCATATTTTTGAAATACCATATACTCTATATATTTAGTAGGCTATATAGTTCAATATAACAAAAAAAATCATCTGGCAAGTTTTTTCTCAGAGTTTATCAAAGGATGGATCAAGGGTAATCCGGCTCGCAGTATTCATTATGGGAGGCTTCTCAAGAAAAATTGCTGAGTTTATATTGAGCACGGAGGGTCACTGCCAGCGTATAGATGATGCCTTGAAGACTGCAAAGACATCTTCACCCGGAAAGAGATGAATAGATTCGGCGGCTTTTCGGGTAATCCGGCTTGTCATGGAGAAGCCCCCAATATCAATCCTGGCAAGGAGTTTATCTGAATGATTTTCCTGTGAAAGAAGCATTAACCTTCCTCTGATTATATTCTGTGCTGAAATGCCTTCCGGTCTTTGTATCGATATCATTATATCCGACGGGTCCAGAAGCCCCTTTTCACCTGAATCATCGGGCGGTGTTGCTGCATGGATGACCTGTCCGTCAGGAAGAACACTCTTCCACAACCCGTCTGAATCGCTTGCCCAGGGTCCGCTTATGATATTATCAGACGCATATCCTGCTATTCTTCCCCCATAAACACGGTAAATCTTATCAGCCACAGTATTCAGCCAGACGATATCATGACTGGCCACGATGAGCGTGGTATTATATTTTTCCCGCATGGCATTTATGGCTTCCTTGATAAGAACTGCACTCTCCTGATCAACACTGGCAGTAGGTTCGTCGAGGATTAAAACAGAAGGATTTAAAATCAGCCTCGATGCCAGAGCCACCCGCTGGGCCTCGCCTCCTGATAACTGATGCCAACGCCGATGGGAAAACTCCTCAGGGGAAAGACCCACGAGACCCATTGCTGAGTGAACCTTTTCGGCAATGCCCTGCTTTTCCTTTCTTACCTTCAACCCATAGGAAATATTTTCAAACACAGTTCTCTTCAGAAGGTATGGTTCCTGAAGAAGCATTGTAATACTCCTCTTCAGGCCATAGTCGTTTTGATCCACCTTTTTACCGTTTAAAAATATTGTTCCCTCATCGGGTTCTTCCAGAAGTGCAAGAATCTTCAAAAATGTTGTTTTCCCGCCGCCATTAGGTCCGACAATCCCTACTGAAGTACCTTTATATATGTCGAGTTCAGGTATTTGAAGCAGAAAACGCCCGCCTCCATAACGATACGTCAGGCCGGTAATTCTGTAAAAAGGAATTTCGTTCATAGCGATCTTTTTCTAAGTCTTGTTAACATGGAATTAATTACAAAGGCTATGGTTAACAGAACAATGCCCAAGGCAATACCAGTTGAAAACTCACCTTTTCCTGTTTCCAGCGCCATGGCCGTTGTTATTGTTCTGGTATGCCATTTGATATTTCCGCCTATCATCATTGATATGCCGACTTCGGAAATAGCCCGCCCGTAAGCAGTAACAGCAGCAATCAAAACTGCATGCCGCGCCTCCAGAATGCTGGCAACAGCGATTTGTTTCCCATGAGCTCCCAGTGCCATAAGGGTTGACTTAAATCGTTTATCCAGAGATTCTACGGCAGTAGCTGTCAGAGATATTACAATAGGAAGGACAAGTATGGTCTGCGCCAGGGCAATGCCTGGTATTGTAAAGAGAAGCCCCAGATCTCCCAGGGGACCTCTGTATGATATGAAGGCATATACCAGAAGTCCAACAACAACCGTAGGCAGGGCAAGCAGGGTGTCCACTATTGCCCTTGCCTGCCTCTTGCCGGGAAAATCAGTATACCCTAAAAGGAAGCCTGAAGGCACACCCAGAGTAAGGCTCCCAATCATCGACATTGTAGATGCCTTGAGAGATGCAAATACGGCAGAGTAAGTTTCCTGATTACCGGTAATAAGTAATTCAAAGGCCTTTAAAAGGCCCTGCAGAATATAATCCATGAATTACCTTTAAAATAAGTCACCAATGATTAACAGCCTTCCCGCAACCATAAAATAAATGTTCAAACTTATGATCAGAAAAATTAACATAATCTTTTTTATCGCAATTTCGAAATCACCATAAATTTTATGAACACAATGATGCAATAATACTATAAATTACCATTATGAACAAGCATATTTCAATTTCGTCTGTAAATCAAAACAGGTCATCTATTTCATCTTCTACGAAACCGGGCATTTTCCCGAAGACATGAATATGCCTCTGAATCATTTCACTCTCACGCATTGAGTACATTCTGTTTTCTTCAAAATCAAACCAGGCTGCTTTCTTATATTCATTCAGAGCTTTGGTCACAGCATCCTTCAGACTGGCACAGCCCTTAATGAAAATAACGTTTTTCTCCACGTCATACAGCCTGAAAACGCCCTCACCTTCGGGAACAGCATTAATGTTTTCCCTGTTAAGTGCTTTTATTTTTTTCGGAGGAACAGGATTACTGTCAAAAAAAAGACGCAGGTCACACTGCAGACACCTTTTGGCTTCCTTTAACGCCTGTTGATCAGAATAGCCTGAGACAATTTCCTGAAATCCCTGATGGCTTGATTCCAGACCAAGCTCCGGAACCTTTTCACGCGGCCATGAAGCAAACCCTTCGTCCCGGCCTATATGCCGGTTCGGGGCTCCCCTCGAAAACAAAACCTCCTCAATATCTCCTGACCCTCCCAGAAATTTGTCAATGGATGCTGCTGCCTTTCGGCCATCGGCGATTGCATCAATTACAGACCAAGGCACGCCTGTAACATCTCCTCCGGAATATACCCCTTTCAGTCCTGTTTCAAGAGTGCCTTTATCAACCACAATGAAGCCTGCTTCAACGGAAATCGAACTGTCATCCCCGATAAAGGACAGATCAGATGTCTGTCCAATAGCCAGAATCAGCTGATCTCCTTTAATATTTTCCTTTTTTCCACTAAAAGATGGGCTGAAATTCCCATTTTCATCTAAGACAGAAGTACACTCAATAAGTTCAACACCTTCTATATGGCCGTCTTTGTGCAGAATCCTGCTGAGTCCCAGTGACGGCATAACTTTTACACCTTCCTTTACAGCCCTTTCGATCTCCCAGTCATACGCCGGCATATCTTCCCTTTTTTCAAGACATGCTATTGTCGCATTCTTTGCCCCGCATCTCAGAGCTGTCATGGATGAATCAACAGCCACATTGCCGCCACCAATTACAATAACATTCTCTTTAAGCCGGATATCTCTTCCCTCTGCAACCTGTACAAGAAAATCAACCCCCCACAGGACATCAGGCAAATCCGATTTCTCAAGCGTGATACGACGGCCTGACTGAGCCCCGACAGCAAGAAAAATGGCTTCATACCCATCGTTTTTAAGCTGATCAATGGTAAAATCATTGCCCAGGCTCTGATTTTTTCTAAATTCAATACCCAGCTTAAAAATCTCATTTATCTCCCTGTCCAGAATTTCTTCCGGCAGGCGATGCCGTGCAATACCGTAACGCATCATTCCGCCTGCCCTGGCTCTGGCGTCAAATACCGTTACCCCGTGTCCCTTTTTCCGGAGGTAAAAAGCCGCTGTTAAACCGGCTGGACCAGCCCCGACAATCGCCACTTTTTTGCCGGTTTCACTGCCAAATTTTGAATTTACCTTCCAAAGGCCCTGATCTCCTTCCTCAGCGTATCGTTTCAGGGCACAGATTGATACAGGTTCCTTCAGGTCGCCTCTCCGACAAACTTTTTCACATGGATGGGGACAAACTCTTCCCAAAACCCCTGGAAAAGGCACCCTTTCTCTTATTACCGCAGCAGCCTCATTTCTCCTGCCTTCGGCAATCAGCCTCAAATATCCTGGGATATCAATATGGACTGGGCAAATCTCCCTGCACGGAACAATATCCTCTCCCATTTTTCCCATACATGCTGATTTGTCCATCAACGCCCCTGTAGGGCAGACTTCAACACAGGCATTACAGAATTTACATCCTGAAGCTTCCAGGGTGGGTTCGATTGTGCCTACCTGAATCCGGCCGGTTTCATCATATACAAACCCGAGTGCGCCGATTCCTATGATATCCCGGCACACCCTTACACATCTTGTACAGCCGATACAGAGATTGTAGTCCTTGACAAAAAGGGGTTGATCTTCAAACACTGGAAGGCCGGCTGACAACCATCCGGGCGTGGAAAGGGGAATTCCTATATAATTTGCGACATCCTGCAGTTCACAGTGGCCAAACTTGCTGCAGCACCTTTCCTCCTCAGGCACACTGGAAGAGCATTGACTGAGAGAACAACCTTCCTGCTGGGCACAGGTCAAACAGGCATGAGGGTGAATTGAAAGCAAAGAAACCAGGTTATTGCGGCGTTGCTCTCTGATATTATCATTTTCCGTAATAACCGACATACCATTTGTTACTTCGGTTATACAGGACTTTACCAAATCCGATTCGCCCCTGATTGACACCAAACACAGGCCACACCCTTTCCCTGCCGAATAGGGCCTGGCATTTGCAGTCTTTTTGTTACACTGGTATATCAGGTTTTCCGCCAAAAACCCTTCTGCGGACCCAAGATCCGGATGGCTGCAAAGAGCGGGAATATAAATCCCGGACATTCTGGCTGCCTGCAGAATAGATGTTCCTGCCGTTGCTTCAACTTCCTGACCGTTAATCCTCAATTTTACCGGATTCATATTTTTCTGATCATCGCTGTTTGCAGAATTCTTTGCGGATTGCACGTTTCAGATAAAAATCATAGAATCAGAATGGAAATTTTACCAGGAATGAGAAATAGCTCCGGCTTTACAGGCTTCTATACATGCAAGTTTCGGGGTTCCGTTCACAGGCTTGCAGGGGCCGCACTCATATTTCAATTTCTTTTTTTTATCTCCAACCACCGCTGCAACAGGCCCATCTCTTAATGGGTCATTCGGGTCCTCATCAAGGACTTCAAATATACCGGAAGGGCAAACGGTTACACAGTTACCGCATCCGTCACATTTATCTGTGTCAATGGAAATAAAATAGCTCCCTGATCCGTCAATATAACCATAATTGGCAAGCATTACATCACCTCATACTTCTTGAGTAATTCGCC
The DNA here is from genome assembly GCA_016927455.1 of Deltaproteobacteria bacterium. GTDB lineage: Bacteria > Desulfobacterota > DSM-4660 > Desulfatiglandales > Desulfatiglandaceae > JAFGMQ01. The sequence goes on from JAFGMQ010000159.1 coordinate 9,452, forward strand.
CTTTTCCTTTCAGACAGAGAGAGTACCCAAAAAGGGCTGCTCCAACAGCACCTGCGATCTGAGTATCCCACCTTGTCTTCATTGCCTTTAATCCAATTCTGGCCATGAGACGTTCACTGACTCCCCGGTTTTTAGCCATGCCGCCGGTAATGCAGAACTCAGGATTAATACCAAGTCTCTCGACAAGTGAATATATACGTTCTGCCATTGCCTCGCAATATGCTGCAAGCACCTGCTCTGTTGTATGACCCTTTCTCAGAAGACCTGTGGCCTCTGACTTGGCATAAACAACACAAACATTTGAAACTGCAACGTTATCTTCACCTTCAAACTGAAAAGAACGGTCACCGACTTCGCCGATGGAAACGCCCAGTAGATCTGCAAAGACCTCCATTCCTCGACCGGTTCCGGCAGCACATTTGTCATTCATCAGGAAGTTGGTCACCTTCCCCTTTTCATCGCACTGGATTGCCTTGATATCCTGCCCTCCAACATCAAGAACAGTGCGGACTTCAGGTCCATAAATAAAATTTGCACCCCTGGCATGACACGCAATCTCGGTAATTGATCTGTCCGCCATCGGAACATTAACACGGCCATATCCTGTCCCGACGCAGTAGTTGATTCGCTCTTCCGGCATATCAACATCTTTAAGAGCGAAGTTGAGTGCATTGCTCGCACTGTAGGGGCTGTCTGACCCGGTTCTCACATTCCCGTAGGCAAATATCTCCCCATCAGTCATAATAACGGCCTGTGAGCTTACTGAGCCTACATCGATACCAACTGTGATATATCCTGAATCCTGCCATTTGATATCAGGATTCTTCCAACTGCTCTCTTCCCATCTCCAAAATTCCTGTTTTTTATTTTCCGTCATTTGAAAACCCTAAGATTATCAGCACATCCACCTGATATTATGCCTCTTCTACAGCCACTATTGCCGCGCCTGCCGCCGCTGCAAATTCCGGATGATCCGGAACATGGATCTTTGTGTTCAACTGACGCTCCATAGAACGTATAAATCCAGGATTGTATCCTACACCGCCGACCATAATCACATCATTATTCACACCGACTCTGCGAATCAATGAGACGATTCGGCTGGCCATTGCATCATGAATAGCCCTGATGATATCCGGCAATGGCGTCTTTGAATGAATTAGACCGACAACCTCGGACTCTGCAAAAATAGCGCATTGGGCATTCATAGGAATTTCTTTATCCGATTTCAGGGATAGAGGGCCCATATCTTCAAGCGGGGTCTCAAGCGCCCGACCCATAGCCTCTATAAAGGCGCCGGCTCCGGCTGCACATTTTTCATTTATTGCAAAATCCTCAACATTGCCGCTTTCTGAAATCTTCACAGCCCTTCCTTCTTCGGCGCCCACATCTGCAACTGTGCGTGCACCTGGAAAAAAATAGCATCCACCCTTTGCTATTGCCTTGATTTCATTAACTATATCAGAGGCGATCCTGATACTCGACTTTCCTGACCCTGTGCCATTGATTTTCTGAATGTCTTCTTTTCTGATTCCTGCGTTCTTCAATGCTTCTTCAAAAGATTTAAGCACTGCTTCGGTTTGATCAAAACCGGTTAATACCTTGCCCTTCCCAACAATATGACCCTCTTTTATAATTACTGTTTTGGTATTTTTTGCGCCACAATCTATTCCAGCAGTTATCATTTCCTTCAAACCTCCTTAAATCCCTGATCGGTGGAACATGCGGCAGTTACTGCACTGGTATATATAAATCTTTTACCGGCCATTGGGCTGGGGCAGGATAACCTCCGGCCTGCATCCGGAATAAATCATATCTCAGAGGTGACTGGATGCCGGATTAGAAGGTTGTTTGTAATTCTTTTTTTGTCATTATACATCCAGCCTCTGGCCGGGATATGTTTGTGTAATTACGTCACCGTCTATTCACCGGAGTGAAAACACATATATATTATTGCTGCTGATATAAGAATAACAGGCACTGGCAGGATAAGTCTCATAACTGATACAAATGCAGTTCATGTCATTAGGAAAAAAATCTCCACCTTTTTTTGTTTTGAGCCAGATAAGAATTCAGATGTTAAACAGACTGTCTGGACCGCCCCTGAACTTGCATCTTATTCTTTATTATCAAGGCTGCTCCTGACGCATGCCACCAGCGTCTGGAGGTCCTCATCCGACAATTCAGTCAAAAAATTCAATTCAGTGTCTGTCTTGAGAAGTTTTTTAAGGATTTCAATCAATTTATGCTTAGTCATAATCAGATATCTCAATATTATTACTGAAAGGATCATCCATGAATTATGCGGGATCACAAAAAAATTGCAAAACCGATTAACCTTCGTTGGGTTCCCATGGATTTAAATCCAGTATTTTTTAAGGATCAGATAGTGCCCTTCCAAAAAACGAACGGCATGCCTGATAAATATATTCCAGTTGCTGATTGCCTGAGTGCATGTCATATTCACAGTGCGCTCTTTAACGAGCTCAGGCTCAATATCTCCAACTTGAGACTCTTAATTTAATGGTGCCGAAGGGGGGACTTGAACCCCCACAGG
>JAFGMQ010000160.1 GCA_016927455.1 Deltaproteobacteria bacterium
CCTACGGCTTCCACAGCTTTTCCGATCACTGTAAAGCGGACAATTCACTTGTTACAAAAGCGGACAAATCTATTTGTTGCTAACACAGAGCTTTTTGGCACAGAGCTTTTTGGCATAGAGCTTTTTGGCAGATATGTCTGTTTTCAGCATAAGCACGGCACTCATCAAAATGATTGACTTTGCCAATGGTTTCATCCTTGACACAGAAATGTCACTTCTCTATATTAGCCAAGACCTGATATGTTTTTTTATTCAACTTATCCTGGAAATACCCCATTAAAACTTAATTTGCACTTGAGGAAACTTTTATGCCAAAAAATCCCGATATTAAAAAAGTTATGATTATCGGTTCCGGCCCAATTATTATAGGACAGGCATGTGAATTTGACTATTCCGGAACTCAGGCATGTAAGGCTCTAAGAAGCTTAGGCTATGAAATAGTCCTGGTCAATTCAAACCCGGCAACCATAATGACAGATCCTGAGACGGCCGATTTTACATATATTGAGCCTCTTAATCTGGATAAACTGACACAGATCATAGAAAAAGAGAGACCTGACGCACTTCTGCCAAATCTCGGAGGCCAGTCAGGCCTGAATCTTTCTTCAGAACTGGCCCGCGCAGGGGTGCTTGAAAAATATGGTGTTAAAGTTATCGGCGTTGAGGTGGATGCCATCCACAGAGGTGAAGACCGGATAGCTTTCAAAGATACTATGAACAGGCTCGGCATTGAAATGCCTAAAAGCGAACCAGCCTTTACCGTGGAAGAGGCCGAGAAAATTGCAGAAACCCTCGGATACCCGGTAGTAGTCCGTCCCGCCTACACTATGGGCGGGACAGGCGGAGGTCTTGTTTACAACGTTGAGGAACTCCGTACTATTGCAAGTCGCGGAATATCAGCAAGCCTCGTCGGCCAGATTCTTATTGAGGAATCAGTTCTGGGATGGGAAGAGCTGGAACTCGAAGTTGTTAGGGACTCCAAAAACCAGATTATTACTGTCTGCTTTATCGAAAATGTTGATGCCATGGGAGTACACACAGGTGATTCCTTTTGTACCGCCCCCATGTTGACAATTGACCCGGAGCTTCAGAAAAAACTGCAGAAATATTCCTATGCTATTGTTGAGGCCATCAAAGTTATTGGAGGCACAAATATACAATTTGCCCATGATCCTGAAACAGGTCGTGTGGTGGTTATTGAAATAAACCCCAGGACATCAAGGTCATCAGCACTTGCATCAAAGGCAACCGGTTTTCCGATTGCCCTTGTTTCAGCTTTACTTGCAGGCGGCATGACACTTGACGAATTGCCCTACTGGAGGGAGGGGACACTTGATAAATACACTCCTTCCGGTGATTATGTGGTGGTTAAATTTGCCCGATGGGGCTTTGAAAAATTTGAGGGTGTTGAAGACAGATTAGGCACCCAGATGCGAGCCGTTGGCGAAGTGATGAGTATTGGAAAGACTTACAAGGAGGCATTTCAAAAGGCAATTCGATCCCTTGAGACAAACAGACACGGCCTCGGCTTCGCCAGGGATTTTTATAAAAAACCCTTACAGGACCTGCTCGACCTGTTGGCAGAACCTTCAAGTGAACGCCAGTTTATAATGTATGAGGCATTGAGAAAGGGTGCAAGTATAGACATACTTAACGAAAAGACCCATATTAAAAGCTGGTTCATCCAGCAGATGAAAGAACTGGTGGAACTCGAGGAAGAAATACTTACCTTCAGGGGCATTCAAATCCCTGACGCACTTCTTGAACAGGCAAAAAAAGACGGTTTTTCTGATAAATACCTGTCAAGACTCCTGCAGGTTCCGGAGAAGGATATCAGGGCGAAGAGAATTTCTCTGAATATCAATGAAGCCTGGGAGCCTGTTCCTGTAAGCGGAGTAAAGGATGCGGCCTATTACTTTTCGAGCTACAATGCTAAGGACAAGCTTGAGACGAGTCAAAATCGCAAGATCATGGTGCTGGGGGGAGGGCCTAACAGGATAGGGCAGGGAATTGAATTTGACTACTGCTGCGTTCACGCCGCATTCGCTTTACGTGATGAAGGCTTCGAGTCAATTATGGTCAACTGCAACCCTGAGACAGTGTCTACTGATTATGATACATCAAACAGGCTATATTTTGAACCGCTGACGGTTGAGGATGTTCTGAGCATTTATGAAAAGGAAAAACCCGAAGGTATCATTGTACAGTTTGGAGGGCAGACACCGCTTAATCTCGCTAATGAACTTGCCGTTGCAGGGGTTAATATTATCGGGACATCACCGGATGCTATTGATCTGGCTGAAGACCGTGATCGATTCCGCCACGTTATGAGCAGGCTCGGCATTCCTCAACCGGAATCCGGAATGGCCAGTACTCTTGAGGAAGCTATTGATATTGCGGGCCGTATAGGCTACCCGCTCATGGTCAGGCCTTCCTATGTATTGGGGGGCCGGGCAATGGAAGTAATTCATGACGAGGCAATGCTCAAGCACTATATGACTGCCGCTGTAGATGTAACCCCGGAACGGCCTATCCTTATTGACAAATTTCTGGAAAATGCGATTGAAGCTGAAGCTGATGCTATTTCAGACGGCATTACAGCCTTTGTTCCCGCTGTCATGGAGCATATTGAACTTGCCGGGGTACATTCCGGAGACTCCGCCTGCGTTATTCCTCCGATAAGTATTCCGCCAAAACATCTCGATACAATTTACGAATATACCAAAAAAATAGCCATTGAACTTAATGTGGTCGGTTTGATGAATATACAGTATGCTATTGCGAATGACACGGTTTTCATCCTTGAAGCAAATCCTCGTGCATCCAGAACAGTGCCGCTGGTATCCAAGGTGTGCAATATTTCCATGGCACGTATTGCGACTCAGATCATGCTTGGAAAAAAACTCGCAGACCTCAATATCAAACCAAAATCCATATCCCACTTTGGGGTAAAAGAGGCTGTATTTCCTTTTAATATGTTCCCGGAGGTAGATCCAATCCTTGGACCCGAAATGCGATCCACAGGAGAAGTGCTTGGAATGGCGGACTCTTTCGGACTGGCTTATTTCAAGGCACAGGAAGCTACACAGCAGACTCTTCCCTCAGTGGGAACTGTTCTTATTACCGTGTCCGAGAATGACAGGCCGGCCGTTATCGAAGCAGCCAGGCAATTCGAGAAGTTGGGTTTTAAGATAAAGGCTACTGATGGAACCCACAAATTTCTTTCTGCAAATGGAATCGCTTCAGAGCGGATTCTTAAAATGCATGAAGGCAGGCCGAACATTGTAGACGGGATCAACAACAACGAAATCCACCTGGTAATAAATACACCAAGCGGAAAAATGAGCAAGCATGATGATTCCTATATTCGAAAGGCTGCTATCAAGTATAAAGTACCTTACATTACCACCCTTGCTGCCGCACTTGCAGCGGCAAGAGGCATAGCTGCTGACCGTCTCGGTCATGGGAGCGTAAAATCACTGCAGAGCTACCACGCTGATATCGCTTAAACAGCATTTCATGCTCACCGGAAGATAACCCTTATGTTGTATTACAGGGAGATAAAAAATGGATGGGATTGTAGGCATTTACAGCCCTAATGACAAAGAGCTTGTAAACAAGACATTTCTGGCCACAGGTGCATGCCAGCACAGGGGAAAAGCCTGTACCGGAATTGCCATTGGAAATGGTAAAGGAATATATATTTACAAGGGGTTAGGCCGGATAGCTGAAGTAATTGATTATAGTATGATTAAGATATTCCAGGATCTGGACCCGACTGCCGCAATAGGAAATATAGGTTATACAAAAAGAAACATAGCTGAAAAAACAAATGCCGAACCGATAGAAATCTTCCCAAAAAAAGGATCAAAATATAAACTGGTCCTGACTATGGATGGCTACCTCATAAAGGAGGATGATCTGAAAGCAGAGCTTGCCCCATATTATGGATTTCACACTGAAAACAAAACTGAAATAATCGGTGCATTGCTTCATAAATACGTAAATGAGGTCGGGATTAATTTTGAGGCAGGTGAAAGACTTGTTGATAAACTGCACGGCAGGGCCACATTTGCACTTACAGCACTTATTAATGACGGGAAGGAGACCTTTCTTATCTCATTGAACGACGACAGGGCATTTGAACCTTTCTGTTATGCATTAATTGACGGGTCTTTTGTAGTAAGCTCAGAGTCATGCTCTCACAGGAGACTCCACGGTATGCTTGAGAAGGAATATGATGGTGCAGAAATGACCATTTGCTCATCAAATGGTTATGAAACAAAAAGACTGAGAAATGAGTTCATGATGCCGGATATTTTTCAGGGTGTTTATTATGGCAATGTGGGCTCATTGTTCAGAGGAAAAGAAATTTTCCAGCTGAGAAAGGAACTTGGCCTTGAACTTATAGATAAATATAAAACATCAAAGGCAGATTTCGTTATTCCTAACCCTGATTCAGGCTGGGGTGTATCCGTCGGAATTGCAGAAGGTCTGGAAAAGAGTCTATACCCTGCCCTTATAAAACTCCCTCAAGCTATAAGGACATTCCAGGAGGGCGAAAGGAATACAAGGTCACAGGAAGTGGGATTGAAGTTCGGCGGTGTTGATTCCCTCCTGAAAGGAAAAAACATTGCAATGGGAGATGACAGCATTGTAAGAGGCAGCGTAAGTGAAGGAGGTTCGGTCTGGGTAGTTTACAACGCAGGAGCAAGTTATCTCGAGTTTTGGATTTCTTATGGCCCCATGTTTTTCCCATCTTTCAAGGAATGGTATCGTGGACCAGAATGTCTTAAAGAACTGGCAGTCCAGAGGGCATTCATGAATGATAATCCTTATGACAAAAGCCTGGATGAAATAAACAAGGCCATTTCCAGAAGAATCGGGGTTGACGAAGTAAGGTTCAACTCACTGGAAAGAATAAAAAAAGTCGCCGGCGATGGATCATTTCAGGCATTAGATGCAAGTTATCCCATTGGGGAGGAATTCTGGCCGGACTGGCTTAAGAAGGAAGTTGAAAAATATTACAATTACCATATAGAATAAAAAACATAAGTCTGGCACTTTATCTTTTTTTTGACAGGATAAACAGGATTAACATGATGTGGGACTTCACCGTACCCCGTCATCCTGTCAAATATTTTCCTATATAGAGCCTGCACCTTAAACAAGATATGGTGCCCACTGTTTAGCTGTTTCAAGTATATATCCTGTTTCCACTTTTTCAACGATTCTGTTGTGCCCCGGCAGGAGGATATCAACATCCAGTTCCCCCAGCCTCAAAAGAGATTTTTTCAATTCAGGCCCGCTTGCCCCATGAAGATCGAACCTGCCGATTGCATAATCGGCATATACAACATCGCCAGGAATAAGTATCCTTTCGGAAGGTTCGTAAAGTGCAATGCACCCCTGTGAATGACCAGGAATATGTATTACCTCCCACACCATTCCCCCTATCTCCAGCGTCTCTCCTCCTTCAAGTTTACGGTTAACCTCTAACTTGAATGCACCCTGCTTAAGCCCGTACTGGGCCTGACACATTTCCTGAAACATGGGCATCCCGTAAACAGTCCTTTCATCGCCCTGCTCAATGGATTCAGCTTCAGAGATGTGCATCCAGATCTCGGCATCAGGGACTTTTTCAATAATCTCCGGCAAACAGCCTATATGATCCAGATGTGTATGGGTCATAATTATCCTCTTTATACTGGAAAGATCGATACCAGCATTAAGGATTTCTCTTATTTTGTATCCGCCCTTCCCCATCAACCCGGCATCTATAATGCTGAGGTCACCTGATAGAATATTTCCAATTACATATACATGTGAATCAGGAATCATTTCGTCCTGTCCAGGAATAAAATAAACACCTTCCTTAATTTTCTTCATATTTGTCTCCTTAAAATTTTTTCATACAATATCCGATTCAAGGTTCTGATTCAAGGATTTAAAGTTATCAAAAAAAACAGTACTCCCGATGAAATTGCGGGTTTCCTGCCAGGGTTAAAGCATACTCAACTTCAACACTTTAATATGACTGGTCTTTTGTCTGAGTTTTTTATTGACCGGCAAAAAGGATTTCCTTACACTCTTGAGTTATGGAGCCAGTCTCTGAAACCTGCTGAAATCCAGTTACGAAAGGTTAAAGCTATAAAATGTTTTTTGTTATCGCCGGTATACAGCCAAAGACAGTTATCCTGGATGATCAACCGAGGATGTGTACCTCATGCGGCCTTTACCAGGCCCGCATGCAAAGGACAGATCAATATTTCTCTTTTTTCTTTTTCCCTGTTTTTCCTGTAAAGAAAGGGGTGCCCTTTCTTCAATGCAGGAGTTGCGGAGCCGTCTCAAATGAATTCGGAGAGCCTTTAAACATAAACCGCAACGAGGCTTTCTTCAAATGTCCCAATTGCAGAAAGGCCCTTAACAGGTCATACAGATTCTGCCCGTTTTGTGGAAGCCCTCTAAGGGAGGGCTGATTAAAAACCCAGTTTGATGAGGAATGATTTTCCTGATCAAATCAAAAAGAAGAACTTCAATCCACTATATGGATAACAAAAACAGAGGCCTTGAAGATAGCAGCTCAGTATTCTGGAATAAAAAATATTTCTTTCTGAATCTTTCATTTTTTCTTGTATTCAGCAATATATCCTTCCTTTATCTTTATCCGCTTGCTCTTGAAGCCATGGGGAATAATCACCATATAATAGGCATGACAATGGGTATCTTTTCCTTTTCCGCTGTAGTCTCAAGGCCACTTATGGGTAAATTGGCAGCATTGAAGGGTGAATACCGTGTCATGTCCTTCGGTATCGCCATGATCTTTGTATCGTCCATTTCCTACAGTCTGATCAAAGACTTTCTGCCCTTAATCCTGCTGATAAGAATACTACACGGAATTGGGTTTTCAGCCTTCATTTCAGGCAGTTTTTCCTTTGCGGCAAAGACAGTTAATCCGGACAGACGAGGAGAGGCTTTCAGTATCATAGGCGCTTTTATAATGGCTGCTGTTTCACTGGCGCCTGCTTTCGGAGAACTGCTGATTAAATACTGGGGTTTTACTGCTCTCTATTTTGCTGCTTCGGGGACGATCCTCCTTGCGTGGTTTTCAGTCTGTTCGACAGGAACTTGTCAGGCCTTTTTGCAGTCAAAGGAGAAAAAAGTTTCTTCCGGATACAGACACATTTTGAAAAACCGATCATTTTTCTATCTCTTATGCCTGACTTTTATTTTTTCTCACTGCCAGGCCACTGTATTGAATTTTATTGCCCTTATTTCTGCAGAACATGGTGTATCAAGCGGACCATTCTTTCTTATCTCATACCTGACAGCAATATTTATCCTTCTCACAATGGGAAAAGTATTTGATTATTTTGCTAAACTTTCCTTTATTATTCTTGCTTATCCTCTTTTTGCAACAGGAATTATAATAATTCCCCAATTGATTGACACACGTCTTTTTCTCATTCCTGCTGTAATTTACGGCCTTGGAGTCGGCCTTATGTTCCCGCCACTCAATGCCCTGGCAGCAGGATACGGGAGCAGGGCTGAAAAGCCTGCCGTAATGTCTGTTTTTACTGTTGTTTATGATTCAGGGTTTATTACGGGGGCTGTCATTTCAGGATGGATTGCATCTCTCACAAGCCTTGATATGCTTTTTCTCAGTTGTGGATTATTCTCTTCTATTGGCTTTTTAGTTGTTATGGTATTCCCTGGGAAAAAAGCATAAATATATAAATTAGATAGTAACTGTCAGTTAGTTGAGTAACTGAGCATTATCTTTTCCAGATTTTTGTCAAAACGGCCAGGCGGTTATTAAAATCTGAGGCAATACTGTCTTTGATATTGAGCCATTCCGGAGAGTTCTCGGGCAGGGCTTCGACAGCAGATCCACATATACCGATTTCTTTTAATTCCTGCATCCGGAGCTCGGTGAGCCTTCCAATGTTTTCTCGAAGGGCCCTCTTTAATACGTTTCTGTATTCGCTGATAAGCGTTTTCACTTTCTCCGCTGCATCAGAGTTGCCTGAAAAATGCCGGATTCCGGCAAGGGCCATTTCAGCCTCATCCGTTTTTTCAATATCTAATGAATCAACAAGGCCTGACAGCATATATTCGGTAACCTTCCTTTTATCATCCCCTTCCCTTTTCTGCATCTCGAGTTCAATCTCCCGAAGCGGCAATCCTTCAAGGAAGCGTTTTGACAATGCTTCTCCTGCAATCATAAGTTCTTTTTCTTTAAGCCTGCGGCTTTCCTCTGTTGAAAGCGACCCGAACATCTGGGCCCTTTCCATAACTATATCCAGAGTGCTCCGTATTTCTTTATTATAATTTGACATGCCCTTACTCTTCCTCGTTAATTACAGATATGAAAATACATTTGCCCTTATTGAACTGAAATTACTTTCTATTTGTCCCTTCCCCTTCAAAATGCCGGGGCCGCCATACTGGTGTCCGGTAAACAGATACTCAATATCAAGACGTGCAACACGTTCAATACTGTTCTTAAGCATATGGGCACTTCCCCCCGGAAGATCTACCCGGCCAGTACTTCCATAGAATATCAGATCTCCGGCCATGAATATTTTATGCTCAGGCCAATAAACACCAATATGCCCCTTAGTATGGCCTGGAGTATAGTAGATTTCAGCCATATACCTGCTGCCGAGGAGCAATTCACCTTCTTTAAGATAGAAATCAGGCTGAAGCTCCGGAAGTTCAAAGCCGATTTGACCTGTTCCAGATTTTTTTCCTGATGTCATCCTGACAAATTCATCTTCCCCCTTGCCTATCGTTACCTGGGACTTGCATAGTTTTCTGATTTCTTCAGATGCCCCGTAATGGTCAGGATGCGCATGAGTATTGATGATCAAACCAACGTCCTCAATCCTCAGATCATCCGCTTCTATCTCAGCGACAAGATGATCCAGGCATTTAAGCCCCGTTTCATTTGTTATCATGCCCGGGTCGACCAATACATGCCTCCCGCCGGGGAGGGCATCAGCTACAATATAGGAATTACAGTTATTTCCATAAGTCTGCATCTCAGCATTTGTTAATCCCGGCCAAAGATATGCATAAAAATCACCAGTTACTTTCAATTCATATCTCCTCAGTCAAACAGAAAAGGTTTTTTGATTATTACGCCTACATTATTTCCTCCTTTTTTTCAACCCTGCAGTAATATTTCAATAAAAAATGTCAATCTGCACAATAAAAAATTTCAGGAATACCTAACATTCAAAAAATGGGATAAACCATATTCTTGAAATTTTGTTTGCCTTGCCTTTTTAATGTCTATAATATCAGGTCAAATTTTATTGAACATATTGCAAATACTTAATCAAAAGGAGTAGCGCATGAGAAAAAAGGCAACTGTTATAGGGGCAGGTAACGTTGGAGCAACCGCTGCAATGCTTATTGCTGAAAAAGAACTGGCTGATGTTGTCCTTATTGATGTCATTGACGGTATACCCGAGGGAAAGGCTCTTGATCTTCTGCAGGCAGCGCCCATTCTAAAGCATGACTCCAGAATAGCAGGTATAACTAATGACTACAGTTATGCAAAAGACTCAGACATTGTTATTATAACAGCCGGAATTCCCAGAAAACCCGGAATGAGCAGGGATGATCTTCTGGGCACTAACATGGAAATAATGCATTCCGCTGTATCAAAGGTTTCAAATGTAGCGCCTGAAGCCATTCTTATTATTGTCAGCAATCCTCTTGATGCCATGTGCCATGTCGCCCTTGAAGCAAGCGGATTCCAGAAAAACAGGATAATAGGAATGGCAGGCGTTCTGGACTCTGCCCGATTCAGGGCCTTTATTGCGATGGAACTTGATATATCGGTCGACAGCATTCATGCCTTTGTTCTCGGAGGTCATGGTGATACAATGGTTCCCCTTCCGCGTTATTCCACAGTAGCAGGGATACCAATTACAGAACTTATGTCTAAAGGCAAAATCGAATCTCTTGTCAACAGAACGAGAAACGGGGGTGCAGAAATTGTCGGTTTGCTTAAGACAGGGAGCGCTTATTATGCACCTGCATCCGCCGCAGTGGAGATGGCCGAATCAATATTGAAAGATAAAAAGAAGATACTTCCATGTTCTGCATATCTTGAGGGAGAATATAGCATAGAAGGTCTGTTTGTGGGTGTTCCGGTAAAACTCGGAGAAAATGGCATTGAGCAGATCATCGAGATCAGACTTACAAGTGATGAAAAATCAGCCTTCAGGCATTCGGCAGACTCCGTAAGAGCCCTGCTTGATGATATGAAACGACTGAAAAAAGAAGGCAG
>JAFGMQ010000025.1 GCA_016927455.1 Deltaproteobacteria bacterium
AACAGCTTCCTGAACAATCTTTTCAGTCTGCTGACATTTAGCACAACCAGGACCCAACACCTTGATCTCCATTTATTCTACCTCCATTACGATCTTGTTTTTTCGTCAGCCTTCCTAAGCCATTCAATAATCTTTGTCTTAGGGGGTATATTACCTACTGATTTTACATCTCCATTAATAATAAGGGCAGGGCTGCCCATTACGCCGTATTTTCCGATCTCTCTGATATCACGGATATGCTCGATGTCTGCCAGGATCCCGGTTTCAGCCATGACCTGTATAAGCTCCTGCTCAAGGCGATCACACTGGGCACACCCCGGCCCCAGCACCTTGATATTGATCCCCTCCGACTCCTCCTCTTCAAACGGCTTGCCCAGAAATTTCTTGAATTCCCGCAGGAAGGCCTTTCCATAAATCCCCTTTACCTTTTCCGGAATATAATTCTTCTCAGACAGACGATTCAGGAGTTCTTCCGCAACCTCCCCCTCCGGTCTCAAACCATAAGCTTCGGCCATCTCCGCCAGTACGGTTTTCAGCCCTATGACGCCCACCGGGGAATTGCCCACCCTGATCTGAGTTACATCATCCTGTGACACTCAATACTCCTTTCTTATTCACCGCAAAGTCGCAAATAACACAAAGTTTTGATCCCTTTTTTTGCTTTCCGCTGAGAGGGCCACAAAGCAAATGGAAACACATTTGGTTTATTCTTTTAATTCATTCACAATTCGAACAATTCCCTCCCGCATGGCAGGCATATTCGACTTCACCATTAAATCAAATGCTTAGTCCCGATAGTTTTAAACAGGTCAGCAATTGGGCCTTATGCACGGGTTCTATTTTTTCACAAGATTTCAGATCAAGAATAATCGCCTCTTCAACACATCTAATCTGTATTCGCAATCAAGTTTCACTTCTTTTATAGATAACAGGTCTTTGCGAACTTTGCACCTTTGCGGTGAATATTATCCGGCAATCCATCCATAGATCATTCCTGCTATTGTTGAAAGAACAACAATAATAGAGCAGAAAACCGCGGTCTTCTTCCAGCCCATGACTCCTCCGATTACCAGCATATTTGGAAGAGAAAGTGCAGGCCCTGCAAGCATCAGAGAAAGCGCCGGCCCTTTCCCCATACCGGATCCGATCAATCCCTGCAGTATGGGAACCTCGGTAAGTGTGGCAAAATACATAAGAGCACCGGATACTGAAGCAAACAGGTTGGCCCAAACCGAATTTCCTCCTACGAGATACTGGATATACTGCTCCGGAATAAGAGCGGGATGACCGGGCCTGCCGAGCATAAAGCCTGCCACGAGAACGCCTGCCCCCAGGAGAGGAAAGATCTGTTTCATGAATCCCCAGGAAGATTCCACCCACATTATGCGTTCTTCCCTGTAAAACCACTTTATAAGCATGTATGACATAACAGCAAGCAGCAGGGCTGTAATAAACCATTTTGCGGCGAAGATAGCCGGCCACAATCCCGTGGATCCCTCAGCAGGCCTTGCAAATGCCGCGAATATAAGTATAAGGACAAGGGTCAGGATAAAAAGGGAATCCTGAAGGAGTGTCCGTTTGTCCCTCTCCTCATCCGGAAGGTATATCTGCCCGGCACTTCTTTCTGCCTCTTCTTTTCTGAATATAAAGGCCATCAAGAGACCTGTTATAATCGCGAATAGGATTGCCCCTATGGCTCTTGCCAGACCAAGCTGCCAACCCAGAATTCTGGCTGTGAGTACAATTGCAAGAACATTTATTGCAGGCCCTGAATAAAGGAATGCGGTGGCAGGACCGATTCCTGCACCACGCGTATATATTCCTGCAAAGAGGGGCAGCACCGTGCAGGAACAGACCGCAAGTACGGTTCCTGAAACTGACGCCACTGAATAGGATAGAATCTTTCGGGCGGTTGACCCAAAATATTTAAGAACAGATGCCTGTGAAACAAATACTGCTATAGCCCCTGCAATAAAGAAGGCGGGAAGGAGACAGGTCAACACATGTTCTCTTGCATATTCCTGAAGCATCATGAATGCCTCAAGCCCGGATTGGCGAATGACCGGGTTATTCCATGGTATGAAATAGCAGGCTGCGTATGTAAGCACTATCAGGAGCAGCTTAGAACGTTCCTTCATAAAAAGACCTCCTCATATTTAATAACAGCAATCTTTTGATATAATCATACCGCCAGAAGAAAAAATCTATCTGCTGCATATTGTATCGCGTGATATAAAGACAATATTTTTCTTGATTTCCGTAAAAGCTTCATCCTGCTCAAACCAGTTCTTCATATTGTCGAGGATGGTTGATGAATAAAGGTTAGTTGATCCGTTTTCCAGTTCGTAGTTAACCCATATGCCGTCCTTTTTCGACGTCACAAGACCTGCATTTTCCAGTATTTTTAAGTGCTTTGATACTGTTGGCTGAGCAACCTGCAATACCTCCCTGAGTTCACAGACGCACATCACCTTTTGCTGAAGCATCATTATTATCTTTACCCGATTCGGGTCAGAAAGTGCCTTCATAACATCAACAAAAGCTTTCATCTTGCACCTCATTTATAAATTACCAAATAGCTATATATAAATATGTATGTGCTTGTCAACAATTTTTTAAATGAATGCACAGGCCTGTTATCCAAAACAAAAGGGTTTGACAGCGATTTGATTCGATTTGCATTAAAAATATTACCAGGCCAGTATTTCTGTATATTATGAATCAGCTTTTTCTCCTAAATCCGCATCTTCATTAATGACGGAAATCCAAACAACCTTCCTGTTGATTTATCACAAAGCATCTTGCGATTAACCTGGCAAAAAAAATAGACTGCAGTAGACATCTGAGAGGCAAAGGTCACAGCAGTTGGCAACATGACCATGCATTTGAAATTCATAGTCGCTATTCTTAAAGCAATTGGCAGGTTTTATATTCCCGAAGAAAAGGGGGCAGCAATATTTCTTCTCTTGTCAGCATTTTTAGACCTGTGATAAAAGCCGCCACAAGCAAAATTGGGAAGATAAGAGTCAGGGGTACCCCAAGCGGAACTGCGTGATCTCGATGTTTTTCATAATAACAGGCATGGCCGTATTGCCAGCCATGAATATCAGAAGCACGGCCCCGCTGGCCGAAAGGGCTGGCATGAGCAAGGGAATCAGGAAAGTTGAAGTGATCATGGTGGCCTCATTGATCACCGTGGCGAGCGGAACGTATCATTTCAGCAATCCCGTTCACACCAGGGCCATCCCCGCACAGGGTGCCGGCCCGATGAAGATCAAACCGAATCCCGGTTCAGCATAGCTGGAATGATAGTGACAAAAAGCAGCAAAGTAAAAAATAAGAACGATTTCATCGTTACTGAAATCAGGGTTTTTTCCAATAAAATCATCAACACATCGCCAGTACCTTTTTCAACCTGCTCTTTAATCCCGTTTTATTACCAGAACAGGTTTATTAGCATGACGAATCACATACTCAGACACCGATCCCAGGAGCATCTCAGCAAGGTTGCTTCGCCCATGTGATCCAAGAACAATGGCCGAAACATCCTCCTCTTCAGCTATTTCCAAAATTTTCGCATGAGGCTGGCCGCAATCAATCCTCACCTTTACGTCGAGGCCCGCAGCCTTTAGCTCCGATTCAACAGGCTCCATTTCATCAGAGGCCTCTTGTATCAGACCTTCGCAAACATCTTTTAAAAAAGAGGCAGTATCCCTGCCGGCCATGGAAATGCCCTTGGAGATGCATTTCATCTTTTTCTCGCTGATCACGCGCAAGACAATCACCTGCCTTGCCCCGGCAGATTGCATCCCCTTCACGTAAGCCAGTGCCTTTTTAGAAACATCGGAAAAGTCAGTCGGATAAAGCAATTTCTCGAACATAAGACTTTCCTTTCTCTACAGAGGAAGATGAAGCCACCCAAACACCCCGATCATCTTAAACCCCATGTAGAACATCACCACAATAAAGATATATTTGAGCTGCTTGGCCGGCAACAGATGGGCAACCTTGGCGCCGACAATGGCCATCGGAATGCTGCATCCGGCTAGAAGAACCCATTGAAGCCAGTTCAAGTACCCTGTTGAATAAGGCGGCAACCCCTGAACCCCCAGCCCGTTGATTAGAAAGGAGAGAGATCCGCCGACGGCCGTGAAGATCATTAGCGCCGTAGAAGTACCCACGGCCTGGTGCATCTTGAATTTCAAAAAATAGACCATGACAGGAATCATAAGTACGCCACCCCCGATACCGACGATGCCCGAGACTATGCCCAGGGGGATCCCCCACAGGATATAGGCGGCAATGCTTTCCGATGGTTCATCGGTGATTTGTGGCGGCTTGGCTGTAAGCATCCGTATGGCCCCGAGAATTACAGCAACGCCAAAGGCAACCTTCAAGACCTGCCCCGGAAGATGCGCGGCGATGAAGGCGCCGAAAAAGGCACCGACAGCCCCGGCGATGCCGAATATCACACCTGCCTTCCAGAGTACGGCCCCCTTTTTGTGATGCGTCATGGCGCCGCTGAAGGCCGTGGGAAGGACCACAAGCAAATTGGTTCCGAAGGCAATGCGAATAGCAACAGTAGGATCTACACCGATGGACGTCAAGGCCCAGAATTGTACAGGGACCATGATAAAACACCCCCCCACTCCCAGCATACCCGACGCGAATCCAACGCCCAGACCGGTAATCAACAAAGCAATAACTTGTGCAACATGAATTTCCACTTTTTCCCTCCTATTGATTTGTATTAGTTTTGCAGGAGCGTCCTTCCCCGGATGTCCTGCACAGATCACAAAAGAGGAATGTTTTCTCCTGCCCGTCCTTTATTTTTTCCCGTTTTTCATGATCCACTTTTTTCATAAAGTCTCCCTCATATTCCACATTCTGATGAGCAACTTACCCTTTTTTAACTCTATTTTGCAAGAGTTTCGTGGGCCTGGGTCTTTTACTCAGGGTTCGCTATTCTTTGATATAATACAATCATGTTGTGAACGGAACCAGACCAGTAAAATTCCCAGTCCCGCCATAGTTACGCAAAGTGCCTGCCCCATGGTGAAAGGGCCGAGGATAAAACCGAGCTGGGGGTCCGGTTCTCTGAAAAATTCAAGAAAAAAGCGAAACATTCCATACCCCAGGAGAAATGCTCCCAGAAGAAACCCTTCCGGCATTTTTTTCCTGCTCAGACAAAGGAGTATAAGGAATAATAACAGGCCTTCAAAGAATGCTTCATAGAGCTGAGAGGGATGCCTGGCCAGAGTTCCACCGGTTGGAAAGACCATGGCCCAGGGGAGATCAGAAGGCCGGCCGAATAGCTCTCCGTTGATGAAGTTGCCAATCCTCCCCAGGCCTATGCCAATGGGAGCGGCGATGATAACCCTGTCGGCCAAGGCCCAGAATGGCAGCCTGGCCCTTTTGGAAAACCACCAACCGGCGATGACGGTCCCAATTAACCCGCCGTGAAAGGACATGCCCCCGTGCCAGACCGCGATGATTTCGAGGGGGTGATAAATATAATCCATCACATTCATGTGCTGGTAGAAAATAATGTATCCCAGCCTGGCCCCTATTATAAGGCCTACAACGAGATAAAAGATGAGATCCTGGGCCAGGCGGGGAGTTAGGCCCATTGGCCTGGCTTTTTCCTGGTGTTTGATCAGGAAATAGGCGACCAGAAAGGCGATCACATACATGAGGCCGTACCATCGTACATGAAGAGGGCCGATTCTAAAAATATCCGGGCTGATATCAGGATAGGGAATCATCGAAACGCTCTATAAACAAACCAAGATTTTTCATGGATTTCCTCCTTTAAATTGAAGCAAATAATTCATTTTTTGCGGCGCAATCCGTTACCTTCTGCCTTCAGACTGCTCCCTGACATACTTCCTGTATTCTTTCAGCAGGACATAAGCGTATTCCCTGCGGGCGCGTTCTGAGGAGGGAATATAGTTCCTGTGGGCTTCAAGCCTCCTGATTATCTCTTCGGCTGTATTATCATCAGCCGGCCTGCCCTCAGC
>JAFGMQ010000161.1 GCA_016927455.1 Deltaproteobacteria bacterium
TGCAAGAGCCAGAAGAACTACACCCAGGAATTTTATAATTTCATGCGTTGCCGGGTATTGTTCAAACCACCTGTTGATGTCGCTGATAAGTTGAATTTCCATAGATTTTCCATTAAAAATGCCGGGTGCTTTTCATACAGGCTAACAAAAGTCTGAGACGGGGGCAAGTAGAAGATGGCGATTTTTTTCAGGATGCAGGATTCCGAGAAGTTATCTGAAGAAAACGTTGCCCGATAACCTGAAAACTCATAAAGCAAATGAGGCCTTTTTTACAGGGAAGCATAGAGCCCCCGGCATAAAGGCAAGCAGGGATGTGAGGCTGTGTTGTAATAGTGTGAGACGTCATTCCGAATCACGCTGTGGCGTGATGAGGAGTCTTAACATTTTAAACTTATTAAGCATTAAGATTTCGCGCTTTGCCTCGAAATTTTACCAGCCTCTGGCTGGGACAAAAAAAGGAATTGCGACACCGTCTCGCCCGGGGAAATCGCAGCTTTTGACTTAAGTCAATGACAAGGTTAATGATTTGGTTTATAGTGAAGAAAAAGGTATTATATTTGCGGAGGGAGATATGGCGGAAAATATAAGTCAGACAGAAAGCGCGGCTCTGGTAATGAAACTGAAAGAACTTGTTGCATACCAGGAAGGCTCGGTCATCAGCCGGGAGATTGTTCGAAAACCTTCAGGGACTATGACAGTCTTCGCTTTTGAAAGGGGGGAAGGCTTGAGTGAACACACAGCTCCTTTTGATGCTGCCGTCTATCTGCTTGAAGGTGAGGCTGAGATTCGGATCGAAGGCAAACCCAATCGAGTCAGGGAAGGTGAAATGATTATCATGCCGGCCAGTAAACCGCATGCTCTCAAAGCCATAACCCCTTTTAAGATGCTGCTTGTAATGATTAAATAAGGCAGAAGTATCAGGAGGATATAATGGACAAAGACTTGATTATTGAAAAAGTAAAGAGCAGGGAAAAAGATGGAAAGATAGCCTGTAAGCAGGCCCTGAGGATCGCTGAAGAAACGGGCATCCCTTCAGGCGAACTGGGCGCTCTTCTGAATGATCTGAAGATAAAAGTCATGGGCTGCCAGCTGGGTTGTTTTCCATGATTCCGTTTGAACATTAAGGGAAGGAGACCCAGGATGAATCATTCCGAATTCTCAGAGATCCTCTCAGGAATTTTGAATCAGGTTTTCAATTGCTTCCATATATTCGTTCAGACCAACCATCATGATATCATTATGACCGGCCTCCGGTATAAAAAGGGAATATTTTCTTACGGCTCCTGAAAGTTCGTAGAGTGCCTTACCCTCGGTTGCCGGAATAATCTCGTCCCACTGACCGTGGATTATAAGGGTGGGGATTGTCACCTTTTTGATTTTCAGATCATTGCCGAATCCGATGGGGTTTTCAATATCTTTAAAAAGCTGCAGAACTCCCAGACGGGCAAGCTGGTTTCTGGCACTTGCGAAACCGCTTTCAATTATAAGCCCCTTGATCTCTTCCTGGTAATGATATGCGACTTCTATTGCAGGTGCACTTCCAAGTGATCTGCCCATGACAAAAATCCCGCCGTTAAAATTTTTTTCCTTAAGAAAGGCCTTGAAATCATGGAATATGGGGTGAGCGTCTTTGATCATGGCTGTACAGGTCGGGCTTCCATCGCTCATTCCATAGCCGCGGTAATCGGTTACAAAGAGGTTTAATCCACATTCGCCATAAACCGGGGCAACATAGTCATAATCAGGGGCTGTCTCTCCATTACCGTGAAAAAATATTATGTTGGGTGCATCGCTGCTTGCAGGATAGAAACGGCAGCAGATTGATACTCCATTCTCCACGGTGACGAAACGATTTTCGGCCTTTAGGCTTTCCGATTCTCTCGCAACCTCCCTCCGCGGGTAAAATAGCCGGTAAAGGATTTCCGGATGGTCATGCAGCGTAAGGCCATTGTCAAAATCTATCATAACTCTCCCTCATTGTTTTGTTAAGCCTGGAATCGAACAATACCAGATTATATATTATTATCCAAAAATGTCCTTATTAATATTCGGATATTGAAAAGGAGAATACAACAGTAAATTTCAATAAATACGATTTATAGTATTCGGGTGATATCCAGTGAGTGAATCGTTCAATCCAAAAAAGGTTGCACGAAGAGTTGAGTGCAGTAAGTCCAAAGGTATTCAGTCAGATGAAAAGAAATATCTTGTGTTTATGCAGGCCATTGACTATATACAGTTATCGACTTCTTTCATCTCGCCCCCAAACAGGCCATCGAGTGAAAACGGCCGAAAATCCAACACATCAGTAAATCGCATTCAAAGGGGTAAATCAATGGAAATTCCATCTCTAAATATCGGCGGTCTTATCAGCAAGCTGGCTATTATACAGGGTGGCATGGGGGTCGGCATATCGATGTCAGGGCTGGCGTCGGCTGTCGCCAACGAAGGCGGCATAGGTGTGATTGCAGCTTCTATGGCCGGTATTTCCGAACCGGACTGTACTGATGATTCAACTGAAGCCAACACCCGCGTGTTGCGCAATGAAATCCGAAAGGCGCGGGCAGCTACCAAAGGTGTATTGGGCGTAAACATCATGGTTGCCCTTACGCAATTTTCCGATCTTGTACGAACGGCTATCGATGAGCGTATTGATGTTATTTTTTCCGGAGCCGGCCTGCCATTAGACCTTCCCAAATATCTTAGCGAAGGAGTTAAAACCAAACTTGTTCCTATTATATCTTCGGCCAGGGCAGCCAGTCTGATATGTAAAAAATGGCTGGCCAGATTCAATTGCCTGCCGGATGCCTTTGTTGTGGAAGGACCGAAAGCCGGCGGTCACCTGGGTTTTAAAGAGGAACAGATCGAAGATCCTGATTATGCCATTGAAAATCTGGTTAAAGATGTGGTGGCTGCTATCAAACCCCTGGAACAAAAATATGGACGCATAATTCCTGTGATTGCTGCTGGAGGGATTTATACGGGCAAGGACATTTACAACATGCTGAAGCTCGGAGCCGCAGGCGTACAGATGGGGACCCGTTTCGTGGCGACCCATGAATGCGATGCCCAGCCGGCTTTTAAACAGGCCTTTATCGATGCTAAAAAAGACGAACTGGTAATAATCAAAAGCCCGGTCGGAATGCCTGGAAGGGCAATCAGGAATAATTTTTTGAATTCACTGGTGGATGGTGCCAGAAAACCGTTTCGATGCGTCTATCATTGTGTGAAATCCTGTGATCCTGAAAAGAGCCCTTACTGTATTGCCATGGCCCTGGCTGGAGCAAAGAGGGGGTTGTTTAAAAACGGATTTGCCTTTGCCGGGGCTAATGCTTACCTGGTCGATAAGATAACATCTGTCAAGGAACTGATTGACTCCCTCAAACGCGAGTTTATTGAATTTTCTGATAATGATGAAGGAAAA
>JAFGMQ010000162.1 GCA_016927455.1 Deltaproteobacteria bacterium
AATTAAATGGTCCGGGAAATATTCGTCAAACGACAAAACATGTCAAGTTAACTGAAGAAAATATCGATAAAATACCTGCCCGGAACTGAATATCAGAGTGCATGCTCTTAAAAATTTAAGGAGGCTTTTTGTATGGCGCATGGAGTTATGGGAAAAATGCTGTTTGTGGATCTTGGCGCAAGACAGCTTAACGAAGAAAAACTGGACGAGAAGACAGTAAGAGAATATGTCGGCGGTTATGGTCTTGGCGCAAAGATCCTTTTTGAAAGACAGAAACCGGGTGTGGACCCGCTCGGACCTGATGCAATGCTGGGGATTGTAACAGGTATGCTTACCGGCACGGACGCCATAGGCGGCTCCCGGTATGTTATGGTAGGAAAATCTCCACTTACCGGAGGATGGGGGGATGCAAATTCAGGCGGCAATGTAGGCCCCTTTCTGAAGTTTGGCGGATACGACGCGGTATTCTTTTCAGGAATATCGGAAAAACCCGTATATCTTTATATTGATAATGGAAAGGCTGAACTCAGGGACGCGACAGACCTCTGGGGCAAAGATTCATTCGATACCGAGGATATCCTGAGAGAAAGGCATGGTAAGAAACTGGAGGTTGCATGTATCGGTCCATCCGGTGAAAAAATGTCTCTTATCGCTGCAGTTATGAATAACAAAGGCCGGGCGGCAGGGCGTTCAGGTCTTGGCGCTGTAATGGGTTCTAAGAAGCTCAAGGCCATAGCAATAAATGGCACACTTGAGATACCTGTTGCAGATAAAGAAGCGGCCAGGGCAATGCGAAAAAGGCACCTCGGCGATATGGGGCCAATGGTGAAATTCATGCAGGAATTCGGCACATGCGGAATGCTTGAGATGTGCGCCAAGGTTGATGACGCCCCCTTTAAAAACTGGAAAGGAACCGGTGAGGGCGATATGCCTGACTATGCAAAGATAGGCGGCCCTCATATAATAGCCCAGCAGGAAAGAAGATACGGCTGTTACCGCTGTCCGATCGCATGCGGCGGAATCATGAAACCCTCCACTGGAGAGTATAAATGGGGAGAGCATGCCCATAAGCCCGAATATGAGACACAGGCAATGTTCGGCACCAACCTTCTTGTAAATGATGTTGATTCGATAATCATGGCCAATGATATCTGCAACCGTTACGGGATAGACACTATTGGGGCCGGCGCTTCAGTTGCCTTTGCACTTGAATGTTTTGAACAGGGCCTCATCACTAAAGATGATACTGACGGCATGGAACTGAAGTGGGGAGATCACAAAATCGTTATTGCGCTTCTTGAAAAGTTGTGCAGGCGTGAAGGTTTTGGCGATGTCCTTGCCGACGGAGTCAAGGTTGCGGCCAGAAAGATAGGAAAAGGGTCAGACAAGTACGCAATGCATGTAGGCGGTCAGGAAATACCTGCACACGACTCAAGGGGTGGTCACGGGTTTGCAATAGCATACTGTGCTGAACCGACACCAGCGCGTCATACAATGAGCGGTGAGATGCCGCATCCCCCGGGAACAATGCCCGAGTATGACCCAACAACCTTTAAAGGACGCGGTGTCCCTCACATGATCGGCTCGGCTTTTTCTAACTATTATAATGCGGCAGGTCTCTGCATGATATGTTATGGCGACGGTTACGGCAAGGCCGAGTACTTCATAGAGGCCATTCAAACCATCACCGGCTGGGATGTTGACCGTGAAGAAATTATAAAGACAGGCCGCAGGATAAATACAATGCGTCAGGCCTTCAATATACGTGAAGGTATCAATACTCCCTGGAAATATCCTGACAGGATGCTTGGAAAACCGCCAAAAACCGTTGGCCCGAGGGCCGGTATCACATGGGAGCCGGAAGATATCTATACTGAATATTATGAGGCAATGGGCTGGGATATAAAAACAGGAAAACCCACAAAGGAAACCCTGCTTGAACTCGGTATGGATTTTGTTGCCAAAGAACTCTATAAATAAAGTATTTTTCATATATTGACTTGGACAGCCGCATTGTTTAGAAATAATGCGGCTGTTTTTTCATATTCGCATGTTATCCAGCCAATATGAGCCACGGTATTGCCGAGGGCTGAGCCGGTAATCTATCGCCTCGCAAAGGCATTAATGCCATACCCGGAGAAGGTTAAATGAGTATAGAAGTAGAAATCGCAGGTGTTTTCAGATCTTATTTTAACGGGCAGAAAATCGTTTATGCCGAGGGCAGTACAGTTGAAGAGGTACTGAAGTACCTTTCCAATAAATATCCAATGACAAAAAACATGTTAATCGATGATAAAGGTCGAATTCAGAATCGTTTTGAGGTTTTTCTAAACGGTGAAAGTACAGTTCATACCGGAACCGCCACCCCGGTTAAAGACGGTGACAGGATAGACCTTGTTTACATCATTCACGGTGGTTAATTTTCCTAAAAAGATAAGGCTGCAATGAGCCATAGATTGGAGGCTGTATGCTGACAAAGAGACAGAACTTTTTGGAAACTATCAGGGGGGGAAATCCTGACAGGTTTGTGAAACAGTACGAACCCTTCGGATTTATCTTTGGAGACCCGGTTTCAACGGCCTTTCCTTTTCCAGTGCCGGGTGGTCCTGAAGTCAAAAACGGGTGGGGCGTTACCATAAGATTTCAGGAAAACACACCTGGACCGTTCCCCGTGCATGATGATGAACACAGAGTTGTCAGGGACATCACAAAATGGAAAGAAACCGTGAGGGCTCCCGGACTTGACTATCCCCCTGAAGCCTGGGACAGGTTTAAACCGGCGGCAGAATCAGTTGACCGCAATGAACTCTTTGTAACCTGTTTTATTGCCCCGGGTGTATTTGAACAGCTTCATTACCTTATGGGCATGGAAGACTGTCTGATCAATTTCTACCAGGAACCTGATGCAATGAAGGAACTTATTGATTATATAACCCGGTATGAACTCGGCTATGCAGAACTCCTCTGCGAAAATTTTCATCCTGACGCGCTTCTGCATCATGATGACTGGGGCAGCCACCGTTCTTCGTTCCTGTCACCCCAGATGTTTGAAGAGTTTATTGTCCCGGCATACAAAAAGATATACGGGTTCTACAAGTCAAATGGTGTAGAGATCATCGTGCACCACAGTGATTCATATGCGGCCAATCTTGTTCCATACATGATCGAAATGGGGATTGATGTGTTTCAGGGATGTGTCACAACCAACAATGTCCCTGAACTGGTGAAAAAATACGGCGGAAAAATTTCATTCATGGGCGATATAGATAATGGCGTGGTTGACTGCGCCGCATGGACACAGGAACTTGTCGCAAAAGAAGTGAGAAGGGCATGCGAAAACAATGGTAAACTCTATTTTATTCCATGCCTGGCCGCGGGTGGTCCCGGCAGCACCTTCCCTGGAGTCTATGATGCTGTAAGCGCTGCAATCGATGAGATGAGTAAAGAAATGTTCTAGGTCCAATTCGCCCCGCAGTTCATTAAGAGGTTAATAATGAGACGTGATGTTTTTTTTCGGCAGGTCTCGGTTCAGGTTGTATCATTGCTGATATGTTTACTGCTGTTTTGCGTCAGAAGCGGAAATGCAGCCGATGGAGTTTCAACAATGCTGCGTTTTCCTGAATTGAATATCAGGGCGGGAGAGCCGGTGCTGCTAAAGGCCTACTTTTACAACGAAGGCCTGGATACCATGAAATTTATTTTCCCGGACAGCCTCTCCTTGCGTGTTCAAACCGCTGACGGGGCATCGGTGCTTGTGACCGCTGTTGAGACCGGTTCGTCACCGGACGCAGTGCTGGGGCACGGAGAATTTTTGACCAAGGAATACAATGTTGTCCTGCCCAAAACTTATTACGGGGTTATGGATATCTCAATGGCTGATTCTCCTGATACAGAGGTGCTGATTAATATCCTGAATGGCGAAGGTATTGATGAAGCGATCCTGGCCGGGCCACCAGCGGAAACCGCCAATGAGGATTATCCTTCTCTGGACAGCCTCTTTTCCCTTTATCAGCCCTATGTTGTAAACTTTGCTGTATATGAGCCCATGTATTTCCTGGTGGGCGCTGACCCGTCAGAAAGCAAGTTTCAGATCAGCCTTAAATATCGCCCGATCAACCCTGCGGGGTCACTGTCTCAGCAATATCCATGGTTAAGCGGACTTCATTTTGCCTATACTCAGACATCATTCTGGGATCTTGCCTCTGATTCCGCGCCCTTTGAGGATACCAGCTACAAGCCTGAGGTCTTTTATCTGACCCGCAACTGGCCTGACAGGCCTTTTTGGCTCAAGGGGCTTTTTTTCCAGGGTGGTCTACAGCATGAATCAAACGGCAGGGATGGAGAGTCCTCGCGCAGCACAAATACTGTCTACTTTAAACCTATATTTATCTTTTACAACGCTGATTCGGAGCTTGGACTTCAGATCAGCCCCAAACTCTTGGCATACTTCGATAACAGCCGCAAAAACAACCCTGATCTCGCAGATTACCGGGGTAATGTTGAATTTGAGATTAAACTTGGCAAGGCCAGCGGTTTGGTAAGCACGACCTATCTGCGTTTTGCGAACAGGGGCACATCAATTCAGACCGATTTGAGTTATCCTGTTTCTAAATTGCTGAAAAATAATTTTGATCTGTTCTTAAATATTCAGTACAGCTACTCACTGGCTGAAAGCCTGATCAATTATAAAGAACGTAATCAGTCGCTACGGATCGGGTTTTCTATTGTCCGTTAGCTGGACGGTTCAGTTTCATGCTGAGGCATGCATCATGATTATTTATATTCAGTCGGGTCCGGAATACCTGCTTCTGTAAAGCCTTTTTTCCTGAACAGGCAACTGTCACAGCTTCCGCATGCGTAGCCTTCAGGGGATGGATCATAGCAGCTGTGGGTCATGGAGTAGTCCACTCCCAGTTCGCTCCCGCACCGGATTATCTCTGACTTTGTCATTTGTATAAGAGGGGTATGGATTTTCAGCCTTGTCCTGTTTTCGACCCCGGCCTTTGTCGCAAGGTTTGCCATCTTTTCAAAGGCCTCTATATATTCGGGACGGCAGTCCGGGTATCCGCTGTAATCAACAGCAGTGACCCCTATAAAAATATCCCCGCATTCAAGTACTTCCGCCCAGCCAAGGGCGTATGAAAGGAAAATGGTGTTTCTGGCAGGGACATAGGTTACCGGTATGCCCTGAGTCATTTCCTGTGCAGGGCGTTTTTTGGGCACATCTATCTCAGCGGTAAGTGAAGATCCCCCTATTTTGCGCAGGTCTATATCTAATATCATATGTTCTTCAACCTTAAAAAAGGCTGCGACCCTGCGGGCCGATTCAAGCTCAAAGGAATGTCTCTGTCCGTAATTGAATGAAAGGCTGTATATGGAAAAGCCTTCCTGTTTTGCAATGGCCATTGCTGTTGTTGAATCAATGCCGCCGCTTGATAATACTACTGCTTTTTTAATGATGGACATTACTTTCACCCGGGATTTTAGAGTTATAGGCAGGATATATATTTCATTTGCCGGAGAAATGCAAACAGACAAAAACCAGGCGGACGCAAGGCCCGCCTTTACAGGATGTGCGATTATTTTAAGGTAAACGATGTATTGAGGGCGGGCCTTACGTCCGCCCCTTACAATGGTTTTAACCCGGAAGCTGATCCAGGCGCACTGTTTTTACCCTGGTTTTCAATGCCGCGCCTCTCCTTGTTGTAGAAGGATGCATGGGAGGTTTTGCGAACATAATGCAGGCAAAGGCAATTGCCATAATAATGACCGAGATCTGAAACACAGGAATGTAACTCCCTGTGATATCGCGAACATGTCCTGCAAGAGGCACTGAAATACTGCCTATAATCGTATTAAAAGGGGTTATGTATCCCATAATTTTGGGATATTCCGATGTGCCGAAATACCTGGGCAACATATTTACCAGAACAAGCACGTTTATTCCAAAGCCTATTCC
>JAFGMQ010000163.1 GCA_016927455.1 Deltaproteobacteria bacterium
ATGATCCCGCTGGCAATCCGCTTCCCTAATGTCATCTTGAAAGTCATTTTATTCATCCTCCGAAATTACATGAGATTGGATTTTTATATGCACATTGGTTTTACTATCGACAATTATTTGAAAATCTTCAACAAAAAACATAACACAATAGCTTTTTAGTATGAGTTGTCAGTTGAATATATCTATTCACCTGCTTTGAGCCCAATGCCTTCCGGAGAGCTGAAAAATATTGAATCGACTGTCACCATTTGGCGAATAATAGGGATTAAAGACAACAGCATCTTTCTTATCTTCATCCGCAACAATATAGCAATTGACCTCCGACGGACCGACAATAATTCTTTCAGGAAGCATTTCCTATTTCCGTAACTCTTCCTCTTTTAAGATTTTTTCCAGTCCGGAGACGCTTCTGATATGAATATCACGTTGAGGAAAGGCAATCTCTATATTATTTTTCCTGAACTCTTCGTCGATTCTGAACCTTAGCTCTGTCGGGATACTCAACCAGAAATCAGGCGAAGGTATCCAGAACCGGATAGTAAAAATAAGGGCACTGTCGCCGAAATCCGTGAAATCCACACGAGGGGCAGGTTCATTAAGTATTTCAGGGATGTCCTCCAGAATCCCTTCCAGTGTCTTTCGAACCAATCGTACATCTGAGCCGTAAGCTACGCCTACATTAACCTGGAGCCTGACCTTCGGGTCTTTGAAAGACCAGTTGGTTACCATATTTGAAAGCATTTCAGAATTAGGGATGATCATGGAGGCATTATCAAAGGTCTGCACAATGGTGGTGCGTATGTTTATGCGGGTCACCGTGCCTCTGTCGGTTCCAAGCTGGACCATATCGCCTACCTGAATAGATGTGTCAAAAAGCAGGATAATCCCGCTTATGAAATTGTTGACGATATTCTGAAGGCCAAAGCCTATCCCAATCCCAAGGGCTCCGCCTATGAAGGTTAGAGATGAAAGATTTATCCCAAGGAGATTGATTCCGATAAAGACAGCAAAAATCCAGAAAGAATATATTACAATATTGACTATCGATGCCCTTGCTCCGGTTTCCAGATGAGTACGAGGCAGGACTCTTTTCTGGAGAGTTTCTCTGAGAATTCGGGATGTAAATGTGATGAAGACGAAAAAGATGATGAGGTAAAATATGTTTATTATGGTGATTTTTGCCCCGCCAACAGTAATTCCGCTCTCAAGCCATGAAATATATCTGCTGAACCGTGTTTCAAGCAGGGCGTCAAGGATCAGGGGAATCGCGACAAGGATAATCAGTATTAGGAAAAGTATTATTCTGGAAGGCTTAATTCTTAAATTCATATAAACTCCAACTCAAAGAAATCATTCTGTTTTTAATGCTCTTTCAGAAAAGCAATGGTTGCTCCCCAGCCTGAAGGTCCTGAATCCTGTTTGAAGAACTGGACCAGTGGGTGCCTCGTGAGTGCAGATTCCACAACCCTGCGCAAGACGCCCTTCCCTTTTCCATGGATTATCTTTACCTCCGAAATTTTCTTTTCAAAACACGCCCTGATGTATTCATCAACAAGATCAGATGCTTCTTCCGGCAGGAAGGTATGCAGATCCAGAACTCCATTGATGGAAATATGAACAGGTTCATTATTCATTAAGAACGGTCCTGTTTTATTTTAATCCGTCAGCCAGCCAAAGGCTGGTAAAAGGCAGACAAGTATCCCCTACCCCTGAGGCTTTCAATGTTTTTCAAGATATCCCGCTGCTCTGCGGCGGGGTAGTTAATTCTGCAAATATATACAATTAATTTGACTTTTTCAAGAATACTCCAAAAATCCGCGATTGTTGTTTATTTAAGTTGTGGCTTACCCCTGCATCCACGATGAACAGCCTTTTGATTTTATGCTCAGGCCAGGGCCAGGGCTGAAGTAGTAATGAGGAGTCAGCCTTGAATGATATAACTCTTAAGCCTATGGTATAAACCCCGTCTATTCAATATGTTTTGGCATAAAGATTTCCCGTTTCACTCGAAATGACAGTCTGGGGCTACTTTTTTCTTGACAAAAAGGGGGGTAAAATAGGTAAATACGTTCAATTGTTGATGCCTTATGGGATTTGTTCTCCATGCATTAACCGGAGGAGATTCAAACATTAGGGCCTTTTAATTCAACCTTTTGAAAATGCAATAAATCTGCGTTTTCATCCAACCTCAAACTCAATGGATAAGAGGCTTGACAATATGGAAAATTCCACAGATTCCCTTAAAACCTCTTCAAAGGGGGGATGGATATTTTTTCTTGTAGGCTTAATCCTCTCTCTGATAGTGGGATGGATAGTTTTTCCTATGCTTTTATATTCCGAACACAGACAGCCTATGGATTTCGACCATGCCCTGCATCTTGATCCCGAAAGGGTTTTCGGAATTGAGGGTGAAACGGATATGGAAAGATGCCAGTACTGCCATGGGTTCTATGATGACGGAACCTTTATGGGCATTCCGAGGCTGGACAAGTGTATGGAATGCCACGATGACCCTGAAGGTCCGCTTGGAGAATCTCCCCGGGAGGAGGAATTTCTGCAGAATTATGTAGCCGGCGAGAATGAGATACCCTGGCTTGTTTATTCTAAACAGCCTGACTGTGTTTACTTCTCTCATATAGCCCATGTAAAAATGGGGGAGATAGAATGCAGCGTATGCCACGGAGACCACGGAGAGACTGAAAGCCTGCCCGTGTACAAGAAAAATCGCCTGACAGGGTACAGCATCAATATCTGGGGAAAGCGTATCAGCGGGTACAAGAAAAATACCTGGGATCGCATGAAAATGGATGATTGCGCTGAGTGTCATACCAAAATGGGACACGAAGAGAATAACGCCTGCTTTGTCTGCCATAAATAAGGGGAAAATAACCATGGAATTGAATAGAAGAAATTTCATCAAATTTCTAGTAGGCGGAGTGGTGGGGACCACCTTATCCCCGCTTCCATGGAAACTTACTGACGATATTGCCATATGGACCCAGAATTGGCCCTGGGTACCGGTACCGCCCGAAGGGGAGTTTGCAGTTGTCAAATCCGTGTGCAGTCTATGCCCCGGAGGATGCGGGATAGAGATCAGGAAAGTTTTTGAAAGAGCTGTCAAAATTGAAGGCCGGACTGACTATCCTATAAATCCCGGCGGAATTTGTCCTCTGGGCGCCGGTGGACTCCAGCTCCTTTATAATGAGTCAATCCGGCACACTGCTCCTATGAAGCGAACAGGGGAAAGGGGCTCAGGACAATTTTCAAAAATAACATGGGACGAGGCCATTGATATCCTTTCAGCTCGAATCTCAGACTTGCAGAAAAAGGGGACAGCCGAAGCCATCGCTGCTCTGGACGGAAATCCCGTCAGATCAACTATGGCCGTCATGATTCAGAGGCTGCTTACATCTCTCGGAAGCCCCAATTACATGAGAATGCCTTCCATTGAAGACACATATTCAATGGGAACCATGCTTATGCAGGGAACAGACTGCCCAATGGCCTACGATCTTGAGAATGCCGATTATGTGCTGAGCTTCGGGTGCGGGCTCCTTGAAGGCTGGGGGGTACCGGGCCGAATTATGAATGCATGGGGGCTCTGGCATGAAAATTCAGGCAGGAAAAGGGCTAAAATTGTGCAGGTTGAAACGAGAGCCTCTAATACCGCATCAAAAGCTGACAAGTGGATTGCGCCAAGACCGGGAACAGATGCAGCATTGGCTCTTGGAATCGCCCACATTATGATAAAGGAAGGTCTTTATGATCGCGAGTTCATAAGGAGACATTCTTTCGGCTTTGAAGACTGGATTTCTGCAGACGGCAAGGCCCGTAAAGGCTTTAAAACTATTATACTTGAAAAATATTCTCCTGCTGAAACGGCCAGAATTACCGGGCTGGACCCCAATTACATTGCTTACGTTGCAAAGGATTTTGCAGAATCGAAGGCCCCTGTCGCTATTTATGGTAAGGGAAAGGATTCTATGAACGGCAGCCTCTATGAATTTATGGCCGTACAATGCCTTAATGCCCTTGCAGGGAACTTCAACAGGCCTGGCGGAGTCATTGTCTCTGACCCATTGCCCTTGAACAGGTTTTCAGAGTTAAAGATGGATAATATTGCAGGGGCCTCTCTGAAAAAGCCGCGTTTTGATCTGGCCGGCACTGTAAACTACCCATTCTCTCATAGTCTGATTCACAACCTGACTCAAAGAATTTTA
>JAFGMQ010000164.1 GCA_016927455.1 Deltaproteobacteria bacterium
GCAGATATTGCCAGGGGAAATAAAAAGGCCCTGGAAAGAGACAGACAGATGGCCGTTGCAAGAAAGAATCTGGACTGGGAAGCCCAGATAAGGCTGGCCATTGATCCTGAGAAGGCCCGGAAATACAGGGAGCAGAATCCTCCTGCGGAAGATGATGTATGCACGATGTGCGGGAAATATTGCGCAATAAAGCAGGTTAAGGAGTATTTCAAAAGTTAGGATGTGACAATTTTACAGCAGAGCATGGAAAAGTAGATTGAAGCCCTCTCTATTTGCCAAGGCAGAACTGACTGAAAATTGAATTCAATATGTCTTCGTTTGTAGTTTCGCCAATAATCTCCCCTAATGCATCAAGTCCGGTTTTGAGATCGAAGGAAATTATTTCCATTGGCATGTCCTGTTCAATATTGTGCAAAGCATTCCTGAAAGATTTAACAGCTTCAGAGAGGGCGGTGCTGTGCCTGAGGTTGGGGGCTATATCAGGCATTTCAACATCGGCACCGTCCTTTATCAGGCAGTCTTGAATGGCCTTCCTGAGCTGATCAAGCCCTTGACCGGTAAGGGCGGATACATTTGTTACCGGAAACCCCCTAAATTCTTTATCAAAGATATTTTTGGAAATCCTTGAAGGCAGATCAATTTTATTAATAATGATCAGTGTATTTTTTTCTCGGACCTGATCAACTATATTAAGATCGTCCGGACTTATTGGGCGGCTCCGGTCGATTACAAAAAGTACAAAATCGGCCTCACTTAGTTTTTGTCTTGTTAAACTGACCCCTAATTTTTCAATTTCATTTCTTGCCTTTCTCAGGCCGGCCGTGTCCATAAGGCGAAGAGGTATGCCTCCAATTGTAACAGTTGATTCGATAACATCCCTTGTAGTCCCTGGAATCGGCGTAACAATAGCACGCTGCTCGTCAAGAAGCTGATTGAGCAAACTTGATTTTCCGGCATTAACACGTCCTATAATCACGGTTTTAATTCCGTCAACCCAGATTCTCCTGCCGGCATTAGCAGTTATCAGCGATTCAGCGGGATTTATCAGTTCATTCTGAATCAGGCTGGCAAACTTCGCCTGGGACATAACTTCGGCTTCTTCAGGAAAATCGATTGCCGCTTCAGAATGGGCAAGAATGCTTACTCCATTTTTTCTGATTTCTTCAATTTTTTTTCTGAATGACCCTTGAAGTTGCTTATGGAGAAGGGAAAGGCCCATTTCCGATTTGGAATTGATGAGATCAATTACGGCCTCTGCCTGGGTAAGATCAATCCTGCCGTTCAGAAAAGCCCTCAGCGTAAATTCCCCTGGATTGGCAAGCCTTGCACCAAGGTCAAGTACAATTCGCAGGATTCGGGTAAGGATAATATAGCCGCTGTGAGAATTGATTTCAACAACGTCTTCTCTTGTATAGGAATGCGGAGCTTTCATAAAGGAAATGAGAATTTCTTCTATGCAGGTGTCGGAGAAGGGATCATAAAACTGCCCAAGATAAAGATGATGACTCTGAAAGCTCTCTATCGGTATTTTTGGTGTAAAAATTTTTTTTGCAATTTCGAATGAGCGAGGTCCGCTGATTCTTATGATACCTATTCCACCACGGCCTGCAGGTGTAGCTACGGCTGAAATAGTATCGTCGTTCTGAAGCATATTACATCATTTCAGGCTGAATAAGGTGGGCTGCGGAATTGAAAAATCCCCTCAACAATCCGCAGCCAGAATAATTAAATGCGTGAGGGCCTCTGATCATTAAATCTTCTGGGAGTAATTATGACTTTTTTAAGGGTTCCGTCTTTGCCTATGCTCTTTGTATTCAGCTCTTCGTCCTCTCTAAGAGCAAGGTGTACAATTCTCCGATCATGGGGGTTCAGGAGATTAGTGGTGACCGGCCTGCCGATCTTCTTTGCCTTGTCGCCCATCTTCAATGATGTTTGAATCAGAGAGTCTCTTCTTCTCTGCCTGTAATTTTCGGAGTCAATAACAACATGAATTCTCTTTTCAAGATTCTTATTAGCTATTCTGTTCACTATGAACTGTATTGCATCGAGAGTCTTTCCCTTACGTCCGATTAAAAGTCCCGACGAATCACCCTCAATTGTCAATACAGCTCTTCCGCCTGCGATATCAGCTTTAACTGTTGTGTCTTCCATGGGGATGAGTTCCAGAATTTTCTCAAGTGTCTCTTTGGCAATTGCCAGGCCATAATCAGCGTGGTGAGTTTCTGACGTCTTCTGTATCAACTTCACTCTTATTTTTGCCTTTTTGCCACCAACCAAACCAAAAATACCTGCTGAACCAGGTTCTATGATTTCTATTTCCATTTCGTCAGTTGATACATGCAGTTCAGAGCAGGCGAGCTGAATTGCTTCCTCGGTATTTTTGGCTTGAAATTCAATAGCTTGTGTCATATTTAACCTCCATATGTTATGCCTGTCTTTTATGAATGCGGTATTGCTGGCCTATAGAAAGGATATTATTGACTAACCAGTAAAGGACCAGTCCGGATGGAAAATTGATAAACATAAATGTGAAAATTATCGGCAATAACATCATAATTTTAGCTTGTGCCGGGTCGCCGGGACTTGGCGTCATTTTCTGCTGAATAAACATGGATGCCCCCATAAGCAATGTAAGTACAGGTACTCCGTAGGGCGGGGCCATAAATGGAATATGAAAAGGAAAGCTGAAGAGCCGGTCAGGTGCAGAGAGATCCTGTATCCACAGCATAAAAGGCGCATGCCTTAATTCAATAGCGCTCCCCAAAATCCTGAAAAGTGCAAAGAAAACAGGGATCTGGATAATCATGGGCAGGCATCCACCCATGGGATTGACCTTATAGGTCTTGTAGAGTGCCATCATTTCCTTGTTCATCTGCTCTTTGCTGTCTTTGTACTTCTCTCTTATCTTGGCCATCCGCGGCTGAAGTTTCTGCATTTCCTTCATCGATTTATAGCTCTTATGTGTGAGCGGCCAGAAAAGGATCTTTACAAGAATAGTTAAAATAATAATGGATACGCCATAGTTGTGAATATAATTATTAAAAAACCGCAACATATAAAGCAGTGGTTTGGCAAGAATATCTGTCCAGCCGAAATCTATTGCCTTGGCCAGATTGTTCCCTGCTTCTTTCAGAATACCCAGGTCCCGCGGACCAAAATACATGCTGTATTCTGATGAAACCTGCTGGGATGGATTTATTGATATCTGCGGTGTGAAATAGGTACCCTGCAGTATTCCAGAATGGAGCAAACGACCCTCAAAGCTTGCTTTTGATTCCTTTTTCTGAATAATTGACGATATGAAGTATTCATCTTCATAGGCAACCCATCCTATATTACCTCTGAAGGTTTTTTCTTCGGACGGCTTCTTTATCTTAACTTCCTCCAGATCGTCATTCAGAAGCAGAACAAAGCCTGCAAATGAATAGTAGCTTTTCTTTTCCTGGGGCGGCAATACATTAAGGTCTGCAATAAATGACCCGCTTACCTGATTTCCCGACTGGTTTACTACATCAATAACAAGGTCGATACTGTAGTTATCAGGATTAAAACGATAAATCTGATTGATAAGAAGGCCATTCGAAGTAACCGAACTGAAGAGCAGTTCTTCAGGGGAAGAATCGTTTTTCAAGTGTATTGATGAGCGATTTACCTGGTATACGAGTTTTTCCCTGTTTGATGAAGGGCTGTCAGAAAAGCTGAAAAGAAAATAATCACCCATGCCCGGTTCAAGTTCCACAAGCTCAATCGAGGGAGAATTCAAGTCCATAGTCTGTTTGTATTTCTTCAGCCTGAAGCTTTTTATTGTAGGACCGGCATTAGAAAAAACGGCCCTGTACAAAGGCGTGTCGATTTCAATTTCAGTTTCCTCAGCCTCGGGAATAGCCTTTGAGGAGCTTTCTTTATTAATCCTGGGAGATACCTGATAATCTGGAGTCCTGTCGCCAGGGGTTTCCGGAATGCCTTGAGTTATTTCTTTTTCAAACTGTTCTTTGCTTTCAGGTTTTTGTTCATCTTTGGGGTTGAAGACAGATGACCATACGAAAAGCACAAAAAAACATAAAACAAGAGCCAGAATCGTTCTTTTTTCCATTCTATCTTACCGTATTAAAGAATTTCCTTTATGCAGTGATGAAAATGCCAATATTTGAAACATCTGAAGATTGCCCTTACTTGATTTCCAGCTTTCCTGAAAAGAGACAGACCACACAAAAACATATGCTTATTTTATAAGAGAGGATCATATCCGCCAGGATGAAAGGGGTGGCATTTTGAGATTCTTTTAAGTGTCAGAAAAAACCCCTTAATAATCCCATATTTATTAAAAGCGTGACGGGCGTAGGTTGAACAAGTTGGATAAAAGCGGCAGGCAGATGGAAAAAAAGGAGAAATGAACTGCTTGTATATATCTATCAGTGCAATAAATATATATCTAAATTTATACATGTAACCTTTTAAAAAAGCCGGTTTTTTCGAACTCCTCGTTGACATTACGGAGATCCAGACAGCTCGCATCCTTCTTTGCTATAGCGATGACATCATATCCGTGGGGGAAACATGGCTTATTCAGCCTGAAAAATTCCCTGATCAGTCGCTTCAATCTGTTCCTCTTAACAGCGTTGCCTACTCGTTTGCTAACAGTAACCCCCAGTCTCGTAATCCCCAGCCCGTTCTGTTTCAGGATGAAAACAAAATATTTAGTGGTATATCGTCTCCCGGATCGATTTAGGTTGACAAAATCGGAGCGATTCAATAGCCTTTCATCTTTTGAAAATGAATGAGGTCCCATCAATCGAAGATCGGTCGGATAACTGAACGGCTGGTTTTAAACAGTCAGCTGTTTACGGCCTTTTGCCCTTCTTCGTTTTAAGACAAGTACTCCACCTTTTGTTCGCATTCTGGCCCTGAAGCCGTGCGTGCGTGCTCTCTTGATATTGCTGGGTTGATAAGTTCTTTTCATGGCGTTGATGATTTCCTCTGCTTGGTCTAATTAAAATCTCTATATGATCATCAAAGGTATTTTTTGTCAAGAAAATTTCATTTTTTGTTAGAAACAAGTAATATGTCCGGAGTTGTAGCACATAATCTGTCCGGTTAGAATTGGTCACCAGGAGGTGGCTAATGAGAC
>JAFGMQ010000165.1 GCA_016927455.1 Deltaproteobacteria bacterium
CAGAA
Organism: Deltaproteobacteria bacterium; assembly: GCA_016927455.1. Lineage (GTDB taxonomy): Bacteria > Desulfobacterota > DSM-4660 > Desulfatiglandales > Desulfatiglandaceae > JAFGMQ01. The sequence goes on from JAFGMQ010000165.1 coordinate 6, forward strand.
GGAGAATATACTGACTGTGCCAGGAAGCGGTTTTGGGGGACCCGGCCATTTCAGGATATCATACTGTGTCTCAGATGAAGTTATTGAAAAGTCCATGCCCGGGTTTGAAAGGACAATCAGAAAATACAAAACCAGTTAAACCAATCACGGAGCCTGTAAGATGTACTCTAAAATACTTGCCTTGAGATTCCCGAAAAAAATGGTCAATGAACCCATCGCGGCAACACTCGTCAAAAAATTCGACTTGTCCTTTAACATACTTAAGGCCGTTATATACCCGAGAAAAGAAGGGCTTATGGTACTTGAACTGAGCGGACACAGAAAAAACTTTCTGGAGGGCCTTCGTTATCTGAAAAAAATCGGAGTTTTGGTAGAAGATATCAGCCATGATATAAAGCGTGATGATGAGAAATGCTTTCAATGCGGCGCCTGTACTGCCGTATGCCCCACAGGCGCCCTGTATATTAAAAGGCCTGAAATGGAAGTCATCTTTGACAAGGACAGGTGCAGTGCCTGCGAATTATGCGTTCTTGCCTGCCCGGCCTGGGCAATGCAGGTGAAATTCGACAGGAGTATCCTGTATTGATTTTTCGGTAGTGATTATTCCCGGCCTGATTCCTTTGGATTGAATCAAAAGCAGCCTGCATGTGCCTGATCTGCACCACCTGCCTCAATGTAAATTTTTTCACCAGATCACGATCGATGGTTCTTTTCCTATGAACAGACAGCCTTCGGACATTGTTGTTGCCCTCAGCGGAGGCCTGGACAGCTCGGCTGCCGCCGCCCTTTTAAAAATGAAAGGATGGAGTGTCCATGGTCTTTACCTGATTCTGCCTGCCTCGGATTCAACAACCGGGAACAGGATAAAATCAGTTAAGGCCGTCACTGATCATCTTCAAATCCCGCTGGAGATGATTGACCTGAAGGAAGAATTCAGCGCATCTGTAATAGAACCGTTTATTAACGCCTATTCAAAGGGCCTGACCCCCAACCCCTGTGTCCTGTGCAATGAAAAAATTAAATTCCGGCATCTTCAATTATATGCACAGCAGAATAACATCCCCTTTATGGCGACAGGCCACTATGTAAGGTCAATAACATCACGGGGGGTCACTGAACTCTGGAGGGGAAAGGATGAAGCCAAGGACCAGTCATATTTCCTGCAAAGATTAAACCGGGACTCACTTTTAACAACGGTTTTCCCTCTGGGCGGTATGACCAAGAAGGCCGTAAGGTCTGTTTCCCTTGAACTCGGCCTGCCCTGCCGTGAAATGAAAGAAAGCCAGGAGATATGTTTTCTGCCAGATGAAAACTACCGTATATTTCTTGAAAACCGATTTCAGTCCCGCATTGATATGACTGGAAATATAATTAATTCACAAGGTGAAAAACTTGGTGAACATAATGGAATTCACAGATATACAATAGGCCAGAGACACGGACTTGGGATTTCATCTCCAAGGCCGTATTACGTAAAGGAAATCAGGCCTGAGACCTGTGAAATAGTGGTGGGAAGAAAAGAGGAGCTTTTTTCACAAAGCGTTTATGCAGAGCTGTTCAACTGGATAAGCCCCCTTCCCTCTTCGAATGAACCGAACCTGAAGGCTCAAATACGTTACCGTCACAGGGCTGCATCAGGCCGCCTCACATTACGCGGTTCAGACTCGGTATGTTTTGAGTTTGACGAGCCCCAGCCGGCAGTCACGCCGGGCCAGGCCCTTGCAGTCTATGAAGGCGACAGGCTTATAGGCGGCGGGTGGATAACAAAGGAGTAAACAGGGTTACATGAAAATGCCAGAATCATTCAGAATCATAACCCTTGGTTGCAAGGTAAACCAGTATGAATCCGCATTTCTTGATGATGAATTGAAAAATGCGGGATTGCATCCGGCCGTGAAGGGACAGAGGGCGGATGTCACGATCGTCAACACATGTGTTGTGACTCAGAATGCTGCCCATCAGTCAAGACAGGCTGTGAGAAAGGCCATCAGGGAAAACCCGGAAGGTATAACAGCGGCCGTTGGCTGTTACCCTCAGGTCTTTCCGGATGAAATCCAGCAGATAACAGGGGTCAGGCTGATTGCCGGAAATGTTAATAAAAACCTAATTCCACAAATGCTGCTCAATGCTTTTAACTCAAAAGAGGTACTCACATTTATTAATAAATTTGAAACAGGAATGTCTTTTGAATCCATGCCTGTAGGGTATTTTCCAGGCCGTACCCGGGCATATCTGAAGGTTCAGGACGGGTGCCAGTCCTTTTGCAGTTACTGCATTGTGCCATATACCAGAGGGCCATATAGAAGCCTTCCCATGAAAAATGTCCTTTCCACGCTTGAGGCTTTCGTAACAGAAGGATACAGGGAAACTGTCCTGACCGGGATAAACCTCGGCAAGTACGGGATTGACCTTGAAGAAAAGACAGACCTTAAAAACCTGCTCCGTTCAATCGGAGATAAGGGCCTCCCTTTGAGGATCAGGCTTAGTTCCATTGAACCCGTTGAAATAGACAACGATCTTATAGAACTGGTGAGCAGAGAAAAATGGATATGCAGGCATTTTCATATCCCTTTGCAGAGCGGTGATGACAGTATCCTGAAGAAAATGAACCGAAAATATACCTCCCTTGATTTTGCCAAACTCGTCGAAACCATACACGAAATGATCCCTGAAGCGGCAACAGGGATTGACTTGATGTCAGGTTTCCCTGGAGAAGGCCGGAAGGAGCACGAGAATACCTTATCCCTTATCCGTGAATTGCCGGTATCATATCTCCATGTATTTCCCTTCTCACCCAGGCCAGGGACCCGTGCCTTCGGCCTTGAGGATCAGGTTGCCCCTGTTCTGGCAAAAAAAAGGGCTGCAGAACTGAGAGAGGAAGGGCAGGAAAAACGTTTTGAATTTTACCGGAGATCCATTGGAAAAGAATATCAGGTCCTTGCCGAAGGATGGCATTCAGAAGAGAAAATGCTTATTAAAGGCATGACAGATAACTACATCCCTGTCGCTTTTGAGTCTTCAAGGGATCTCAAAGGGCTTGCTGTTCCTGTTCGCATGGATAAGATTGAGAACAGCATGGTTTACGGAACACTGCTCCGTGACTGACAACCAACGTCTCAGTCAAAAAAATCCGGGGGTTGATTCTGACGCATTCTTGAAAAGGGGCAGTCCGGACTCAACGCCTTTTCCTCCTCATGTTTCTTGAATCTTCCTTCCATCCCCTTCTCTTTTTTCCTTTTGCCCTCCTGAACGGATCGGGATCACGCGAGCTTTCAAGTATAAACGATCCAGGTTCAGCAGGAACTGTCATTCGTCGAACCTTTTCTTCCTTTTCCGCCTTTTCTTCTTTCTGTCTCATCATCTCCAGTATCTCTCTGGACACAGGAGGTCCCGCTATGAATAGGGAGGGAATTTCAAAACATAAATAAAGACTGCGAAATGGGTAGAACACTATGCCCTTTTCTGATGCCGCCTGTGCCATTATCTCAAGCACCACCGGTTTATGATCCCGCCTTCTTCCCATTCTCAGGCAGGCCTCTTTTTCGTCAGAAAGGACAAGCAGCAATTCGGCAGAGGATCTCAGCCCTTTTTCCATCACCGCCGGGTGGGCCTTCGATCTTACCGGGCAGTAAAGAATAGGAGGCAGAAAATCAGCAGGGTTATTCAGGTCCAACTGCCACCGTCTTTCAGTGGACCTCATCCTGTTGTCTCTTACCTCGAATAAAGCCCTGTCATTTCCAAGAAGCACTTCATTAACATGAGACTGCCTCACAAAATGCCACCCCTCTTCCTCATTGACAGCCTTTATCAATTCCTTCAATGGAACAAAACCTTCACTGTCCGGCACAAGGCAGAATTCATCCGGGCTGTGACAGAGTATATAGAAAAGCAGTCTGCCCAGATCATTGACCTTTATCTGATGACTTCTCCTTCCCAAGAACCTTCTCCTGAAAAATCAATCCCATACCTGGATTTGACGGTTTTGAAAAAAATCTGAAAAACCGATTATGTTGAACCCGCATCAGGTTCGGGAATGACGTATTTGATACACAACCGTAAGGATCATGAATAAAACTACAAGCTTAAATTGTCAATATAATGCTCATTACTTTATTACCATAATGGTTATAAGGGCCCCTTCTAATAATTTTCCACACCCTTCCAAATAAATTGACGAACTGCCGTTACGATGCTATAAAATAGCCATAATCAGGATTCCCGTTAAAGCAGAGCGGATTTTTTCATTGAAGTTGATCTATACTCATAGTTTTGCAGGAGGAAAATATGGCTGTAATCACCATATCAAGAGAATTTGGTGCCGGAGGTAAGACCCTTGGAGAGAGAATAGCTGAAAAACTTGGATATGATTACATAGATAAGGAAATTATTACTAAAATAGCGGAGAAGATCAAGGTTTCTTCAGGAGATGTCCTCGGCTATGAAAAATACGGCTCGACAAAGCTCATGAAATTTCTTGACAAGATAGTCAGTTCGGATTTTATCGATCGCCTTGTGTCGGATAAATACGGATACATGGATGAGGATCGCTACGCTGAAATGCTGAAGGCTATTATCAGAGAGCTTTATGATCACGGGAACGTTGTAATCATAGGAAGAGGAAGCCAGTATATCCTCAGGGGTTATGAAAATGCGTGGCACATCCTGCTTATAGCGGATAATGATTATCGACTTCGTTTTGTAACTGATAAGCTTCAGTATGATGAAAAAGACGCCATGGCGCTTATCAAGCAGGAAGATAAAATCAGGGAGCGTTTTCTGAGTCATTTTGATGACAATCTTTCCCAGAATAATCCGCGTCTTTATGATCTGGTCATCAATATGTCCCGGGTGAACCTTGACAAGGCACAGGATATGATGCTCAAGCTTGTCTCACAGTGAACAGGATAAAGAGGGGAATACATATCAGATATATACCGGCTCCCTCAGTATTCCCCTGATTGCTTCTTCAGCAGCATATGCAAGCTGGGGATGGGTTTCTGCCAGACCTGCAATCTGCCTTAAATGATCAGCAGTCCTCATTATGAGCGAGGCCATGTCTCCCTCGCTTACATGCATCACATCAAGCAGTTCTTCCCATGAAACACCCTTTGCCCACATGAAGAGTGCGGCGCCAGGCCAGAACATTACAGGCGGGCTATCAAAACCTCTCCTGGCCTTTAAGGCCTTTAATGGCTCAATATGTTCAAGTACAACACTGAACCTTTTTTCTATCTCAAAGTAATCAAACCTCCCTTTCAGATTAACCTCAACCTCCTGAGCCCTGTCCCATACAAAAGGAGCTATACATCCTGCGATAATTTCCGGAGAAACTCCCTGCATAGCCCCCCTCCTGATGGCCTCGGCTATCAGTAAAGGCTGATCAAGCCTGAGCCTTGAAGCCCATATGCCATCCGGGGTGAGCCTTTCCATGTCATCAACAAAACCGGTCTCCTTCAAAAACCTCAGGTGACGCTTGAAACTAAGCCATAAACCACCTGTAATTTTTTCAATGTGAACTGACAGCATACGAAGCTCACGAAGGAGATGAAAAAACCTTCCCTTTTTATTAATGTGACAGACCCTGAAGTGCCTGCAGCCTTCACATTGAATGGATTTCAACCTTTGAGATATAAGGCCTTTTGCCTTTTCCCTGAGTTCGGGATCAGGAATTTTCCGGTTAACAGACTTTAACTCATGAAGCAGTTCAGATCGTTTTTGCATATTTTCCATAAGCTGAAAAGGATCTTTAATATCACACTTTGAATCAGGAATCAGTCTTCCCAGATCAGATACGGTACGATCCCAGAGCTCACTTATTGATGAGCCTTCAAGCCTCTCCTGAAATGCGGCAAATGAGCGTTCGAGAAGATCCTTTACCTCTATTGGAGAATGAGAAAGAAGAAGGTTTAAGGTCATGGAAAAATTGATGTGAATCTGGCTTTTTAAAGGTTCAGGAGACGAGTCGGTCAGTTCATGGATAAGTTTCGGATCCTGATGAACACCAGGTATAATAACCGCAAATCCAATATGGTCCTTACCCCGCCTTCCTGCCCTGCCCACCATCTGGTGAAGTTCAGTTGCCGTCAAATCAGTGAACTCCTGACCGTTGTACCTGTCACTCTGCACAAGCACAACCGTCCTTGCCGGAAAATTGACACCTGCCGCGACGGTTGACGTAGAAAATATGGCCTCCAGATACCCTCCGCTCATTATCTTTTCAACAAGAACCTTCCAGTATGGCAGCTGTCCTCCGTGATGTGACGCGACCCTTGATCTCAACAGATAAGCCATCTGGCGGTGTTTCCTGAGATGGGGATATTCTTTCAAAAACATCCTTACTGCTTCTTCCAGATGCGCCTTTTCTTCAGGCCCGCAAATTACCTCCGGGCAGGTCAGAATTGCCCCGTCACAATCCTTCCTTGATTTAAGAAAAAATATTGCCGGCAGGAGATCAAATTGTCTCAGGCATTCTACAAGACTGCCGAAATCAATCTTTCCTGAAAGCCGCCCTCGTGCGTCAGCATGTGCTGATGCGATAAATTTCCTGACACGATGATTCAGGCCCCTTTTACTGCTCAGGGGTGCAATAAAACCATCAGGAAAAAGAAAAAGCATTTCCAGGGGCACCGGACGTTCCCTTGAAAGCACCACCCTGTTTGGCACGCCCCGGATCTCCCTCAGCCAGTCACATACTTCATCCGCATTCGATACTGTAGCGGACAGCATCAGGAGCCTTACCCTTGGAGGGAGATATATAAGAACTTCTTCCCATACCACCCCCCTCTCACTGTCGCTGAGATAATGCGCTTCATCCAGAATAACCAGGTCCGCATTTATACTGGAACCTCTGTGCATTGCATCGTAGAGCTGGTTTCTGAGTATCTCTGTTGTACCGACAATTATCGGCGCATCGGGATTCTCCTTGCGGTCTCCGGTAAGAATGCCGCAGTGGGAAATTCCAAAATCATGACAGAATTCCTGGTAGATTGAGTTTGAAAGGGCCTTTAGAGGAGATGCGTACCAGACCCTGAGATCTCTTTCAAGATATGACCGGATTGCCTGAGAAGCTATCCATGTCTTGCCTGATCCTGTCGGGGCACTTACAAGCAGATCATGTTCTTCAATCAGATCAAGTGCTTCCAGTTGAAAAGGATCCGGAATAAACGGACCGGGTTCCGGAACACCGATTTTTTTAAATACGGGCTTGAGTGAGGGATCAGCCTTTGGTTTTCCGTACTGGGATTTCCTTACAGGGGCCCTGCGCAGTCCGGCCTTGCCCTTTCTGATAAATCTTTTTCCTGCCCCGGAACCCGTCGGCCTGCGCTGATATTTCCTTTCTCTAATCAAATGCTGATGAACTCATAAAATCTGTTTGAATATTACTTGATGCACTCGCAAAAAGTCATAAATTGCCTTTTTTCGTCACCCCGGTGAAAGCCGGGGTCCAGTAATTTTATACACTTATAGATTCCGGCCCCGAACAGGAATCCGGTACAGGCTGGAGTTTATCCCGATGAAAATCGGGGGCCGAAATTTTACCAGCCTTTGGCTGGGACAAATAACGATATTTTTGCAAAAGTCTCGTTTATTTTACCAGTTCCGAGGATACAATATCCATGTCTTTCAGCATGCCTTTCATGGCATGTCCTGTTTCAAGCGCTTCCATTATGCCGGCCATTTCCTTGATTACCTCATCACATCCGTATGCTATCTTGATGCCGTTGATATATACCTTTTCAATCACCTCTCCTGCAAATATCCTCGAAGCCGCCTTCATAAACTCAGGAGACCTGTTCTGGCCGCCTTCATATGAAGCCGCCTTTCGACAGAAAGAGGCTCCTATTTCCGCCCAGGTCATCATATCCGCAAGCAGAAACATTATAAACTGATGCCTTGTAAGCTTATGCTTTCTCAAATTCATCACTGTATCACTTACTGCGCGAAGTGCCCAAGAGACAAGACTCCCGCCGCATTCTCCCGGAAGCCTTTCCATCTCATCCGCCATTTCCTGGTAAAAGCCTCCTTTTGTGCGAACTGCGCTCCTCATTCGAAATACCGAGATGATATTCTGCTGTATTTCACTTGTTCCCTCATAAAGCGGAAGTATTTTGACATCCCTTTTGATCTTTTCCACTTCGTATTCGCGCATATAACCATATCCGCCAAAGGCCTGAATGCCGTCGTTTGCCATGGCATCACCCGCCTCTGTGGCAAAATATTTAATGATTGAACCTTCAACCTGCAGATCCTCTTCAACTGTATCCAGCCGCTGAGCCACTTCCTCAATATATGCGCGAGCCGCCTCAAGGCGCACAGCATGGGGAACCAGAAGCTTGTGAGTATATCCCTGCTTTTCGGCAAGCGTCTTTCCGAACTGAACCCTTTCCTTTGAATATTTGACAGACCTCTCCAGAGAAGCCATGCCGCCGCCCAGACCAAATGTTGCAACCATAAGCCTTGTATAACCGAAGACTTCATTGGCCTGCTTGAGCCCGAGGCCCTCTATTTCTCCAACAAGATTCTCAGAAGGGACATAAAGATCTTCCAGTGTAAGCGGACACGTGTCAGATGCCCTGATCCCATGTTTATCCTCGTGCTTTCCAGGAGACAACCCTTCCGCACCGGCCTCCACAATAAAAAAGGATGGCCCATCAGGTGTATCGGCAAGGATGGTATAAAGGTCTGCAACACCTGCATTGGTAATAAACTGTTTCTGCCCGTTTAAAAGATATCCCTTTATATTGCCTTCATCGCCAAGGACACGCTCAGCCCTGGTCTTGATAGACTGAACATTTGACCCGGCTTCAGGTTCTGTAACCGCATAGGCCACAATAAGACCTTCTTCCGCAATCTTCCGCAGGTATTTTTCTTTCTGACGCGGGGTGGCACCCACCCTGATAGGATCCATGCCAAGACAGATTGCAAGAAAGGATGTGGCAACACCCAGATCCATTTTTGCCATTCTCTCGGATACAAGTGCTATTTCGGTTGCTCCGGCTCCAAGCCCTCCATACTCTTCCGGAATAAATATAAGGTGCAGGGCTATCTCAGGACCTAACATGAAACGAATAAGCTCCATTGGAAATTCACCCGACCTGTCCATTTCAAGTTTTGTATTGAGGGAAAGCCTCTCCCTTTCAAGCTTGGCGATTGTATCAAGAACCATGGATAGAACTCCCGGGTCCATCCTCTTATGCTGCGTCATAAACTATCCTCCGAATTCAGTTTTCATTTTAAGGGTCTTTGCATTGACCTTTATAATTGCAATGGTTTACCAGATAATATAGTCTCAGTGCAAAAGAAATATGAATAAAGGACACAGTAATGCTAAAAAACGGCCTGGTTCAGGTTTATACCGGAAATACTGATCTGTTCAATTTCGCGCCTGTCGGATTATGCCTGAGGGCGGCAGGACAGTGCCTCAGCAGCATGATTACCTGTTTTCTCCCAATAGACCTTATGAGGGGCGCTGCGATTGCCTCCTCTTTTCTCAAACCTTATCTGTTTTTTGATAATCCTCATGTTGATCCTTCTTCATTTAACAAAAAAGTCTTTAAAGAAAAGAGCCTTGCTTCGTTTAAG
>JAFGMQ010000166.1 GCA_016927455.1 Deltaproteobacteria bacterium
GATTTCAGTATCGATTAACAGGATAGGTTTAGATGGTTTTAATCCTGAATTTCCTGTAAATCCTGTCAATTTATTTTAAAAGCTAAACTGTTACGGAATTGGCATTTTAGGAGAGATCATCTATGAAAATACTGGTTGTTGATGACGAATTGCCTGTCTGCGATTTCCTGGAGGAGTTCCTGTCTCTTCACGGCCATGAGGTCTCTACAGCCATGAGCGGAGAGGAGGCGGTTTCATCATTCAGAAAAAACAGGGCGCATGTAGTCCTGATGGACATAAAGATGCCCGGAATAAGCGGGATTGACGCTCTGAGGATGATTAAGGATATTGAGAGCAATACCGGCGTTTTTATCCTTTCCGCATTCGGCGACCCGTACACAAAGCAGAAGGCATTTCAGTCAGGGGCCGATTTTTTTATGGAAAAGCCCATAGAGATTGATATTCTCCTCCAGGAGCTGGATAAATGGCAGGAATCCCATAAACTGAGAGGCATTGATGAAAGTACTTAAGTCAAGAGAATTAACTCCGGGAATGATTACTGCCAGGCCCGTTTACAATCTCCAGGGCATACTCCTGCTTAACAGAGGGGTTGAACTTTCCGAGAAAAACATCTGGATATTGCGGTCGTGGGGAGTGAATGAAGTCTGGATTGAGGGCGGAAAAGAGGAGGAAGAAAAGAAGGAGAAGGATCCTGAAAATCAATTGACGGATTTGGTTGACAATAAAATTAAAGAAAAGTTTGCGGGAGTTCCTGACAACCAGGTTATGATGGAAATCATGAGGCTGTCACGCAAACATTTGGAAAAGAGACTGATTTCTGATGCAAGAAGAAAAGCCCCTGCCTGATCTGGCAAGGATAATAAGGAGGGTCGATGACCTGCCTACTCTGCCCAGGACTGTTCTGAGGATAACCGAACTGGTAAACAATCCGCGGTCTTCCGCAAAGGACCTTTCAAGCATTATATCCGAAGATCAGGTATTAACTGCAAGGCTTTTAAAGCTCGTCAATTCATCCTTTTACGGTTTTCCCCAGAAGATATCCACAGTGGGCGGAGCCGTGGTACTGCTGGGCTTTGATGCAATAAGAAGCCTTCTGCTGACTACTTCCATATTTGACCTTTTCTCGGACAGGACAAGGAAGTACAAATTCAGGCTGGAAAAATTCTGGGATCATTCCCTCGGGTGCGCGGTTGGGGCAAAGATTATCGGGAGGCGCCTGAGATATGAGCAGCTTGAAGAACTTTTTGTTGCAGGCCTGCTGCATGACATCGGAAAGATTGTTGAAATGCTGTTTCTGCCTGAAGATTTTGCGAGGATTGATGCGCTGGTTGAAAAGGAAAAGTATTTGATGATTACCGCTGAAGAGGAAATACTTGGATATAATCATACACTTCTTGGGGAATTGCTTGCGGAAAGGTGGAATCTGCCATTAAAGCTCGTTAACGCCATTGCCTGTCACCATAATCCCCTGGCATCGGAAAGGTATTCGCAGGAGGCTTCCATAGTACACCTGGCCGACATATTATGCCGGTCCCTTGATATCGGGTCCGGAGGAGACAACAGGGTTCCCCCTCTTGATATGAATGCCTGGGATATCCTTGATCTTAAAACCGAAGATATTGAGCCTGTAGTCAATGAAATAGAAGGGGAATTTGATGATGTGAGGCAGTTTGTATCCCGGTCGGGATTATAAACAGGTGACCGGGTTTATTGCCTTAAATTTTTGTTGTGATATTTTTTGAATATGCCTGAGAGAAGAAAAGATAAAGCCATAGACGAACGAATTGCCGTTTTACAGAGCGGCTATCAGGCCATACTGGAATTTATCGACAAGATGGAGCAGTTGATACAATTCCAGGACAGAATAGATATACCTTCAAGCGTGGAGCAGATATGGGCTGTAATCCTTGAAGACATAAGGGGCCTCATAAGTATTGAGGCGTGCGCACTATTTCTGGTTGATGAGGCTTCCCACGAATTTCTGCTTGAAAGTGTATCACCGCAGGAAAAAAGATCAGTCTGCCAGGAAGAGATAAGGCTGCAGATAGAGTGCGACATGTTTTCCTGGGTAATAAACAGGAGGCAGCCTTCAATCCTGCCCTCCCTGGTATTCAGAAATGAAAAAACCATTATCATGCTCCCTCTTTCAACAGTAAAAAGAACGCTGGGCGCTGTCCTGATACTGACTTCAATTGAAGAGGATTCCATAACAAGGGAAAACCTCAAGCTTCTGACATTGCTTGCAAAGCAGTGCTCTCTTGTTATGGAGAATACACTCCTTTATGAAAACCTGAGAAAAGAGCATGAATCGCTCCAGAAGGCCCAGACACAGATACTGCAGGCAGAAAAACTGGCTTCCATAGGCCGTTTGACTGCGGGCGCATCTCATGAGATCTTGAATCCTCTGAATATCATATCCAGCTATATTCAATTCATGCTCATGGATAAAAAGGCCGGCCCTGAGATCATGAAATACCTGAATATAATGCGGGGGCAGTCAGACAGGATATCAAGGATAGTAAAAGGCCTCCTGAAGTTTTCACAATATCCCAATGAAGTTGCATTTGATGTCAGGATAAATGATATAATTGTCAATGCCCTTTCATTGATTGAACATGAAACAAGGGCTGAAGGGATAGAAATTATCAGGGATCTTAATCCTGATATTCCTGTTGTGATGGGAAATGCCGAGAACCTTATCCAGGTATTCTTCAATCTTTTGTCCAATGCAAGGGACAGCCTGCGCAGCAGAGGCGGAGAAATAAGGGTTTCAACCCGTACCAAACCTCACAGCCATCGTGGCCCGGGAAGTGATAATTATGTGGAGATTAGTATTGAGGATAATGGTTGCGGGATTTCAGAAGATAATCTTGAAAAGATATTCGAACCTTTTTTTACAACAAAAGAAACAGGAAACGGGACAGGTCTGGGCCTGTCCATCAGTTACGGAATCGTAAAGGATCATGGCGGCACTATTGATGTGAAAAGCTTATTAAATAAAGGAAGCATTTTCACAGTCAGTCTGCCTGCAAAAAAGGAGTGACCTTGATCAACGTTACTGAATTCCCTTTTTACATTTGATTTTATAAGTGCCAATTGCTATTATGCCAAAATAATTACTTTCAGTTCAAAGTATAAGGCCATAGTCATTATACCGGTTAAGGCTGATTTTTTTTTAGAGAGGTGCCTTTAAGTGGATGCAATCAAGTCTCTGGATATAAGAAGCTTTATTTCCAGCTCTGTAAGTGAGGTTTTTGACACCATGCTTTCCATGAAGGTGCAGCCCTCCGAGGCAGTCCCTGCTGTTGATTTCACCGGCGGGGCTATTGTCGGTTCTGTAAGCTTTGCCGGCGTAGTAATGGGGAATGTAAGCCTGCGGCTCAGAAATGATTTTGCCCGCATATTGACGGCAGCCATGCTTGGCATGGAATCAGAAGAAATCGATGGCGAAGAGCAGGTTAAAGATGTTATTGCAGAAATGAGCAATATGATCGGCGGAGGCCTGAAGTCACGGCTTTGTGATTCAGGGTTTGCCTGTGAACTCTCCATCCCTTCGGTCACTGAAGGAAGAGAATTCAGGATTGAATCAATGAACTGGGCAAGGTCTGAGATGTTTGCTTTTTTGCATAATGAGCATGCCTTGATCTTGGATGTTTACATGAAGCCCAGCGATAAATTATTAATTGAAAAAGTCAGGGAAGGAATTATGACCGAAATCAGCTCTCTTGATCTAAAGAGTTTTATATCTACTGCGTTAAGCGAGATGTTTGAGAAAATGCTTTCCATGAAGGTTATGGTAGCTGACGCAAAGCCGCAGACGACCGTTAAAGGGAACAGGATCGTCGGTTCGGTAAGCTTTGCCGGAGAATTGCTCGGGAGCATATGTATTTACGTGTCTCGTGAATTTGCAAATTTTATTACTGCAGCCATACTTGGTATGGAACCCGGGACAGCCCAGGGCGATGAAGAGATATATGACGTTATCGGCGAAGTGAGCAACATCGTCGGCGGAAGCCTTAAGTCAAGATTCTGTGACTCTGGTTTGCCATGTGAGCTTTCCATTCCTTCAATAACGAGCGGAAGCGATTTTCATATTGAATCCATGAACTGGGCAAGGTGTGAACGTTATATATTCGGGAATAAGGACCATGCCGGTATTGTGGAGGTATTCATTAAAAAGGCGGTTAAAACATAATTTGAGTGTGGAGGATAGCCATGTCTTTAAATGTTCTTGCAGTCGATGACAGCAAAACAATTCGAATGATTGTGAAGAAGGCCTTTAGCCCTTATGACTGTGAGGTTATCGAGGCGGAAAATGGAGTGGAAGGATTGGCCGTTGCAGCCAAAATAAAGCCGGATCTGATTGTTCTCGATATAACCATGCCTGTTATGAACGGCATTGAGATGCTCGGCAAATTAAGAGAACAGCCTGATTTAAAAAACATTCCGGTAATAATGCTGACGGCTGAATCAGGCAAGGATAACGTTATGCGCATAGTCAAGATGGGCGTCAAGGATTATATAGTCAAGCCTTTCAAGGGTGAACAGTTGATTGAGAGGGCCCAAAGCGTTGTAAATCTGGTTCAAAAGACACAGGCGGAGGCAAAGGAGGATTCCTCTGGAAAGTACTTTTCACTTGACGGAGATGTCCAGATCCTTGCGCTTCCTGACAATATCAGCAGGGCTGTCAACGTTGAACTGGAGGGAGTCCTTCAGCCAAAAATAAAAGATATGAAGGGATCAGGGATAAACAAGACCATCCTGGATATAAGCAAAGTACCCGCTATAAATGTGTCCCTGGTAAAACTGATAATCCTTATAGTTAAAAGCTGTGAGAAAGCAGGTATAAGAGTTCATATTGCAGGGTCGCCGGGTGCGAAAGAATCTTTGAAGGGTTTTGCAGAGACAGTTGATATACCATTTTACAACAGTACCCAGGAGGCAAAGGTGGCATTCTGAATTCCAGCGGTCATTTAAAAGATATCATTCCCTGACAGGCTGTGTTGACTGTTTAACTTCTCTGCAGGCGGGAAGATATAAATGAAATGCTGTCCCTGCATTCAATTCAGATTCAAGGTCAATGCAGCCGTCATGATTGCTTACAATTGAATAGGCAATAGCCAGTCCAAGGCCTTTTGCCTTGGTTTTTGTCGTGAAATACGGATCAAATATCCGTGGAAGATCTTCGTCTGCAATGCCGGTTCCGTGATCTTCTACCGTTATCTTAACATATTCCGTATTCCCTAAATGGAGTTTGTCTGCAGATTCCCTCGTGATGTTTTCTGCTTTCAGGGTTATTATGCCACCCTGTTCCATTGCCTCTTCCGCATTTTTTATCAATTGATTAATAACCTGAGTTATCTGTTCCTTATCCGCATCAATCATGAAAATATCATCAGGCACGGATACGTCACATCTGACAGCAGAGTCCCTGAGAGAAATACCGATTGAATAATTTATGATTTCAGATACCGCAATCGGCCTCTTTAAAGGTGTTCCACCTTTTTTTGAAAAGATTAAAAGCTGGCGGGTCAGGTCTTTCGCGCGGCGGGATGCATCTTCAGCCTGATTCAGTTTTTCAAGGGCTTTTTCCGTATCCTTCATCATATACATCTTTGCAAGGCTTACATTACCTGAAATAGCAGTAAGGATATTATTGAAATCATGTGCCATGCCGCCGGCAATAGTACCCACCAGCTTGTGTTTCTCTTCTATGAGCCTTTTCTCTATATCTTTTGCCTTATTCACGGGAATACTCTTTTTTTCTGATTTTAGCGGACCATGGTATCGTGCATTTTGATCAGTAATACCTTGTTTATTAGCAGGTTCATGTGATTGACAGTAAACAGGGTGTCTCAGTCTCATTAATACCAGTAAATGAGGCCGGGTTGCAATAAGGTTTTTCAGTCTATCTTCAATTATGATCAACTCGGGCCTTCCGGGCCCTTAAATATCCATGACATGGTTTGAAATCCAGAATCGCATAAAATCTTTAGACTTGTTTAAAAGAGCCTGATTTTGTTAAATGATTTCAAGGTGAAACCCTAAGCATGAATTTTTAGAAGAAAATCTCTTCTTGATGAAATTAAATTTTTTCTCTATAGTCTGATTTGATAATAATAAAGTCAGGGACTGATATATTGATGTAATGCTGTATATTCATATAATATTTTACTGTAACCTGGCAACAGGTATTTTCAATAGTATATGGCGGACATAATGAACAGGGTTAACAACTTATATCCTCAGCAGTTTGAGGTTATGTTTGTAGATGATGACAGAAGGATCCTCTCTGTAGTGGAGGAATATCTGTCTCAACAGGGCTATTGTGTGAGTGTTTTTGACAATGGGCTGAACGCCCTTGAAAAAATTAAGGAAAAAACATTTGATATAGTATTTACTGATCTTAGAATGCCCAAAATCGGCGGAATGGAACTTCTTTCTGCCATAAGAGAAAAAAGCCCCAACACAGAGGTTATTGTGGTAACCGGTCATGCGACCGTGGAATCCGCCATTGAGGCCATGAGGCTCGGCAGCTATGATTACCTTCAGAAGCCTTTTAAGCTTGACCGCCTGAAGATCCTGATTGACAGAATTATTGAAAAAAGGAATCTTCAAAATGAAAACATATTACTCAAGAGCAGGCTGAAAGAGAGATACAGGTATGACGAGCTTATCGGCGTAAGCCCTGAAATGCAGGAAATATATGAGATCATTGACAGAATCAGCGGAAACAGCCCTACGGTCCTGATCCAGGGAGAAAGCGGAACAGGAAAAGAGATCCTGGCCAAGGTTATCCACAGGAATAGTGACCGCAGCAATAAAGCTTTTATCTCAATAAATTGCGGGGCTATCGTGGACGGCCTTCTCGAGAGCGAACTTTTTGGCCACGTCAAGGGTGCATTCACAGGGGCCTACAGGGACAAGGTTGGTCTCTTTAAGGCGGCAGAAGGTGGTACTCTGTTTCTTGATGAAATTGCCGAGATCAATCCTTTTTTGCAGGTGAAACTGCTCAGGTCCCTTCAGGAAAGAAAGATCAGGCCGGTTGGGGATGTAAAGGAGATGGATGTCGATGTCAGAGTAATCGCCGCAACAAACAGGGATGTCAAGAATGCGGTCGAATCCGGCGAACTGAGGAAAGACCTTTTTTACCGTCTTAACGTAGTGTCAATAAAGATGCCGGTATTGAACGGTCGACAGGGGGATATACCGCTTCTTGTCAAATATTTTCTGGACAAATTCAACAAAAAGGGGCAAAGACCTGTTAAAAGTGTTTCCTCAGAGGCAATGGGGGCTTTGTTAAATTACAATTGGCCCGGAAACGTCAGAGAATTGGAGAATGTCGTAGAAAGGGCCTTTGCTCTTGGTGCTGATGAAATTATAAAGCTCTCCGACCTTCCTTTGGAAATACAGAAGTCAGCGGGGATCTCACAGTCAGAAGGTATCTCATACAGCCTTAGAGAAAATGAGGTTATTTTAATAAAAAATGCATTGAATAAAGCGGGGGGGGATAAAGCACAGGCAGCCAGGCTCCTTGAAATAGATGTAAGCACCCTTTACAGGAAGATAAAAAAATACCGCATACCGGATATGTTGCTGAAGACTCCTTTACAATAGAATATTGCTCATCCTCAATTAATAAGTCATTTATTTTCATCACTCCTGCCGGTTGTCAAGCAATGCGGGCAGCCCGTTTGCAAATTGCCAAATTTAACTCCACTTTCATTGTCACAGGTGCAGCCTTGACGCAGGCGGGCTTTTTTTGTTTATTGAGCTAAGAAAAGGACACAAAATCGTTAAGTTAGAGCCTTAATTATCTGTTGATATTAAAATTATAACCCTTGAAAATCGATCAGCCCTATTTGCAATATGCAAATTATTTAATGCATGCAATTTCTGAGGTTGCACGTCTGCGATTTTTAACGGGAGTTAAACTTTTGGAATTAAAAGGTATTTAACTTTGCAAACATAATCGGCCTTAAATGGCACATGCCTTGCATTTATTTCTAACCAAATATTTGCTCAGTTCTTCATAGCTTATCCTTCAAATATTAACTGGGGGAAAGTTTTTTAATTAAACTAAACCTGAAAAAGCCAAACTCACCGAAAGGTGGGGACGGAAAGCCACGGGTCTTAGCCTTAAGATAGCCGGGTTGCCATTAAAGGTAATCCGGCTATTTTTTAACCCAAATTCCGGAGCCTCATTTGTAATCTGGTCACTGTCATGTCGGAGTATCTAAACGAGGAAGCAAAACTTAAAGCAGTGGTTGTATCATCAGTAATGCCCTTGTTTATCAGTGGGTTCGACAGCAGTTTGTCTTATTGAGGGAGGTTCAATGTTGCTTAACGCAGCTTTTGACAACAGTATTTTTAAGGACACCAGTACAGGTCTTACCGATGCCTCTGAGTCCGTGAAATCGACCGGAGTAAAAGTATTTGGGGATATAATAGGCCGCAGCGAGAGAATGCTGGAAGTCTTTCAGCTGGTTGAAAAGGTAGGCAGCACGGACAGCACCATACTTATTTATGGAGAAACAGGTACTGGCAAGGGCCTTCTGGCAAGAGCCATTCATGAAAATTCAAAAAGAAAGAACAATCCCTTCATCCAGATTAACTGCGGGGCTATTCCTGAAAATCTACTGGAAAGCGAACTGTTCGGACACGTCAAGGGAGCATTTACAGGGGCAACTTCATCCAAGGCGGGAAAGTTTGAGAGGGCTAACGGCGGCACGATTTTTCTGGATGAAATAGGAGATATGAGCCCTGACCTTCAGGTTAAGGTATTAAGGGTTCTTGAAGAGAGAGAATTTGAACCTGTCGGCGGAAACAGGACGGTCAAGACTGATGTCAGAATAATTGCCGCCACTCATCGCGACCTTGAAGAAGAGGTTCAGAGGGGAAATTTCAGGGAGGACCTGTTTTATAGACTGTATGTCGTTCCATTGACACTTCCTCCGTTAAGAGAACGCAAAGCCGATATCCCTTATCTTACTTCTCATTTTCTGGAGATATTCAATCTTAAAAATGATAGAGAACTGCTGGGGATATCCCCGGACGCCATGGATATTATGACTCATTATTCCTGGCCCGGCAATGTGAGGGAACTCAGAAATCTCGTGGAGAGACTTGTTGTCATTCACGGAGAGGGAGAGATAAATTCAGGCGATTTGCCTGAGAGGATTATGAAAGAGCATGGTTGTATAACAAATGCCAGGATTGAAATAAGCGATGAAGGAATATGCCTGAATACGGCTGTGACTGAATTTGAAAAGGCCCTTATTGTTCAGTCTCTTGAGAAGACGAACTGGGTAAAGAATAAGGCTGCGAAATTGCTCCAGCTGAATCGGACCACACTCGTGGAAAAAATAAAGAGGCATCACCTGGAGGAAGAATATTCAACCGCTGGAGCATAATTTCCTGTATCGTTAAGTTAATTATACCCAAAATATGAAACCCCCGCTCACAAATCAGCATCCCGTTACATTGCCCATCCTTATTTTCCATTTCAAGCCCAGCTTTCAGCTGGGCTTGAGCTTTTTTAATCCCGTATAACATGAGATAACCAACTTATTACTCCGGTGATTAAAAACATCAATCTTCATGCCGGACCCTGAGACTATGCTGCAATTCCTTTTTTGTTCCAGCCAGAGGCTGGTAATATTTCGAAGCAAAGCGAGAAATAATATTTCTTAATAAATTTAACATGGCAAGATTCCTCATCACGCCACAGCGTGATTCGGAATGACGTTTCACCCTGTTGCGACCCATTCTCTTCGCCGGAATGACAGCATTAACAAATATTATTGCCGTAGTAATGAGTGTTTGCATGGTCCCGTGCACGGGTCTATCTCTTACCGGAAAACTTCCCCGATAAAACTGCTCAAATCCATGCCTTTATTACCGTCAATGAAGTGACACCTGGAATTAATTTTTGACAGAGGCGGAAAAGCTTTTTAATCAGAATTAATGCCCTCCGGAAGGCCTTCAATTCAACCCCCAACAGTGCGTCAAAGGAATGGGTCCCAGTGGTTATCCTTTTGAATTAACTGGATTAATAAAGGGGGTTAAAAATTAGAAAAACCACGGCTCCAGTCTAACACTTCATGAATGCAGCATTAAATTCATATATGAATAATCAGAACAGTCATTCCGTTATGCAGGGTCTCCGAACCTGGCAAGATACAAGGCGTTAAACGTTTTCGGGCATAATGGCATGGTTCTTGCCCTTTATAAAAACGAGATCAGTATAATTCTGTCTCCAGAATATAAGAAGCGGTGAAAAATGCCCGATATCAATTCTTTTTCAAGATGCAACAGTGATGAAGTCAAACTGCTGACTGAGGCCATAGATTGCTTTAACGGCGCAGCCTTCAGGTTTGAAAAGTATTATCAGGATCTCGAGAAAAGGGTCAGGGAACTTGATATTGAGTTGAAAGAAAAGAACAAGGCACTCCAGAGAAACCTCAAGGAAAAGGAAGATGTAAAGAACCATCTCCACAACATCCTGGAAAGTCTTTCAACCGGTGTAATTGTTCTTGATCTTCAGGGGAGGATAAACATTTTTAACCGGACTGCTGAAGAAATAACCGGCTTTATATCAAAAAAAATTGTCGGCAGGGGTTATGACGATATCTTCAGCATGAATTATTTTCTTAATTCGAGACTTAATTTTGCAGGCCTGAAGGGTTTTGATGAAAACGCAGATATGGAAACTGAGATTTATGGGAAAGGCAATAAGCTCATTCACATAAGGCTGTCCATATCTCCGGTGAAAAACGCAAGAGGCGGCAAGATAGGTATTGTCCTTATGCTTCAGGACATAACCAAAATAAAGCGACTGGAAGAACAGGCAAGCCGGAATGATAGACTTGCAGCCATGGGAGAGATGGCGGTGAAGATAGCACATGAGATAAGAAACCCCCTGGGGAGCATCGAACTTTTCGCTTCGATGCTTAAAAAGGATCTGGAAGAATTCGGGGATTTAAACGCACTGGCAGGCTATATATCGTCCGGTGTGAAGAGTATTAATAATATCATCTCAAATCTTCTGCTGTTTATCAGGCCCCAGCAGCAGGCAAGTTTCAGGGTCATTGATATAAGGGAAATTATTGACGACTCATTATTCTTTTCAAGCCATTTGACAAAATCCGTGAACGGCATTGAGGTCGTAAGGAATTTTTATCCCGATCCTTTAATGGTGCGTGGTGATTCCGAATTGCTGAAACAGGTATTGCTGAATCTTATCCTGAATGCTTTTCAGGCCATGACTGATGGAGGGACTCTAACTATTTCAACCACAAAGATGAATGGAAGACCGCGGGGTCATAATTTTGCTGAATTGAGATTTGCGGATACGGGAGCAGGTATATCCAGGGGGGATTTATTAAGGGTCTTTGATCCCTTTTTTACGACAAAGAATACCGGTACAGGCCTGGGACTGGCCATTGTTCACAACCTTACAAAAATACACGGCGGAACGGTTGACATTATAAGTTCCGAAGGAAAGGGCACTGAGTGCATCCTAACATTTCCTTTATGGGAAGATGGTGAAAATAACTGAAAAAATATCTGCTGACGGGATAATGGAGTTTCATGTTTCAGCTCACTATCCCAGGGTTATAAATATCAAATAATTAAGTATGGGTGACTTATGAGGTCCAATGAAATGGAGGCTCAATCGATACTGGTAGTTGATGATGAACCGGACATGAGGCTGGCTCTTTCACATGCACTGAGCAGAAGCGGGCATTCCGTTGAATGCGCTTCAAGCGGTTTTGAGGCACTGGAGAAGTTCAGGAAAGATAATTACAGCATGGTCATAACTGATATGAAAATGCCTGAGATGACCGGAATGGAGCTGTTGGGAAAGGTTAAGGGCATGTCTCCTCAGGTCCCGGTTATAATGATTACGGCATACGGCACGATTAATAATGCGGTTGAGGCAATGCAGGAGGGGGCATCGGACTATATCCTGAAACCTTTTTCAGCGGAAACCCTTGAAGCCACAGTTAAGAAGGCAGGTATGAGTCTGCATGATCAAAAAAGGGTTAATGTGAATATTATCGATGACGAAGGAAGCCCTGAACCGAAACGAATTATAACCCGGGATAAGGAGTTGAATAATGTTCTGAGCCTGGCAAGAGATGTAGCTCCAAGCAATGCGACTGTTCTTATCCAGGGAGAAAGCGGAACCGGAAAGGAACTGCTTGCTTCCTATATCCATCATTACAGCGGCAGAAAGGACAGCCCTTACGTTGCAGTCAACTGCGCGGCATTGCCCGAAAACCTGGCCGAAAGTGAACTTTTTGGACATGAAAGAGGTTCTTTTACCGGCGCAGTGGGGAGAAAGATCGGCAAGTTTGAGCTGGCAAACGATGGAACAATTCTTCTGGATGAGATAACAGAGATGCCTCTGCAGCTTCAGGCAAAACTCCTTAGAGTCCTTCAGGAAAGAGAGATAGATCGAGTGGGAGGCAGCAGGCCTGTTCCGATAGATATCAGAGTTATCGCTGTCAGCAATATTGATCTCAAGAAGGCTGTCAGGGAAGGAAGGTTCAGAGAGGATCTTTATTACAGGATTAATGTCATTCCGCTTTATATTCCACCTCTTCGTGAGAGGAAGCATGATATACCCCTGCTGGCTGAATTTTTTCTGGAGAAATACAATTCACGCAACGCCAGAAAAATGACGGGAATAGCGGATGAAACGATTTCACTCCTGTTGAAATATGGCTGGAAAGGAAATGTAAGAGAACTGGAAAATACAATTGAAAGGGCTGTGCTTCTTGGGAAGGGGGATGTCCTTCTGCCGAAGCACCTGTTCCTGGAAGATAGAGAGGATAGTAGAAAAGAAGCTTTGAAAGTAAGGGTAGGTACATCGGTAAGGGAGATGGAGAAAGAGCTGATCTTTCAGACACTGAGGGAGGTGGGTGACAATAGGACTCAGGCAGCTGAACTTCTCGGGATAAGCATTAGAACATTAAGAAACAAGCTGAAAGAATATAATGATGAAAACATCTGCCAGGCTTGAAATCAGAAGTTAAGGGTACAAACATACCGGTATTGGAGGCGCTGTATCGATAATTGATAACTCACAACTGAAACCCGGCAGGTAGGAAATTATTGCCTCTTTTAATTGATCGGATGACTGCAATAATGAGATCATTAACTGAAAACAGCCATGAAAACCATGTCAATTCAATTAGATAAGATTGGTTTAACCCTTAAGAAGGCTGTTGGTATGGTATTTGCTTTATGTAATCACAGACAACCATAATTTCTGCATAGGTGCACAAAAAAATGGAACCACACGGAATATTCAGCGGAACAGTAAATATACTGGAAAGGGCACTGAACATCAGAGCTGCCAGGCACGACCTGATAAGCGCAAATGTGGCCAACTCGGAAACCCCTGATTACCAGGCATTCGACCTGATAGTTGAGGAAGAGATGGAAAAGGTGCTTGGGAAAGAAGGTCAGATAGGGCTTGCAATGACTCAGAAGAAGCATTTTCCTGCAAACAACGTCGCGGGGAGCGAAGGTCTGAAGCCAAAACCTGTAGTTGATTCAAAATGGGATAAGGACGAAAACGGCAACTCAGTTAGAATAGAAAGGGAAATGGCGAATCTGGCTGAAAACAGTCTGATGTATAATGCCCTTGCCCAGATTATTTCGAAAAAATTCAGAGGATTGGATGATGTAATAAAGGGAGGCAGGTAGAGATGAATCTTTTAGATGCCCTTCATACGAGCTCTTCCGCCCTTAGCGCACAAAGGGTACGAATGAATGTAATTTCAAGCAACCTTGCAAATGCCAATACGACCAGGACACCTGAGGGCGGCCCATACAGGAGAAAAGAGGTTGTAATGGCGGCCTATCCGGCTCAGCAGAGTTTTGAGGATATTCTAAAGGCCAGGTTAACAGACCGCGTATCAGAAGTTAAGGTGGTCGGAATAGTAAATGACACAAGGCCCTTTGTGTCAAAATATGATCCTCAGCATCCAGATGCAAATGAGGAAGGATATGTCCTTATGCCGAATGTCAATATAGTGAGAGAAATGGTGAATATGATGTCGGCGACACGTAATTACGAGGCAAATGTAACCGCAATTAATGCAACTAAAAGCATGGCCTTGAAGGCCCTGGAGATAGGACGTTAGCTATGAAAGAGATTACGCTTCAAACTGATCTGAAGGCGCTGTTCGATTCTCAGATAAAAGAGAAACCAGTTCAGCTGGAAGGGGGAAAATCCTTTAGTGAAATGCTTAAGAATTCGATAGGAGAGGTTAACAGGCTTCAGGAAGAGGCTGATGTGGCGGTAAAGGATCTGGCTGCAGGCAAGGGGAAGGACATCCATGAAACAATGATTGCCCTTGAAAAGGCTTCGGTCTCCTTCCAGATGATGATGCAGGTCAGGAACAAGATAATAGGCGCATATGAAGAAATCATGCGCATGCAGGTTTGATTAAAATCAACGGCAGGCTGTTTTTATGCTGTCCGCTGAGTGATTCATAAATAAAACATGGAATAATCCTAAAGTCAGAGGGAATAAAAAATGGCAACAGCAGCTTCAACAGGTTTTCCACAGTTTTCAGCATTATTGAAGAATCTGAGTACCGGGAAGATAGTCTCCCTTGTATTGGTCATGAGCGGGGTCGTAACAGGATTTGTGCTGATGATGAACTGGGCTGCAAAACCTAATCTTGATCTTCTTTATTCTAATCTTTCTGAAAAGGATGCCGGTGCCATAGTCGGCAGATTAAGAGATCAGAAAATCCCCTATGAAATCTCAGGCAACGGCACCTCCATTCTGGTTCCAAGAGACAGAATATACGACATGAGGCTGGAACTTGCTTCCGATGGCTTGCCGCAGGGAAGCGGGGTGGGCTTTGAGGTGTTTGACAATGCAAAGCTTGGGATGACTGAATTTGTCCAGAACGTGAATTATCAGAGGGCATTACAGGGAGAATTGGCCCGAACGATAAACGGTTTCGCTGAGATAGAGAGTTCAAGAGTTCACATCGTAATGCCTGAAAAATCATTATTTATTGAAGAAGAAGAGCCTCCAACAGCATCTGTAGTAATAAAACTCCGTTCAGGGAGGCGTTTAGGCAGGGATCAGGTACAGGGCATTGTCCACCTTGTTTCTTCAAGTGTCTCACAGTTAAAGCCTGAAAATGTAACGGTAGTTGATAATTTCGGGAAAATGCTTGCAGGTTTTAAAGAAACATCTGCAGGAGGAAGGGCAACTTCTGATCAGCTGGAGTACCAGGAAAAGTTGGAATTGGGCCTTGAGCAGAGTGTCAAGACAATGCTTGAGAAGGTATTGGGCCAGGGAAAGGCCATCGTTAAACTTTCATGCTCCCTTGATTTCACAAAATATGAAAAGACGGAAGAGATCTATGACCCTGAGGGAAGGGTGATCAGGAGCGAACAGGTCTTTACCACTACTTCCGGTGAAAGGAGTAATTTAGCTGAAGTTATTCCTGCCGCAGGAATTGCCGGAGCCGCTGTAAGGACGGAAGGTGTTGCCGACGCAGCAGTCGAGGGAAATAAACCACTGTACCAGAAAGAGGACCGGACCATAAACTATGAAATAGGAAAGGTTGTCAGCCACACGGTTGAGCCGGTTGGAAAGATAAAGAGGATATCTGTTGCCGTTATCGTGGATGGGACTCACAAGTCTGTTAAAGGCGAAAGGGGAAGGGAGAAAACCGAGTATTTTCCAAGAACACAGGAAGAGATGGTAAAACTTGAAAATCTGGTCAAGAGGGCAGTTAATTTTGACACTGAAAGGGGAGACGAAGTGGTCGTTACAAATATCCCTTTTGAAAGACCTCTTGCAGGGGAAGGAGATGCGGGCATGATTGAAGAGAGCTGGATGACAAAGCTGCAGCCGTTTCAGCCTGTATTGAAATATGTATTGCTGGCCGGTTTTGTCCTTTTTTCCTTCATGTTTGTTGCGCGGCCGCTGGTACGATGGCTGACCTCGAGTTCCTTCTCCGACATTGACATGTTGAAACAGCTTCCCATGACTGTTGAGGAAATCGAGAGAAAATATAACGGACACGGAATCAAGAGTCTGCCTTACAGGGAAAAGGCACTGGAGATGCTTTCACGGGACAAGGAAGGCTCAATTAATGTTATGAAGGATTGGTTAAAGCAGAATAATGCATAGGGTTTGATCTCCTATCAGGCTGTCGGTATTTGGGCGGCGTTTAACTGCATTAATAAAAAAACTTACCCGAACAGTGCGCAGAGAAGGAAAAGATGGATCCAAAGAAGTTGCCGGGCTCTTTAAAAGTAGCAATCCTTATCCAGTCTATGGGCAGAAATGAAGCGGAAAGGGTTCTCAGCAGTTTTACCGACAGTGAAAGGGAATTGATAATGGGTCACTTGTCTCAAATGGGAGCGATTTCGCCTGAGGTGGTTGAAAGGGTGGCCGAGGAATTCGCATCATTGACATCTGCGCGACGTTCGATTTCAGAAGGTTCATCTGCAATACAACAAAGGCCCGGAAAAAGAGAGCCTGAGCCCGAGTCATCCGCAACAGGGTCAGCAAGCTTGAATACGCTTCGTTCTCTGGATACTGAGCAACTGGTTGAACTAATAAAGGATGAACATCCTCAGACCATAGCCATAATACTTGTTCACCTTGAGTCAGCTGCTGCGAGCGATTTGCTGTCCAGGTTGCCCGACGAAAAAAAGACCGATGTTGCCCTCAGGATTGCTAATCTGAACAGGGTGGTTTCCGGTATGGTTGAGGAGATAGACAAGGCCTTTGAGGATGTGCTCAAAGGCAAGGAAGCACCGGTTATTCATAAGACAGGAGGGGTAGGGCGTCTTGCTGAGATACTGAATCAGATAGACATGGAATCAGGGGACATGATTTTGAGTGAGATTGAAGAATCAAATCCTGAACTCGCCGGAGAAATAAAACAGCTGATGTTTGTATTTGATGACCTGACGCTGGTGGATGACAAGGGTATTCAAAAGGTCCTCAGGAGGGTTGAAACCAAGGAACTGGCTGTGGCCTTAAAGGCTGCTTCAGAAGAGGTGAAGGAAAAAATATTCAGAAATATGTCTGAGCGTGCGAGTGAGATGTTGAGAGAAGAAATTGAAGCTACAGGAGCAATAAGGATGAAGGAAGTTGAGGATGCCCAGAGCAGCATTACAAGGATAATACAGGAGATGGAACAGAAGGGCGAAATAGTAATCCGCGGCCGCAGGGGGGAGGAATACGTTGGATAAGATAATCAAGACAGCTCAGTCAGACGAAGCAAAAGGATTCAAGATACACTGTTTTCCTGAATTCCCGGATGGGTATGGGCCGGATAACGGCGGCAAAAACTCCAAGGACTCGGGGTTTCAAAGGATTTATTTCAGGCAGTGTGATGATTCTTCGGGTGATTCCGGCGGAAAGAATTGTGGTAATGAGGGAAACGGCGAAGGCATCATGGAAGAGGTAAGGGAGGTAGAAGAAAAGGCATATGTCCAGGGGTTCATGAAAGGGGAAAAGGCAGGGATAGAGTCGGGAGCCAAAAAACTTGAGCCCATAATAAACAGTTTTCGTGATGTTATTGTAAAACTCGAAAAAATCAAGAATGACCTGTACAGGAACGCTGAAAAAGAGGCTGTGGAACTGAGTATGGCTATTGCCAAAAAGATAGTATGCCATGAAATTGCAATAAACAGGGAAGTTGTCTTAAATGTAGTAAAAGAGGCCCTCACCAGGATAACGGACCATGATCAAATGCACATCAAGGTTAATCCGGAAGACCTCAATATTATTAAGCAGGCCAAGCCGGAATTTTCAGATTTTCTTGATAAAATGCAGGGGGTCATCTTTGAAGAAGATAAGACAATTAGAAGCGGCGGCTGTTTTATAAAGACTAATATGGGAGACATCGACGCAAGGATTGAAAAGCAGTTTCAGGCGCTGGAAGAGGCATTCAGGACGCAGCTTCACCAGATTGAACCAGGGAGTTAAAGATCCGGGAAATGGAAAACATATTAGACTTTAAAAAATATCATGAGACCTTAAACACCGCCAACACTATCCTGGCCAACGGAAAGGTTACAAAGGTTGTAGGCCTTGTTACTGAGGCGCTGGGGCCCATATCCAGATTGGGCAGCGTATGTGAAATACACCCAAAGGGAGATATGCCAAAGGTCAGGGCCGAGGTACTGGGATTCCGGGATAACAGGGTCCTGCTTATGCCATTAGGAGATCTCAGGGGCATATCCATAGGAAGCCGCGTGGTTGCCAGGCAGCAGAATGCATCGGTCGACGTTGGGGAAGGGCTGCTGGGCAGAGTAATTGACGGCCTTGGAAATCCTATTGACGGTAAGGGCCCGATCAAGGCCGGAAGTCAATACTCAATCTATGCAAGCCCTATGAATCCCCTCTTAAGGAAGAGGATAAACAGGCCCCTGGATGTCGGGATCAGGTCAATAAACAGTATCCTGCCTGTCGGGTGCGGACAGAGGATGGGGATTTTTGCCGGATCAGGAGTTGGTAAAAGTGTCCTCCTCGGAATGATTGCCCGGAAGACTACAGCTGACGTCAATGTGATTGCACTGATTGGAGAGCGGGGAAGGGAAGTTAATGAATTCATTGAAAAGGATCTGGGAAAGGAAGGCTTAAAGAAGTCGGTTGTTGTCGTTGCCACCTCCGATGATCTGCCTTTAATAAGGATGAGAGGGGCTTTTATCGCTACTTCAATAGCCGAATACTTCCGCGACAGAAGCAAACAGGTCCTGTTTATGATGGATTCGGTTACCAGATTCGCAATGGCTCAAAGGGAAATAGGCCTTGCAACGGGTGAACCTCCAACAACAAAAGGATATACACCATCTGTATTTACAGCCTTGCCAAAACTGCTGGAAAGGGCTGGCACATGTTCCAATCATGGAACTATTACAGGCCTGTATACGGTCCTGGTTGAAGGGGATGACATGAACGATCCTGTCGCTGATGCGGTAAGGGCGATACTTGATGGCCACATCGTTCTGTCAAGGGACCTTGCAAATCAGAGTCATTATCCTGCTATTGACGTGCTGAAAAGTGTCACGCGGGTTATGCATGATATTACGGACTCAAAGCACAGAGAGAATATTGATCGTTTGAAGGGGGTTGTGACTACTTACAAGAAGGCTGAAGATCTCATAAATATCGGTGCATACAAAGCAGGGACAAACCGCAGGATCGATTATGCAATCAAGATGATAGACAAGGTAAATGCCTATTTGTGCCAGAATATTGATGAAACATTCAGTTACAAGGAAAGCGTTCGCCTGCTTGATGAATTGTTCAAGGCAAACCCGCAGGCATAAGCTGAAGGGTAGCTGGAAGTCGCCTTCACTATATGGATTAATAATAGCTGCTGTTGCAACTGGAAGAAGGTTTGAAGGCTTATGTATACATTCAGTTTGGAATCGGTCTTGAATCACAAGGCATTTATAGAAGAACAACTTCAAAAGGAACTGGCTGTATTTAAAGCCATTCTGGAAGATGAAAAAAATCACCTCGGCAAATTAATAAATACAAAAAAGAGGCTTACAGCAGAGCTTCAGGAAAAACAGAAGGACGGTACCAGTATTTCCGAGATAATACTATATATAAAGTTTATTGATCAATTGATCAATGATGCGGACAAGCAGAAAAAGAAAATCCTTGATGCTGAAAAACGGCTGGAAAAAAAGCGCGACGAATTGATAGAGGCCATGAAGAACAAAAAGACCCTGGAGAAGTTGAAAGAGAAAAAGATGAATGAATACTGGGAAGACCTATCAAGCAACGAGCGGGACTTTATGAATGAAGTGGCAATTAATGGATTTAACCGCAGAATGTAGCGAAATAAAATAAGGACTTAGAGTTAATAGTCATGAACTACAGGAAAAAACAGACCATGCAGATAAGATGGGCGAGGAAGTAGAAAACATGCATATGGACTTGTTTATATCGCAAAACCTGCTTGAAGGATTGATTAGGGGCAACAAAGGCCAGAATGTCAGGGAAGGTAATGCATTCAACGCGTTGGATAGTTCAGGAGAATTAAAGGGGGGGCTCGGATTTTTAAACACCCTGGCAGAATTTTCCAATGGCGGCAATACGCCCCGGATGGGAAGAGTTGTTTTGAAAGAGACCGAAGAGTTGAGTGCTATCCAGAGGTTTTTTGAAACAAAGAATCAGGCCGTCCTGCAGGATGTTAAATCATTGCCCGAAAAAACAGTTTTCCATCTCGAACGCACAATCAACGACAAGGGTGAAAAAACCCAGGAAAATATGAGCAATGATGGTCAATCTGCCACATGGAATTCAGACAATGCCCTCAGAGTATCTGAAGAGGAAGTCAAAGGCAGAACCGAAAAACACGACATGAAAAACGTCTTTGAAGCCCATGATATGATAAAAACCGAAAGCCTTTTATGCGGGATACCCGCCATTGCAGGAAAGGATGTGTACCTTCCCACAGAGATGAATTTCGATGATACGGGAGAAGGCGAAGGCTTGAATCATTTTGTTAAAGGCGGTGTGGCAGGATCCGGGATAACAGTTAAAGATCCGGACAGTTTGAGTGCTGTTATTAATCCGGATGCGGTTGAAAGGATACTTTCAGAAGGATCAGATAGTGATATCCCTGAATCATTGAGGCCTGGACAAAAGCCTGGTTCAGGGAATGAGAAAGGTCAACTATTTGGAGTTAAAGGTGAATTATCCGGGCCGGATGTTGCGCCAGGTGAAAACCATTCCGAAGAGTCTGGAGAAAAGCCGAAAAACGGAGAAAAAACCGTAGCTGAGCCGGGATCATTAGCTCCAGAAGGATTAAAAAGTCCAAAAGAGGCCGGTAATCTGAAAGTTCACTCGATTCAAGAGGCTCAGGAATCCAATCCGGCTTCATCTCATGAAAATGAACCTGAACAAAGGCCGGGCATTTCATCAGTATTGAAAGAGGGACCTGTTTATAAAGCGACTGCTTCAACTGCACATGCGAAGGGTTTTTCAGGGCAAACCGAAAAGGCTGAAACACCTGTATTGGGATTTACAGAAGGGCAGGACCTGAAAAAGGGAGAGACAGGAGCAATGAAACAACCTCTTCCAGGCGATATCAGGGAGTTTGAGAAAACAGGACATTTGAAAGAAGAATACCTGCATAAGCCAGACATTTCATATGAATCAGTGCAAAACAATAAAAAGGATGGATTAACTGCAGAAAGCAGGGCATTAAAAATTGATGGTTTGACTTTGAAAGCAGACAAAACCCCGGTAAACCAGGGGTCTGTAACGATGGAGAAATCCAGCCATGATATGGACAACAGGGGTTCAATCCCGGACCGGGCAACTGTTGAGTCTCTGAATTTGAAGACGGTAAAAACAGAATCAAAGCCTGATAATGAACCGGTTGAATTAAGGGTGGGCGAAGAGAATACCCGGGATAAGGAGTCTCATGTTAACCGGCTCAATCTGAATATCAGGTCAGGCGGACAGGAAAACACTGGCTCAAGAATGGAATATTCCAGCCGGGAGGTTTTTTCAAGACCGGATAATGGGTTACGACATACGGCAGTCAATGCCGAGAAGATGCATGAAACGGCCGGAGATGCTGTTGACAGAATGCCTCTTAATGTTGAGACGGATGTGAGGGGGACCCAGGAATTGTCTTCAACAGGGAACTCCATGGAGACAAACCAGAATCAGATATCTCAGGCAAAGGACGCAGGTCAAATACCGAGGCCTCTTCAGGTTGATCTTTTAAACCAGGTAATTGAAAAGGCCGTAATGAACATGAGGAGCGGCCAAACATCCATCAATATTGATCTTAAACCGGAATATCTTGGCCGTCTTCGTATGCATATTTCAACCGAAAACAACCAGGTTGTTGTCAGGATTTTGGCTGAAGTTCCGCTGGTAAAAGAAATTATGGAGGCTAACCTCAGCCAGTTAAGGACCGAACTTCAGAATCATGGGCTGGAGATACAAAGATTTGACGTATTCCTCAATGACGGATCGCACAAGGATAACGGCGGATACGAGAATTTTTTATTTGGAAGGAAAGGCGAAGAACAGGGCGAAATGAGGGAAAAACTGCGAAATACTGAAGACACAACGCCTTTAACTGAAATGTCATGGATGCGAAAAGGCTCAGGCCATATTGATTATATGGCGTGATGAAGTTTATTGGTTTTCAGTTATGAGCTTATACCCGTATAAGTGCGGGGCAGACCTTCAGCCTTTAACAAAGGAGGTGGATGATAGATGTCAATTGCAGGTTTGGACCCGGTGATACCCGGCACCAGTGATACATATTCGGCAACAAAAAAAGTGCTTGGCAAAGAGGATTTCTTAAAGATGCTTGTTACCCAACTCCAGAATCAGGACCCTCTCAATCCTCTGGATGCAACTGAATTTACCGCTCAACTCGCACAATTCAGCTCTCTGGAGCAACTCAGTAATATCAACAAGAACCTTGAGTATCTTCAGATGTATCAGGCTTCGCTGAATAATTCCCAGGCAATGGGTTTTATCGGTAAAACCGTCCTTGCCACAGGCGACTCGGTTGTTGTTGAGGAAGGGGTGTCAGATGGCATTAATTTTTATCTGGGCGGAGACGCAGGAAGTGTTTTTGTAAATATCTATGGACCTGCCGGCAACTTCATAAGAACGATCAACATGGGGGCAATGGGCAGCGGCAATCACAAGACGGAATGGGATGGAGCTGATTCTGACGGCAACCAGGTTCCGGACGGTAAATATTCCTTCAAGGTACTGGCAACGGATGAGGCAGGAAACGATTTGGACGTCTCAACCTTCAGCTTTGGAAAGGTTACAGGGGTAACATTCAAGGATGGGTCGGCGTATGTGCTGGCCGGGAACCAGGAGATTCCACTGGGCTCGATTATAAAGGTCGTTGAGGCTGAGGAATAACATGGCGGATCAGTAACTATTTGAAGATTAGGCAAGTTTAAAATATTTAAAACAACATACAACCAAAAAGGGGGGCGGATAAAATGATTGGATCATTATTTACAGGTATCTCAGGCCTGAGTGTTAATTCGCAGGCCATGCAGATTATCGGCGATAATATCGCGAATGTGAACACGACGGCGTTCAAGTCAAACAGATCTCTGTTTGGAGACATCCTGAGCCAGTCGCTGGAAGGAGGGGCCTTCAGGAAACTGGGAATGGGCCGTGGCGTCCAGTTGCTCGGTTCAAACCCGCTCTGGAGCCAGGGTTCTATTGAAACTACCAACAGATCTACGGACCTTGCCATCAATGGCAAGGGATTTTTCGTTGTCAAGGAGGTTAAAGAGGCAGGTGATGAAGCCACATATTATACAAGGGCAGGGGATTTCGGCTTTGACAAGGATGGAAGGCTTGTAAATCCCGGTGGCCTGATCCTCCTGGGCTATGTTATCGGTGAAGACGGTAAACCCATAGGGAATCTTACAGATATTGAGATTCCCTCAGGTGCATCTCCTCCCAAATACACCAGTACAATAAGGACTAATCTGAATCTTAATGCCGATTCAAGCGGAGGCACCCGATCAAGAGTTACAATAGATGGAAGCCCGACCGCAGGCGTGGGTATCGAAAATGCAGATGTAACTTTTACAGCCATATCAACAGGTACGGCAGGAGACAGCATACAGATAGTATATGCAGCAACCACCGGAACCCCTTTATCTGTTTCTGTAGCAGGCAATGTTATTACAATTGATCTTGAAACCGATGGAGGAGGAGTTGTTCAATCAACCGCCGCGGATGTTGCGGCAGCGGTTAATGCGGATGCTTATGCTGCGGTTCTTGTAAGCGCATCTGCAGAGGGCAATGGAAGCGGATTAATTCAATCGGCAGCAGCCGGGACATTTTCCCTTTCAGGAGGCGGATTGCCGGTTGCGGCAACATTAACGGTTGACTGTTCAGGTGGAGAGGGTTCTGATGTTATTTATACGGCTGTAACTCCCGGACCCGATGGAAACGATATCACCATAGAATATTTGGATCCAGGCGCCGCCAGTGCACCTTTGACTGTTACAGTTACCGGAGATGACATTACAGTCAGCCTTGCCACCGATGCAGCAGGCCTAATCACTTCAACGGCTACTCAGATTGCTGCGGCCATAGCCGCCGATGCAAATGCTTCGGCGCTTGTAACCGCCACGCTGAAAGACGGTGCCGGAGCGGGCACAGTTGAGGCCAAGGCCGCCACTGCCCTTTCAGGGGGTGTGAACAGCAGTCCTGATACATTCAGCAGCACAATCACGGTTTATGATTCCCTGGGAAATGATATGCCTCTGACCATGGATTTTACATGTCTTGAACCTGGAAGATGGCAATGGACGGCATCGGTTCCTTCAAACATAGGCTCAAGTGGTTCAACGGGAGTTATTCGGTTTGATGAATACGGCAATCTCGATGTGCCAAACTCAGGCGGAGGCAACCCGTCAATAAATATAGAAATAGCAACAGGTGCGGCTACTCCTCTTGAGATTACGTGGAACTACTGTGCCGGCAGCCTGTCAAACGGCAGCATTACGGGGTACGGTTCTCCGTCGACCATGACTTTCCAGAGCCAGGACGGCTATGCCCCGGGTACGGTACAGAGCGTATCGGTTGATGAAACAGGTGTAGTGTCGGGAGTGTATTCAAACGGGCGCATGGTTCCGCTGTTTCAGATTGCCCTGGCTGATTTCCCGTCCTATGAGGGTCTTGACAGGATAGGCAAAAATCTCTATGCGGAATCCATTGATTCAGGTCAGGCCACATACGGTACAGCGGACAAGGGAGCGCTGGGGCGCATAAGTCCGAGCTCTCTTGAAATGTCAAACGTTGACCTGGCTGACCAGTTCGTAAAGATGATAACCACACAGAGGGCGTTTCAGGCAAACTCAAAGGTTATTACAACCAGTGATGAGATACTTCAGGAACTTATGACTATCAAACGGTAATATCCGGAATCATAAACATTTAACCGCAAACGCTTCCTTCCAGTAAAAATGGAAGGGGGCGTGGGCGGCAGAGGAGAAATAAAAATGATACAGGTAACCCGGCTGGACAATTCAAAAATAATGGTAAATGTGGAGAAGATACAGTCTCTTCAGGCGTCGCCTGATACCATTATCACATTTACAAATGACGTGAGGATGATTGTGAGGGAGCCTGTGGAAGAGCTTTCCGAAAAGATCAGGGATTATCAGAGGACAATCCATAGCAATATCCTCATTGATCTTAACTATAATGATACGCCTCAGGCGTTAAACTGAAAGACAAAAGGGGATTAACCTTTATTCCTGATGATAATCTGTCTCCATTAATAAAGGCCTGCCCCTGAGCCATTGCATATAACTTTTCCGGAAAAAAATACCTGATGCAGATTAACACCAGGAATTGTTAACTGATTGTCTGTCAGATTCAATGTCAAAGACTTGACAAGCATTATCAAGGATATTTGACGCAAAAAGCATTAAAGATTAAGGATGAAGAGTCTGAATACTCACCTCCTGAGCAGCAGCATCTAAGGCCTAACCACCTGTTTCCATCACCTCCGTTTGCAAGCCTGCCTTTTGGCACGATCCGTGCAAGATATTTCAGATAAGAAAGTCTGTTGCTGTTTACAGTTTGTTTTCGATTGGGAACGGCAA
>JAFGMQ010000026.1 GCA_016927455.1 Deltaproteobacteria bacterium
GAAGCTTGCTTCGTCTTGTCATCCCGGACTTGATAAGCCTGCCCCGGACCTCGTTTCGGGGGGATCCAGTCAAGCATGTTTCTGGATACCGGCCCCGAAAAGGAATCCGGGACAGGCTGGAGTTTATCCCGAACTTGATTCGGGGCCGGAATGACGGTTGCTACCCTGTAGCTTGCTGCGAGGTAGTTCATTATCGCATTTTACTGGTTGAGGCCGGAATTTTTCAGATGAAATCAGTTCCACAATCATAGCAGACCACCCACTGAAAACTCCCATCTGCCTGAAGGCTCCCCATCTCTTTTATTCAAATTCCTTCCATAATCAAGGCTTAACGGCCCCATAGGAGAATACCACCTGATACCTGCTCCTGCCGATCTTCTTATACCGCTGAAGCTGTAACTCTCATCCTTTGTAAATACATTTCCGGCATCAAAAAACAACACGGCTGATACTCCATGGTCTTTAAACAACGGGAACTTGTACTCCAGATTAATAACAAGCTCCTTTTCCCCTCCTATTTTATCCCCGGTTGCAGGGTCCAGAGGTGATATTGATCGATAATCAAAACCACGGACAGTTCTAAGCCCGCCAATCATAAATTTTTCATAAATGAACAGTTCCCCGCCCGATCTTTTTTTAGCATAGCCAATTCTTCCCTGAGCCATAAAAACCGTATCCCAGAAAAGAGGAAAAAACCACGCACTTCTTGCCTTATATTTGTTAAAATACTGATCGCCCCCTAAAAAACCTCCTGCGTACTGGAAGTAAAAGCTGTTTATGGAACCTTTACTTGTATCCCATATCCGATCCCTGCTGTCGCGCTCAATACCTATTGTAGTGCTGCTTGTGAGATGCCGGCCTTCCATTTCTCTCAAGGCCAGTGTGGTTATGGCCTCATTAATATCGCTTATCTTGGCATCATCATAGTTATATTCCACAGATCCTCTTGTAAAATCATCAATTCCTAAAAGGAATTTGAACGTTATGGTGCCTCCCGTGCTTTTCCTCGTATAGTCATTGTATTCATATTTCCAGTTATACAGATTGGTACCAAACAATACTGGGGTGCCCAGAAACCACGGTTCAACGAAATTTAAATCAAATTCCTTTGTTTCTCCTCCAATCTTGGCTGACAGCTGCAATTTCTGGCCATATCCGAACAGATTGTTCTGGGTGATTTGTCCCATGGCAAAGACAGAATCCTGTGAACTGTAACCCGCACCTATGCTGAATGTTCCTGTAGGTCTTTCCGTTACCTTGATATCCAGAACAATAAGGTCTTCTTCACTTCCCTTTTTTGTCTGTATTTCCACATCTTCAAAAAACCCCAGGCGGTGTATCCTGCTGGAGCTTCTCCTCAGGCCTTCCCCGCTGAAATCCTCTCCTTCAACAACTTTCAGCTCCCGTCTGATAACCTTGTCTCTTGTAACATTGTTTCCTGAAATATTTATTCTCTCAAACCTGACTTTCGGGCCTTTCATAACCCTGTAGGTAATGTCAACCAGCCTTGTTTCGTCATCCGCATGTGTTCCAGGAGACACATCAGCGTAGGCATGGCCTTCATCAACATAGAGATCTCTCAGCGCCAATACGTCCTTTCTGACGATTTCCCGGTTAAACACCTTCTCTTTTCCTATCTGGACTTTATTCAGGAGTTCCTCTTCCGGTTTAATCAAATCACCTTCAATAAATACCCTGTTGACTCCGTACTGCTGGCCTTCCTCGATTTCAATAGTGACCGTCATCCCCTTTTCTTTTTCAAAAGCAACCCTGGGCTCTCCGACCTTTGCCCTTATAAATCCGTGGTTATGGTATAATGAAGTTATCTTGTGAACATCATATTCCAGCTTTTTCCTGTCCAGGTACCCCCAGCTTGTGAACCATGAAAACCATGTAAAAAATCCTTTCTCACTTGTCTCCATTATACGTTTCAGTTTATCGTCACTGAACTGGTTATTGCCTTTGAATTCAATTTTAGTAATAAAAACCTTGTCGTTTTCAGCTATTTCGTACTCCAGCAATACTTCATTGTCTTTCAGTTCTTTAATATTATGTTTGATTTCAACATTATAATATGCCTTACTGTGGTAATATTCTCTCAGCCTTTTAATACTCTCGATAATTTCATTCTGATCCAGAATTGAATAAAGTTTTATCCCCAGATCCTTTTGAAGATTCTTATCATCTTCCTTCTTATTGCCCTTGAAAACGACCTTTCCTATGGAAGGCTTTTCCAGAACGTTAAAGATAACAACCTTTCCTCCCGGACCATCATCAGTCTCAATTTGTACATCAATAAAATACCCCATATCGAAAATACTGCGAAGGTCCTTGTCCAGCAGATCATAGTCAAGCTTTTCCCCCTTTCTCGTCTGAACAGCAGCCAGAATAGCCTCTTTTTCAATACGCTGGTTACCCTGAACCTTAAC
Source organism: Deltaproteobacteria bacterium (assembly GCA_016927455.1). GTDB lineage: Bacteria > Desulfobacterota > DSM-4660 > Desulfatiglandales > Desulfatiglandaceae > JAFGMQ01. The sequence continues at coordinate 2,430 of JAFGMQ010000026.1, forward strand.
TGAGTCTATCTGAACAATGCCTGTAATGCTGTTGTCAATGCTTAGTGCAAGCCGGTCCATTGACTCATCCAGGATTTCGGCATTTTCTGCAACCAGAAAATACAGAAATGGCTGCCTTTTTTCCGACACATCAATAAGTTTCAAGTCTAAACTGGCATTCTGTCCTATCTGAGTCAGGCTTACGAAAGCAACCCAGTCGGCTCTCAAATCCCTTCCTGTCTTAGCTATACTTTTGTTGTCAGATAATTCAAGAGCTGCTTCTGGATGTTTCAGGATCAGTTCGGGGCTGACTACGGGGAAGCCTCTTTTCTCCAGCCTGTTTATAAGCATGTCCTGCAAACCGTATTTAAGGTGCTCAAGAGGTGTTACAGTATGAATCCTGAAAGGCAGGACGGCAATGGTTCTGCCTTTGCCTTCATCAGCGGCAAATATCTGCGGTGCATTTAAGAACAGGGCAATAAGAAATACCAGTGTGAAAGCTAATCCGGTATTGCACTGATAAAAAAATCCTGGTTCTCTATGTCGAGTATTTCTTTTACTGTATCCTTCCACTTACTATCTCCGCCTGTCTTGACATTTTTACTGCCACCTTCTGATTGTGTGTGGCAATCACTACAGCAACTCCTTCACTCCTGCTGAGATGGATAAGGAGATCTGCGATCTCCTGCCCTGTGGACCAGTCCAGGCTGCCTGTCGGTTCGTCTGCCAATATCAGTCTCGGCCTCATTACAAGTGCCCGTGCAATAGCCACACGCTGCTGTTCGCCACCTGACAGTTCCCCGGTGCGATGGGTAAGACGATTTCCGAGCCCGACCTTCGCAAGGATATCGCCTGCTGTCTCCTTTGCCTTTTTTCTGGAATAGCGGGCTATCAAGGCAGGCATCATTGCGTTTTCGAGTGCATTAAACTCCGGCAGAAGGTGGTGAAATTGAAAGACAAAACCGATCTCCCTGCTTCTCAGACGGCAGAGTTCATTCTGATCCATTTCGTAAAGATTCCGGCCCCTGAATCTCACAGCGCCTTCTGTAGGTGATTCAAGGCTTCCCATTATATTCAGCAGGGTTGATTTTCCAACCCCTGAGGCCCCCAGAATGGCTATGCTCTCTCCGGAGTTTACCACAAGATCGATCCCCGCCAGAACTTCTATTATGTTCCTGTTATGAATGAAGGATTTGCAAACACCTTCAAGGGAAAGGACTTTATCCTCATTCATATCTTATAGCCTCCACGGGATTAAGCCTTGAAGCACGCCAGGAGGGGTAAAGGGTTGCCAGGAAGGATATGAGTACGGCCGAAAAGGCCACAAACCATATATCCCCCGCTTCCACACGAACCGGTAGAGTCGATATGTAATATATATCAGACGGAAGGCTGATGAATTTGTACTTTGCCAGCATGTGACATATACCAAGACCAGAAGCAAGACCCGCCATGGTTCCAACAATCCCTACCAGGAGGCCCTGAAGCATGAAAACAAGCATAATGCTTTTGGATGAAGCACCCATTGCCCTGAGGATTGCAACGTCCCTTGTCTTTTCCATAACAACCATAACAAGGGTACTTATAATATTAAGGGCCCCGACAAGAACAATCATTATCAATATGACAAACATGGTAATCTTTTCAAGTTTAAGGGCGGAAAACAGGCTTCTGTTCATGTCTTTCCAGTCCTTGGTCCAGAATGGATAGCCTAATGCTTCACGGATATTTTCAGCAATTCTGTCGGTTTCGTAAACATTTTCCACCCTCAGTTCCAGGCCTGTTACCCGGTCCTCCAGCCCAAGAAAATCCTGCGCATTTCTTAAAGAAATATAAACCATTGATGCATCGTATTCATACATCCCTGAATCGAATACTGCGCAAACCCTGAACTTTTTTGTGTTGGGCGTTCTCCCCAAAGGCGTCAGTTTTCCCTCGGGGGAAAGCAGTGTAATCTCGTCTCCGGGCTCAGCCCCTATCCTTTTTAATAATTCACGGCCTGCAATAATACCCGGGACTTCGCCTGAGGTCTCCTCGAGACAGCCGATTGAACCATCTTTGACCATTGTTTCAATGTTAAGGCCGCCTGCTGCACTTCCCGCATCTACCCCTCTTAAGATAGCACCTGACACATTTCCTGCATTATTAACCATAACCTGGCTGTAGATAAACGGTGTCAATCCGACTATTCCGGAAATATCCCTGATCTTCAGGGCAGCTTCTTCATATCCCCTGAATGTGCCTTCAAAATTCATGACAAGAAGATGGGAATTAACCCCCAGTATCTTTGACATCAAATCCGCCCTGAAGCCATTCATCACTGAAAGGACTACTACCAGGGCCATCACGCCCACCATTACACCCAGCACAGATATTACCGTAATTACAGATATAAAGGCCTGTTTCCTCTTGGCCATAAGATATCTTAGCGAAATGAATAACTCAAACATATCTATTGAGCTGCCTTATCAGGATTTTTACCTTGACCTCATGTGGGGGAATAAAATTACATCTCTTATGGAAGGTGAATCAGTTAGAAACATTATAACCCTGTCTATTCCTATACCTTCACCTGCAGTTGGCGGCATCCCGTATTCAAGGGCTGTCAGGAAATCCTCATCCATGAACTGGGCTTCCTCATCACCTTTTTCCCTGAGAGCAACCTGACGTTCGAACCTCTCTCTCTGGTCCACAGGATCATTCAGCTCGGTAAATCCGTTGGCAATCTCTCTTCCGGCAATAAAAAGCTCGAAACGGTCGGTTATTTCGGGGTTTCCATCATTACGCCTTGAAAGAGGAGACACTTCTGTGGGATAGCCGGTAACAAAAGTCGGATTTACCAGTTGAGGTTCCACAAGATGGTCAAAAAGTTTGACCAGTATTTCTGTATGGCTTTCATTTTGTGACAGATTTATCGGAAGGTTATCTGCGATTTCAAGGGCCTTCTCCCTGCTTTCCAGTGCATCGCCTGCCTTCCCGATTGTTATCAGTGAATCAAAGAAAGGAATCCTGGGCCATGGAGGAGAAAAATCAATGGTATTTCCCTGGTACTGTATGATATTGCTCCCGCAGTTTTCGTGCAGTATCCGGTTAAACAGCTCCTCGGTTAAGGCCATCAGATCTTCATATGTTGCATAGGCCATGTAGAATTCAATCATGGTAAATTCGGGATTATGCTTTATGGAAATACCTTCATTCCTGAAATTCCTGTTAATTTCAAAAACCCTTTCCATTCCTCCAACTACAAGCCTCTTAAGATAGAGTTCAGGGGCAACCCTCAAATACAGATCCATTCCAAGGGCATTGTGGTAGGTTTTAAATGGCCTTGCAGTCGCCCCGCCCGGGATGGGGTGCATCATCGGAGTCTCAACCTCCAGAAAATCATGCTCTATGAAAAACTGTCTTATAGCCTGAATAATACGGCTCCGAAGTACAAAAACATCTTTTACGCTGTCATTGGCTATCAGATCTATATATCTCTGGCGGTACCTTGTTTCAACATCAGTCAATCCGTGCCATTTTTCCGGCAAAGGCCTCAATGCCTTTCCCAGGAGTGAAAGACTCTCTGCCAGTATTGACAGTTCATTGGTCCTTGTTCTGAAAACCGAACCTCGTATGCCGATAAAGTCTCCTATGTCCATCAGCCTGAAGGTGGCGAACTCTTCATCTGAAACCCTGTCCTTCCTGATATATACCTGTATGCTTCCCGTCCTGTCCTTTATATGAATAAAAGAGGCCTTTCCAAAATCCCTCCAGGAAATTATTCTCCCTGCAATTGAATGTATATCTTTTTCCTTTTCAAGGCTCTCTGAATCCATATTTCCATATCGTTTTACAGCCTCGGACACGGTGATCTCCACATTATATCCTGCGGGGTAAAGCATCCTGCCTGTTTCCTTTAATTTCTGTGCCTTTTCTATCCTTTCTTTTACAACAGAACTGTGATTATCCATTTTTTTATGACCTGACCTGATATGAGTTTTCAGCCAATTTGAATTTGACAAGTTCGCAAAAAATGGTACTTTTCGACTTTTTGCGGGGAGCTTCAATTTATTGATAAAAAAATTTTTTTAATCCAATTACCCTTTACAGTCAAGATAATAAGCAAATAAGACAAAATAATACATTTATGCCATGATCATTTTTCATATGGCATATAGCTTTTTAAAATATTTTATGCAATTATTGTTTTTTCCGGTTCCTATTCACATGAAACACCATTTTTAACTTTATTATCAGGCATCTATTGACCCATGAACAGGGAAGACTGGCAGAACAAGGGAAAAGGACATCGAGAGAGGCTGCGCAGCAAGTTCCTGGAAGGAGGCCTTGAGAGGTTTTCCGATGAGGAAGCAATTGAATTTCTCCTTACTCTGGGTACGCCCAGAAAGGACCTTAAATCCACAGCCCGCGAATGTCTCAAGAAGTTCAAAAGCTTTTCCGGTGTCTTGTCAGCCCCAC
>JAFGMQ010000167.1 GCA_016927455.1 Deltaproteobacteria bacterium
GAAACAGTTCATGCACTTGACGCATTTATCCTTGTCGATAAAGGCAGGCTGCTTTTTCTCCCACTTTATTGCTCCTGAAGGACAATTTTTAAAACAGGCGCCGCACATCTTGCACTTCTCTACATTTACTTCAAACTTAATAAGCGCCATGCACCGCTTTGCAGGGCATCTCTTCTCATATATATGGGCTTCATATTCATCCCGGAAATACTGAAGAGTTGAAAGTATGGGATTCGGGCCTGTCTGGCCCAGGCCGCATAAGGCCGAATCACGGATCATATCACTCAGTTCTTCGAGCATCTCTATATCCCCGTGCCTCCCCTCTCCTTTTGTAATACGCACAAGTATCTCCAGCATGCGCCTGGTGCCCTCACGGCAGGGAGGACACTTCCCGCACGATTCATCCTGAATAAAATCCATAAAGAACCGGGCCATATCCACCATGCAGGTTCGATCGTCCATTACTATCATACCGCCCGACCCCATGATAGCTCCAACCCTTGCGATATTGGCAAAGTCAACTGGTATATCCAGAAACTGTTCGGGAACGCATCCCCCCGAAGGCCCTCCCAGCTGCACCCCTTTGAACTTCCGCTTGTTGGGAATTCCGCCGCCAATATCATAGATGATGGACCTTAAAGGTGTACCCATGGGTACTTCCACCAGACCTATGTTGTTTACGTTCCCGGTCAATGCAAACACCTTGGTTCCCTTGGTGTCTTCCGTACCGATACTTGCGTACCATTCCCCGCCTTTAAGAATGATCTGGCCAACGTTAGCAAAAGTTTCAACATTATTGAGAATACTGGGCTTTTTCCAGAGGCCCTGCTGTGCAGGAAAAGGAGGCCTGGGTCTCGGCATACCGCGCCTTCCCTCTATAGATGCCATCAAGGCCGTTTCTTCACCACAGACAAATGCTCCGGCACCCTGATATATTTCAAGATCAAAATTAAAGCCTGACCCAAGGATATTATCTCCCAGCAGCCCGTATTCCTTTGCCTTTTCAATAGCTATGTGAAGACGCTCAAGGGCAAGAGGATACTCTGCCCTGCAATATATATATCCATAATGTGCACCTATGGCCTTGGCAGCAATGACCATTCCCTCAATCACAGAATGGGGATCAGCTTCCAGTACGCTTCTGTCCATGAATGCACCAGGGTCTCCTTCATCAGCATTACACAGAACATATTTGACATCCCCCGGGGATTTACTTGCGAATTCCCATTTCATTCCTGTTGAGAAGCCGCCGCCTCCGCGCCCTCTCAGGCCGGATATTTTCATCTCATGAATAATCTGTTCCGGTGTCATCTCCGTCAAAGCCTTGGCTGAACCCTGATATCCATCGTATGCGATATATTCATCAATGCTTTCAGGTGAAACACGGCTCTTATTTCTGAGTACCCGTAAAACCTGTTTGGAAAAGAAGGGTATATTGTTGAGACTTGGAATATTCTCGGCTGATGCAGGCTCAACAAAAAAGAGTCTCTTTACTGGCCTCCCCTTGAGCAGATGCTCCTCAACCAACAGAGGTATATCTTCCACCATGACTTTCTGGTAGAATATTCCCTCCGGCTGCACTACTATTACGGGACCCATGGCACAAAAGCCATTACACCCCGTCTCAATTACCTGCACTTCACGATCCAATCCCCTTTTAGCGATTTCATTAATAAGTGCTTCTTTCACTGCATCACTGCCTGATGCCTTACATCCTGTTCCACCGCAAATGAGTAACTGTGTTCGGTATGATTCCATTGAATATCTCCGGATTCTTATCTTGTGCCTGTTCTTTTAGACAATATATTATCAGAGCTAAAATCTCATATAAAAAAATAACTATTCATCCCCTGGCCAATGCAAATTCTGTCTGTATCTCACCTAAAAGGATATGTCTTTTAAATACCTGCCGCATTTTATTAGCGTTCATAAACTGATAAATAACCGGCTCCTCATTCCCTACTTCAATAGTCACATTTGGTTCACTGCTGCACATACCCATACATCCAGCTGTAACTATTGAGATGTCGGTACGGTCAGATGCCGCAACTTCTTCCAGAAGTGAATTCATGACTTCCCTTGCACCTGCAGCTATCCCGCATGTTCCCATATGGACTATTATCTTTATCTTAGCTTCGCCCAGCCTGGGGGTATTTTCCTTAATCACTCGGTCCTTAATCTTCTTAAGGTCTTCAATAGTTAATTTTGACATTATATTCTCCTCCCTGTACTGTAAACCAACATAGACGGATTTCTACAAGGCCTCCCCCTGCAACAATCATCTTACATCGAGGAAAAGGGAAATATTAAGCCTATTTAATATCACGCGTATCCAACCTCACTCTCTCACCGTCTATTTCATGATCATAGATAAAATCAACTCCGGGATTGCCGACAATCAAACTGCTCAAAGTACTTTCCAGATTCCCCATAGGGGCCAAATCAATATGGTCAAGCCTGAATGTAGCAGATGTCTCTGTTCCTTCACCAACCCTGGATGTAATTTTAAACTCCCCTTCGCACCTCCTGCTTGCCTCCCGAAACAGAGACAATCCTAAACCTACACGGCGAACAGTCTTCGTAGTAAAGAATGGATCAGTTACTTTTTCCAGCATATCGGACGGTATACCATGACCGTTATCAGCAATGGAAATTGACAGCTTATTATTTTTCTGATCCTCGATTATTTTAAGAGTTATCAGGTCAGCCCCTGCATTAATGCCGTTTTCAATTATATCCAGGATATGAAGGGACAGCTCGAGCAATCATACACCTATCTTTCTGCCTGATTCTCCTTTTAATGCCCTCCTGATTTCATCAAAGCTTGCCGCTTCAACATGAAATTTTGTATGAACGCGTCCTATATCCTTGATAAAATGGGCATCGGAAAAGGTCATGACAGGTAATTCCGTCATAGCTGATATCTCATTAATTTTTGATATCTGCGAAATTTCAATTCCGTCCAGGGGCAAATCCTTCGGGATAAAACCCAGCTGGCTAATTATACTGAAACTTGGCCTGTCCACATGTGAAGCGATACTGATACCTCCAAGTTTGTGAACATTATCAATTATATCTATTAAACCAAGACCTGATGCTCCAATAAGCAAATGGTCGTTAAAGCCTTCCACTTCATCAAATTCATTTGCCACCACCTGATCACCAAAAAACTCAGGTCTGTTGGTTCCCTTCAGATGATCGTACACTATCTCCTGCATCTGAAGTGCCTGTCCTGCACTCTCAAAGATTGCCAGTGAATGCACCTCTTCTCTGGAACATATCTCAAGTCCGGGTAAAACCTTGATCCCTTTTTTCAGTCCTATCCTGATAGTCGCTTCAACGTTTTCCGCTGAATTGTGGTCACAAACGGCAATTATATCCAGACCCTTCTCAAGGCTGTTTTCCACGATCGCCTTAGGAGTCATATCCAAATCACCACAAGGAGAAAGACAGGTGTGGATATGTAAATCAGCTTTCAGGATTATCAAAATGGTTATTTGCCCAGTCCTGCCTGGCCTAACAGGCAGGTCATCTCAAATGCCGACTTTGAAGAAAGAAGGATAGAAATGCCCTCTTCTTCAGCCTTTGCCACAGTTTCAGCATCAGCTGAGCGGCCGTTAACTATAATTATCGCTGAGATTTGTTTAAGCGCTGCTACTGCCACAATATTCTGGTGGCCTTGAATCGTCAGCCATACATTTCCTGCAGATGAATTTGCAATTACATCGCTCAAAAGGTCCCCGCAGTAACCTCCGGTGACCTCACGATCCAGATTTGACTTCCCGGAAACAACATCTAAATTAAACAGATCACAAATTTCCCTGACTCGCAAAATCATTCCCCTTATTAATTAGTTAAGGCTGCATAAAAATGCACTTGTCCACTGAGGTCCTTCCATCAATAACATCCTCGGCAAAAGTCCTGCAGTCTGGACAACCGCATACGCCGCATTCCTTCCTTGGAAGCGTTTTCAGAAGCTTTTCCAAATCTTCCTCTCTCTTGATGGCTTCTGGAATCGAGAGCCGTGACGCACTATCTGAAAGTGGAGTTGGGTTTCTTGTAGTATTGAACCATCCCTCTCTGTAAAGCTTCTGGGCATATGAAAAATTCACCCTTTTTTCAGAGCCGAACATTCGAATAAGCTTGTTTAGAGAATGCTTTGCCGCATACTTGTCCGTAACGGCAAAGGCTCCTCCTACACATCCTTCACGACATGCTCTTAATTCAACATAATCCACATCTTTCAGCAAGCCCATCTCAATTGCGTGAAGATAACGGATAGTTGTCTTCATTCCTGATACTGCCAGAGACCTTACCGCATCAAGGCCCGCAACCTCGCCGCCCGACATGGCCCAGCCTATTCCAACACCGCTGAGATAATTCAAGACTATGTGTTCATCCGGTTCCTGGACCTCATGGATATCACTCTTTATCAAATCATATATCTCATTTATTCCAATTGCACCGTCTATTCGGGACAGTTCATCCGGGAGTGTCTCACTTAACGCCGTCATTTTCGCCGGGCATGCTGTAACGGGAAATACCTTGATATCTTCAGGCTGGCATCCATATTTTTTTGAAAGCCACTTCTTTCCTTCTCTGCATACTATCTCGAGGGGAGTGGCAAATGGAAGAATATGTTTCAGAAGAGATGGAAAACGAAAGGCTATTAACCTGTTGACTACCGGGCACATAGGCGAAATAACAGGCCAGTGACCATCATTCTGATTTCTGTGTTCCCTTATATAAAGACCGGTTGCAACATTAAACAGTTCCTGGGTATAAGACTGGTCATATACAAAATCAAAGGCCTTTCGCATGGACAGGAGGATATCGTTAGGCATGACATCCTCTCCGAACTGAGCATAAAGCACCGGCGATACAGGAACTATGTGATGCTTGCTCATTTTGAGAGCATCCTTGCCTGCCGTCAACGATGTGATGGCCCCTTTTGGACACGCCCTTATACAATTTCCGCATTCAATACAGCAACCCAGAATATGAGCAACTCCGTCATCAAGGACCCGGATTGCCTTTGTAGGACATGCCTTCATGCATAAAACGCATCCATTACAGATATCCTCATCGATTCTGACATAGTGAACGTGATTCTCTTTTTCTTGCATGTTATTCACGATTGCCGTTTACCCAAAAAACCATTCTTAAATAGGTTCCGTTGCCTTTTTGTGAAGATATTTCAAAAACATTGGAGTGTTTCTTCATGTTTGGCAAGCCCATTCCCGCTCCAAAGCCCATGTCACGATGTTCCTCTGAGGCAGTTGAATAGCCTTCCTTAAGGGCAAGTTCAATATCCTCAATCCCTTCTCCGGAATCCCTCACCTCAAGCACTATTTCTTTATTTTCAACGCCCAGTAATAGACTGCCATCCGCACCGTGCATAACGACATTCATTTCTGATTCGTATGCGCATATGGAAACACGCCTTATAATGTCCTGTTCAAACCCAATACTTTTTAATATGTTCTGGACGCCGATAGCGGCTTTTCCGGCCCGCACAAAATCTCTTGCCTTTATTTCATATTCCTTTTTCAAATACTATCCGTGAAATTCAAAAGGTCGTCAGGTATTATCAAAATAATGAGAAAGAATGCTTTTAGAGAACACTGAGGCCTTATCGAATATTTTTAAGGCCGCTCGAGAACAACATGCCGCATGAAGAAAACATATTAAAAGAGCTTTTCAGTATAGGTATTCCATGTTCTTCAGCTAAGGCTATTACTTCGGAACTTGGTTCTTTTCCCCTCACAAAAACGATGGCAGTTATGCCGGCAATTAAAGACGTATGAATTACCTGGACATTGGTCATCCCTGTCAGCAGGAGAGAGCCTTCCTGGTAATTACTCAGCAGATCGCTCATCAGATCACTTGCGGCCGCATTATTGACCTGCATTACCAATCTGTCATCACCTACCAGTACAGTGGCTTTTAAAATTTCCTTGACCTCTGATAATTTCATAAAAGTTACTTCCCTGATTTTTCTTTATTGATACTGGCTTAAAATATTTTCCAATTTATCCGGAGATACTCCTCCGTGCGTATCACTGTCAATAACAACCACCGGAGCAAGTCCGCATGCGCCCAGACATCGAACTGCCTCCAGGGAGAATCTCCTGTCGTCTGTGGTACCCCCGACCTTCAATTTAAGCTGCGATTCCAGCCGGTTCAAAACCTCTCCAATTCCCTTTACATAACAAGCTGTTCCCATACATACCTTTATGGTATGTCTGCCCTTGGGTATCATCGTAAAATATGAATAGAATGTTACCACCCCGTAAATTGTACTCTCGGGAATATTAATGGCCTCACTTATATATTCCTGCAATTCCACAGGCAGATATCCCACAACCCTCTGCGAGTCTTCCAGTACAGGGATAAGACATCCTGGCATATTTTTATAGTGTTCAATGATATCATCTACCTTTGACATCACTTCACTATTCAGATCCGGATTTACTGATGAAATATCATTAACAGTACTCATACCTTGAACTCCTTATTCTTTATACTCCAGTGAAGCCATCAGGGGTTAGCTTTACAGCGCCTTGAATCTGAATGACATATTTCCCGGACGACTTCCGCACTGAAAACCTGCCTCAACAGGGCATAAAACAGTTTTTTAAAAGATAATGTCTATTTTTAAAGAAATTAATAGTCTGATACGTCAAAAACACCAGGCCCGCCTGAAAACTTTCCTGAATGGAGACGCGGGGTCCCCGGATGATCAATATCAGGGCATGGCCAGCATATTCTGTTATTCTCGATTCGTTTGTAGTTTATCCCGCGATAAAATGGAGTAACATTGGCAATCTCCTTCATAACGGCCTCTGCATTTTCATAATTCATGGGATATCCAATAAGACTGGACAATTCACAGAATACCTCCCAGGCAGCCCTTGCATCTCCCCGCGGATCAATAGATTTTCTAACTCTTTGAACGCTTCTTTCCATATTGGTGAAAGTTCCGTCCTTTTCTGCAAATGATGCAGCAGGCAGCACCACATCAGCAAGGGATGCGTTTTCAGAAAGAAAAATATCCTGAACAACCAACAGCTCCAGTTTATTTGAATTGTCTATAACAGCCTTGGTCTTATCATCAGGCCCGTTCAAAATCTCCCCGGCCAGAAATAAGGCTTTAAGTTGACCTGTTTGAGCTTTTTCGAGCATTTCGGCTGCACGCATACCAGGGTTTGCAGACAGAGACTTACTGCCCCACAACTTTTCCATTTCCTTTCGAACACTCTCGTCGGCAACCTTCTGGTACCCTGAAAAATAATCAGGCATACAACCCATATCAAAAGCACCCTGGCAATTGCTCTGCCCTGCAAGGGGATTCAGGCCACCAGCACTTTCTCCCGGATTGCCGCAAAGCATCGCCAGGTTAACCAATGACTTCACACATGAAATTCCGCCGGCCTGACGTGTTATCCCTGCTGCATAGATTATCGAAGGCGCCTTGGCTTTAGCAAACCTGCGGGCTGCATCAAAGAGCTGATCACGAGAAATTCCTGTTACAGACTCAGCATACTCTGGGGTATACTTTACAATCTTTTTCTTCAATTCTTCTATCCCGGAGGTTCTGGATGAAACATACTCTTCATCATACAGCTTTTCGTTGATTATTGTATGAATCAAAGCATTAATCCATGCCGCATCAGTACCGCTTTTCGGTTTCAAGTGAATAGCTGCGAAACGAGTCATATTGATCTTCTCAGGGTCCGCAACTATCAATTCAGCGCCTTTGAATGCAACAGCACGCTTGACAAATGAAGAAAGCACGGGATGTTCATCGGTAGTATCAGAACCTGCAATCAAAATAACATCTGACTTCTCAATATCTTCAATAGGATTAGTCATAGCGCCAATCCCCAACGCCCCTGTCAGGGCCGGGACTGTCGAGGAATCACAAAGACTTGAAAAAGAATCAATATTATTCGTGCCGACTGCAGCGCGCATAAACTTCTGTGCAGCATACAGTTCCTCATTTGTGATATTTGCACTGCACAGCATTCCAATGGAATCAGGTCCTGCATCCGTTATTATTTTCTTAAACCTGTCTGCTATCATGCATAAGGCCTTATCCCACGAGGCCTCTTCAAACTTTCCGTTATTCTTTATGAGAGGTGTTTTAAGTCTGCCTTCATCATTAATGAAATCAAATTCGAACCTCCCTTTTCTGCAAAGACTTCCGCGATTCGGCTCCACGCCCTCTACGCCTGTTACCCTTATAACCTTCTGATCTCTCACATGCAGGTATAGCTGACAGCCAACACCGCAGTAACTGCAGGTAGTCCTTATCTTTCCAGTTTCAGCCTGGGCCGGAGTCAGAGAAAAATCCCTTACCGGGACAAGGGCTCCTACCGGGCAAGCCTGTACACATTCCCCGCAAAAAACGCAATCAGAGTCTTTCAGGGCACGGTCTCCCTTGGCAACAATCTTGGATTGCGAACCCCTGTATCCATGACTGATAGCATTATTCACCTGAATTTCATTACATGCCTGGACACAGCGACCGCAAAGAATGCAGCGGGAAAAATCCCTTACAATATAGGGATTAACGTTTTCAACAGGATACTTAACATCAGTAGGGGTATAGCGGCTTGTTTTTACCCTGTAGCGAATTGCCAGGTCCTGAAGAGAACAGTTGCCATAAGAAGGGCAGAGATCCTGATGCTCTTTCACATCCATTGCCCTCAACTGGAAATCGGTCCAGGAATCCATGCCCATATCCCGCACGAGGCAATTGTGGTCTCCTGATGACAATAAAAGTTCAAGATTCAACCGGCGAGACTTAATAACTCGCGCAGTTTCAGTTCTGACAACCATCCCTGGCGCTGCAGGTGTTGCACAGGATGCCACGAGGGTTCTGGCTCCTTCCACTTCTACCAGACACATCCGGCATGCTCCTGTAGGTGTTGCACCTTTTAGAAAGCAGAGTGTGGGAATAAAGATGCCGTTACGTTCTGCCACATTTAAAATCATCTCTCCAGTATTGAAGGGATAATCTTGACCATTAATTATTATTGTATTTTCAGAGCTCATAATATCACTGTCAAAAAGTCAATAAGGCTTAGTATTAAAAATATTCTAAAATATCCATACATTCTGGGTTATAAGTTTATAAATCGCATGTTGGAATATAACAAAAAAAAAAAAAAATCAAA
>JAFGMQ010000168.1 GCA_016927455.1 Deltaproteobacteria bacterium
GAAATAGCAAGAAAAAGACTTGGCTATAAAGAACAGGATATGGGAAGCTTTGGTTATCTGGATCTGGTTCATCCGGAATTTGTTGAATTTGTAAGGGATATTCACCAGAAAAGACTTTCAAACAGGCCAGTGCCCGATCAATATGAAAGCCGTTTTATTACTAAGGGGGGAGAATCGATTAATTGCGAAATCAGAGTAAAAAAAATTACATATAAAGGTCAAACTGCGTTCCTGGTTAATCTGTACGGGCTTGATCAGAAAGGCCCGAATGAAATGAAGGTGAGGCATAAGCTGAGGATGGATGCTTTCACAAAGTTTGCCTCAGTTATTGATAATGAATCTGAATTGTATTTCAACATTATGAATCAATGTCCAGTTGACTTTCAGACAGTAAGTTTAAAAAGAGCAGATGAGTGTCAGAACTGGCTGAAAAAAGCTGAAACCGCAAAGGAAAGAATTAATTATATCAGAGAGAATCTGAGATGTCTTGCAAGACCAAAAAATCTTCCTTCGGAAATATCTTCTTTTGATTTGAAACAGACTGTTCTAAATGCAATCGAGAGGACGCGACCCAAATGGAAAGACGTACCAGAAAGCAATGGCATAAAAGTAAATCTGAAAACCTATTTAAGGGCGCTTTCTCCTTTGGAGGGCAATTCCAGAGAGATACAGGATGTGTTTGAATATCTGATAATAAATGCCGTTGAAGCACTCCCCGAGGGAGGAGACATATACCTGACTGTGGAGGAAGCTCAAGGCTCAGTGCATGCTTATATCCAGGATAATGGGGCAGGGATCTCTGAAGATATAAAAGACAGGATTTTCGACCCCTTTTTTTCAACCAAAGATGGTTCCAGGCTTGGCCTTGGTTTAAGTCTGGCCTACGCCATTGTCAAACGTCATAATGGTGAGATAGATGTGATGGGACTTGAAGGTCAGGGAACAACATTCATCATCAAACTTCCCCTTCTCATGGAAGGCTCTCCTGTAAAGACTCATTCAGGGAAAAAAGCGATCAACAATTGCCATATTTTAACGATTGCTGATGAAACTGTAATAAACAATCTTTTTTATCAGATATTTTCAAACAAGGGATGCAGGGTTTCCACGGTAACCACAAACGCAGAAGCCATTAAACTGGTAAAAAAAGAAAAGATTGATCTCATTATTTCAGACCTGAAAATGTCCTATTTGCAGGCATCAGCATTTGTTAAAAAAATCAGGGAAATAGATAGCAGACTGCCCATCTTTCTTGTTAACAGCAAAGAAAAGGCAAAAACTGCTTCAGCCCTGAAAAAACTGGGGGCCGATCTTGTAAGCGGAAGGCCCATTGAAATGACAAGGATACTTTCCCATGCCTGTAAAATATTGGAAGGGAGGCAGGACTGAAGTGAATGATTTCATAAAAGACTTCAAATTGCCGTTGGCTGAGCGTATGAGGCCGAAAAGCCTTGAAGATATTGTCGGCCAGGAGCATATACTTGGCAGCGGGAGTCTTCTCCCCAGGATGCTTAAAAACGGCCGGGTTTTTTCGGTAATTTTCTGGGGACCTCCCGGTTCCGGCAAAACCACACTGGCCAGACTGATTGGCGAGTATACTGATTTTCCCTTCCGTTCTTTTTCTGCAGTCACCTCAGGTCTGAAAGATCTTAGAGAGATTATAGAAGAGGCAAAAGAATCAAAAAAGGAACTGAAAAAACCGACTCTCCTTTTTGTTGACGAGATCCATCGCTTTAACAAGGCCCAGCAGGATGCATTTTTGCCGCATGTGGAAAACGGTCTTATCATACTGGTTGGCGCTACAACACAAAATCCCTCCTTCGAAGTCATTTCCCCCCTCCTCTCAAGGGTAAGGATAATGATTCTCAAACCTCTGGGAAAAGAAGAACTCAAAATCCTTTTGTTTCGGGCATTGAAAGACAGGGATCATGGTTTGGGAATGCTTGAAATACAGTTGACTTCGGAGGCAACGGAATTCCTTGCAGATAGCGCTCAGGGGGATGCGCGCGTTTTACTGAACAACCTTGATGCTGCAGTAAGCTATGCCATGGATCTTCAAGGGGACAATAAGGTACTGCTTGATCTTGAAATCCTTGAGAAATCACTTTCAAGAAAGGCATTGCCTTATGACAAGGATGGCGAAGAACATTATAACCTGATATCGGCCTTTCACAAGAGCCTCAGAGGAAGTGATGCACAGGCTTCAATCTACTGGCTTTATCGCATGATGATGGCAGGAGAAGACCCTTTGTTCATTGGCCGCAGGATGATCAGGTTTGCAACCGAGGACGTTGGACTGGCTGATCCGAATGCCATCCAGGTTGCCCTTGCGGCGTTTGAATCATGGCAAAAAGTAGGGCCGCCTGAGGCGGAACTGGCCCTGGCATATGCAGCCGTTTATCTGGCCTCCGCACCAAAAAGCAATTCCCTGTACCTGGCTGAGAAGGCAGTAAAACAGGAAATAATGGATTCCGGTGCTCAGCCAGTCCCATTGCATATAAGAAATGCTCCCACCGAATTGATGAAAAAGCAGGGTTACAGCCGGGGATATCTTTACCCCCATAATTTTCCGGGAGGATGGGTGCCACAGGAATACCTTCCCGGGGAGCTTAAAAACAGGGTCTTTTACAGGCCTACCAGCAGGGGATATGAGCAGGAAATTCAAAAGAGGAGCCTGGCCCGGAAGAAAGAAAAAATCCATTGAAAATCAAAAGGATCATTATAGTAAAAGCGAAGTGACAATCTGAGGTGCAACAAGTGCTCAGGATTCCAGGCCGTATTCTCTGATCTTTGAAATGAGCATTGGACGACTGATTTCCAGGAGCGCAGCCGCCTTTGTCCTATTTCCGCCTGTCTGTAGCAGGGCCTCTTCAATAAGATGGCGCTGAACCCTTTTTGATGCCTCCCGGATAGAAAGTCCATCTTCAGGGTTTAAAAAAGAGGGTAATTTGTTCATCTGATTCATATTTGCCGGAAGTTCTGCCGGCGTAACCCATCTGCCCACCGTAAGCAATGCCGCCCTTTCCATTATATTTTCAAGCTCTCTTACATTGCCCGGCCATTTGTATCCCATAAGAATGGACATGGCTTCCGAAGAAAGACCCTCTATATTTTTTTCAAGTTTTTTATTGAACATATTAAGGAAGTAACCTGCAAGAAGCGGTATATCTCCCCGTCTGTCTCTTAGCGGAGGAAGGTGAATACCCATCACGTTAATCCTGTAAAAGAGGTCCTCACGAAACCTTCCACGTTTTACTTCCTCTTCAAGATATTTTGATGTCGACGCCAATACCCTGACATCAATCTTTTTTGAACCGACCCCGCCAAGGGGCATAATCTCCTCCTCCTGCAAAACACGAAGAAGCTTTACCTGCAAAGCCAGGGGCAATTCACCAATCTCGTCAAGCAATATTGTTCCGCCATGGGCCTCTTCAAAACGACCGGGCTTATCCTTAAAGGCATCTGTAAAGGCACCCTTTTTATATCCAAACAACTCACTTTCAAGCAGGTTTTCCGGGATACTGCCACAGTTAATAGTTACAAGAGGGCAGGAGCATCTGGGGCCGCTTGAATGGATGGCTCTTGCTATAAGCTCTTTGCCTGTCCCGCTTTCCCCTGTAATAAGAACGGTAGTCTTGTGCTGAGCTACTGTGCCTACAATATCAAAAACCCTGGCCATAACTTCACTTCTGGCGATAATATTCTGAAATGAATACTTTTTCTCAACTTCACTGATTCTTGTCCTTAGCTCCAGGTTTTCCTTTTTCAGGCGTTCCCTTTCCTCAGCCTTTTTCAGCGTTAAAAGAACTTCATCTGTCTTAAAAGGCTTTGATATGTAATCATAAGCGCCTTCCTTCATAGCCTCAAGTGCTGTTTCAATCGTCCCGTAAGCCGACATCATTATTATAGTTTTTTCCGGATATCTTTCCTTTGCCTGTCTGAGAAAGGACATCCCATCCATTCGGGGCATTCTGATATCGCAGAGTATATAGTTAAAATTATAATGTTCAATCTGATCGAGGGCCTCCAGGCCATCAGCCGCACTCTGTACTTCATAGTCTGCCTTTCTCAGAATAGTTATAAGCATATGACGCATGTTTTCTTCATCATCAATTACAAGAACACGTTGCCGGCTCATAATTCATCTCCAGATTTGAAACTGCCTCCAGTCTCTGCGTGGAACAGAGCTATCTCTCATAACTGTTTTCCTCAGGAGTATAACTTGAATAAGATTCTGAAAACAGTTTTTATTCTTCATTTTCTTTATCATCCTTTTTAACAGGGAGTTGAATAGTAATCCTCATCCCCTTTCCACCCGGACTTTCAGCATGAATAGTACCTCCGAGGCTTTCAATAATCCTGTAGCATATTGACAGCCCCAGGCCGGTTCCTTTACCGGGATCCTTTGTTGTATAAAAGGGGTCAAAGATCCGGGTAATATCCTGTTCCTTTATTCCTGAACCAGTATCTGCAAAAATCAGTTTAATAAAATTTTCATTATCAGATGTTTCTATTATCAAATTCTTTTTATGGGTAACACTCTCCATAGCATCAACGGAATTAATAATAATATTCAAGAGAACCTGCTTAATCTGGCCCGGATCTGCCCAGACCATATCTTCTGATGCGTTGAAAAATGTTTTTACCTCAATTTCAGACATTATTGGCTGGGGTTTCAGCATGTTCAGTACTTCAATAATCAGCATATGTAAGTTTGTCATCGATGGCAGACCGTTTGGAGGTCTTGAAAAGTCAAGAAGCTGGCTTATTATCTGGCTGATCCTTGTTATTTCAGATTCAGTGCGTTCAAGGAAATCCTTCCTTTCCTGATCATCCAGGTCTTCCCTTTTCAGCAATTCCAGATACCCAAGGACAATCCCGATAGGATTCCCTATTTCATGAGCCAGCCCTGTTGCGAGTCTCCCGACTGAGGCCAGCCTTTCAGATTTAATTATTTCTCCCTGTGTGCTTTTTATCTCCCGATTCGCTTTTTCCAATTCCAAGATATGTTTTTTCAATTCCTTTTTGTTTTCGTCAAGGCGTTTGAGCATCATATTAAGAGAGCTGTAAAGTCTGCCAATTTCATTCCGGGATGAATGGGCCAGATGCGGAAAATCTTCGCCTTCTTTAAATGTTTCTGCAATATCCAAAAGCTTATGGATGGGATTGAGAACATTTCTTGAAAAAAGGAAAAACCCAAAGAGGACAAGAATCAAAGTATTCATCAGGATATAGAAAAGGAAAACCTTTTCTGATTTTCTCAGTGTTTGATATATAGGGCTGAGACTCGCGGATATGCTTGCAGCGCCTGCAGGTTTTCCTCTAAAGAAAATTGGGCGCGAAACCGTCAATGTTTTCTTTGCAGGCCAGACTACCCCCCAGGTAACCCCATGAAGATTGAATACAGGCTCTTCTGTTTTCAGAGCCTTCAAGGCGGATTTTTCTCCCTCATCACCTGATACTTCAGAAGAAATAACAGAGAATATGCCTGTCCCGTCCTTATTAATTAAAATAAATTCATTGAAACCCCCTGTCCTTATAAGCGTGGTTATCTGATCTGAAAGACGGGTGTCACCCTTAATATCCGTAAGCGTTTTATTCTCATACGCTTCATGTTCAAGTCTTTGCTCAAGAGCCTGGAGGAGAAGACTGCCTGTCTTAACTCTGGCGCTTATCAGATCCCTTTCAGCGAATTTGAGAATAACTGCATTAATAAGCAGCATGGCTGACATAATTAGAAGTATCAGATATGCAAGTATCCCTGTTTTTAAACTATAAAAGGAAAAACGCAAGGCAAGGCACCGTTATAAGAATAGGCAAAGATACCAGTTCGTCAGTTCACGACCAAAAAAAACATAAAGCAGACTTCCGATTGACAGAAACGGGCCAAAAGGTATTCTGGCCCTAAGTCCTTTACCGGAAAGCAGAAGAAATACAGAACCGATTATGGCCCCGATAAGAGAAGACATGAGAACAATAAGTGGCAATGCCTTCCAGCCCATCCAGGCACCTATCATGGCCAGCAACTTTACATCTCCTCCTCCGATTCCTTCTTTCCCTGTTATTAACTCATATAACTTGCCTATGAGAAACAGAGAACCTCCACCTGCAATAATTCCTATAAGGGAATCATGCCAGAGAAGATGTTCAGAAAAAAGAGAAACTATTAATCCAGCCAGAATACCAGGCAGTGAAATTATATCTGGAATGATCTGATGGTCAAGATCAATAAAACTAACTGTTACAAGAGCTAATGTAAAAAAAAGCAGTATAATGTATTGATAGCTAAAGCCATATCTGGTAAATAGGGCTATGCTTAATAACCCGGCCGTGATCTCTACTGCCGGATAACGCCATGAAATCTTATCATGGCAATACCTGCATTTTCCATACAATAGTATGAAGCTTAACAGGGGAATATTGTCATAAAACCTTATTTTCTCACCGCATCTGGGACAGTTGGATGGGGGTCTGATTATGGATATTTTCGCAGGAATCCGATAGATACATACATTTAAGAAGCTTCCCAGTGCAAGCCCGAATAGGAATGAGAAAAGAGCTGAAAAAAAATCAAAAGTCATCCGAGTGCTCCTGATTGAAATAAATAATAGAAGGCCTTATAATCAAAAACAAAGGTTAGAGTAAAAAACCTGTTTACTAATCCTCACCGGAGAAACACCTTTAATACTAACTGATTGTGGCTGGAATATAAAGTATTAAAATATGGCTAAAAGAATACCTTCGGGGACAAGCAGAAAAGGCTTGATTCTTTCAATCAATCCTGACAATCCACAGCAGCGGCTTATTGATCGCGTTACAGAAGTTCTGGAGAACGGCGGCCTGATTGCCTATCCTACTGACACTTTTTACGGGATCGGCTGCGACCTTTATAATAAAAAAGGTATACAGCTTATATACAGACTGAAAAACAGACCTCTAAACAAGCCATTTTCATTTATATGCGATTCTCTCAAAGAGATAAGTCGCTATGCAATAGTATCCAATTATGCATATAAAACCATGAATCGTTTTCTGCCGGGCGCCTACACCTTCATTCTGGAAGGCACCAGACTCGTGCCTAAAATTATGCTAAGCAAGAGGAAAACCGTCGGAATCCGCATCCCGGACAACAGGATCTGCCTGGCAATTGTTCAGACTTTTGGAAGACCCATCATAAGCACCAGCGCGGGTTATGATGACCCTTTTTCTCTAAAAGATGCATTCGGTGCATATCTTGACATAATAATTGATGGCGGTGAGCTCTTTGCAAGCCCTTCAAGCGTAATATCACTAATTGATGACAAGCCTGAGGTTATACGGGAGGGGAAAGGAGACATCAGTAGTTTTCTCTGACTTCTTTGCCCGCCAGACTACTCCATGTGTACTCAACTTTAGGATTCATATCCCGGATTAATTGAATCAGGGACTTTCCAGTTATATCCAGAAACAGGTTCCACAATTCCAGTTTGTCTTTTTCGGGATAAACAAGTGTCGCTTCCCCTTCGATCCCGGCCAGTTCCTTGGCTATTAAGACGGCATCTTCAAAATTACCCAGTTCATCAACAAGGCCTAATTTCCTTGCCTGGGCTCCGGTGAAAATTCTTCCATCAGCGATTTGACGAACTTGTTCAAGAGAAAGATTTCTGCCGTCAGCAACTCCCTCAACGAATTGTCTCTGTATATCCTCTATGACTGCATTAAGGATTTCTCTGTCACGCTCGGTAATCTCTCTTCCAGGAGAACCGATATCTTTGAACTCTCCACTCTTTAAGGTTTCAAAATCAATTCCTATCTTTTTTAAGAGTTCTTCAACTCTAATGAACTGCATAATTACGCCGATACTGCCAGTGATAGTTCCGGGCGCAGCAATTATCCTGTCAGCCGCCGCTGCAATATAGTATCCCCCAGAGGCAGCTACAGACCCTAATGATGCAATTACCTTTTTTGTCTGCACGGTTTTTTGTATTTCCCTGAAGATTTCCTGGGTTGGCCCGACCTCTCCGCCAGGAGAGTCAATTCTTAACACTATTGCTTTGATCTTAGAGTCTTTTTTGAATTGAGCCAGCTGGGACGTAATTTTTCTGGACTGTGAAATGGGGCCCTCTACAGTAATTACGCCAATTCTTCCTTTGAAAGATAGGCTTGAGGGAGTTGAAGAAATATTAAGCATAATGAACATTATTGCCCCCAAAACAAGGGCTAAACCGGCAATAATGATCAAAACCGTCAATATTGGATGTTTTTTACCAGCCATTTTGAAGAGGTCCGGGTGACATGCAATTGTGATTTGTTGAATACTGGGATAATGAGACACAGGAAAAGCAGGTAATAGAGGAATAAAATGCTCTGCTTTTCCTGTTTTTCAGCAAGTAAACCAATGAAGCCTTATTTCAAACGCACGCCTTATATCAGTCTGATTCACTGACAGGCATTTCGTCATTATTATCGTCCGATTCAGTTTTGTTGGCACCTTTATCAGATTCCCTGGCTGCAGATTCTGCCTGATTTCTGAGATTCATCATTCCTTCCTTAAGCAGATCTCCAAGGTTGGATGTGGCTTCCTCCTGATTGCCTAAATAGCTTTTGTAGGATTCCTTATCCGAAGGTTCTTCAAGTTTTCTGATGGAAAGACCAATCTTTTTCTCTTCACGCGAAACATTTATAACTTTGGCCTGAATAACATCATCAATCTGGAATCTTGAAAGAGGATTACCACGCTTGTCTCCTGCTACTTCAGAAATATGGACAAGGCCTTCTATGCCTTCTTCCAGCTCAAGGAAAATGCCGAAATCAGTCACATTGGTAACAGTCCCGGTAACGCGGGTGCCGGGTTTGTATCTCCTTGGGATTTCATCCCACGGATCAGGAGTCAGTTGTTTTATGCCAAGAGAAAAGCGTTCGTTTTCTTTATCAATATTGAGTACGACGGCCTGGACTTCCTGGCCCTTTTTATAAACCTCAGAAGGATGCTTTATTCTTTTTGTCCAGGATACATCAGATATGTGTACAAGACCGTCAATTCCTTCATCAATGCCTATGAATACCCCAAAATCGGTAATGTTCTTGATTTTTCCCTCTATTGTGGTGCCAACAGGATATTTTTCTTCAATGACATCCCATGGGTTGGGTTCAACCTGTTTCATTCCCAAAGAAATCCGTTTTTTTGTAACGTCAATGTCCAGAACCATTGTATCTACAATATCCCCAACACTTAAAACCTGAGATGGATGCCTGATTTTTCTGGTCCAGGACATTTCAGACACGTGAATAAGACCTTCAACGCCCTGTTCAACTTCAACAAAAACACCATAATCCGTCAGGCTTACAACACGACCCTTGATTATGGTGCCTATCGGATATCTGTTTTCGGTTTCGCTCCAGGGGTCGGCTGTAAGCTGTTTTATGCCAAGGGAAACCCTTTCCTTTTCATTGTCAAATTCCAGAATCTTTACCTTGATTTTATCACCGATTCTGTGCATTTCTGACGGGTGACCAACTCTTCCCCACGACATGTCAGTAATATGAACAAGGCCATCAATACCTCCAAGGTCAATAAACAGACCATAGTCAGTAACATTTTTGACGGTACCTTCAAGAACGGCATCTTTTTCAAGGTGCTTCAGGGTTTCATCCCTTAAGGAAAGTCGTGTTGCCTCAAGTATTGCCCTTCTGGAAAGGACGATATTTCCACGTCGTTTATTGTATTTAACAATTTTAAATTCTAATTCCCTGCCGACAAGGGTATCCATGTCTCTGACAGGTCTGAGGTCAACCTGTGAGCCAGGCAAAAAGGCCTGAAGCCCGATGTCTACGGAAAGACCGCCTTTCACCCTTGAGATGATCGTGCCTTTGACCGTCAGGTTGTTTTCATAAATATCCTTGATCTCATCCCAGATCTTGATTTTGGCCGCTTTTTCCTTTGAAAGCCGGATGGTGCCCTCATCGTCTTCTCTTCTCTCAAGGAGTACCTCTATCTTATCCCCAACCTTGGCAGTCAAATTCCCTTCATCATCAATAAATTCCTGAATGTGAATCTGACCTTCTGATTTGTACCCGATATCAACCAAGACATATTCTTTGTCTATTTGAACTATTTGTCCTTCGACTACCTCTCCTTCCTGTATGCTTTTAAGGCTTTCTTCATATAACTCCATGAAGTTGTCAACTTCCTGAATATCCTGATTTTCGGCATCTTCCAGACTATTCTCAGGGTCAAAGGATTCTTGGTTATTGTTCACATCTGAACTGTCGGCTGCAAAGACTGTTTCTTCGGTTAGTTTGTTTGTTGACTTTTCCATCAAGATAAGTACCCCCTAGTTTTTTACGCTTAAGTTAAAATCCAAATTTTTTTAATTTATCAAAAAAAATAATTTATTTCAACTAAATATTTTAATAAACCACAATATCCCTTATTTTTTTAAATGCCTTATAATCTTTTCGACTATTTCATCAGGAGACAATAAAGTTGAATCAATCAATACTGCATCTTTTGCCGGTTTTAGGGGCGAAAGAAACCTGTTTTCATCCTGAAGGTCTCTTGTTTTCATTTCTTCTGACACATGAAACATGGAAGCTGATTCTCCTCTCTGAAGTCTCTCCCGATAGCGTCTTTCCGCTCTTACTTCATGGGAGGCAGTCAGAAAAAATTTATGTTCCGCTTCAGGGAACACTATCGTTCCCATATCCCTTCCCTCTGCGACAACTCTTGCTCCTTTTGAAATGGTGCGCTGCAGAATTGCCATTGCCTCCCTTACCTCTTTTACAGAAGATATGCTGGAAGAGAGCATATCCATTGAAGGAGTCCTTATTGCAGCGGATATATCCTGTCCGTCAAGTAACAGCCTCGGCGGATCTTCATCTGTTTTATACCTCAAATCAATCGATCTGCAGAGCTCTTTAAGTTTATTGCTCTCGTAAATGCCGATATCTTTCCTTTCAGCTGCCAGGGCAACGGCCCTGTACATTGCTCCCGTATCGAGATATATATAATTTAACCTTTTGGCGAGAAGTCGGCTAACCGTACTTTTTCCTGAGCCGGCAGGCCCATCAATCGTTATGACATCAATCATATAGAAGCCTGTTTCTCCAGTACCTTTTTCAACGTATTGATAAACCTTTCGTTTTCACCTGACAGTCCTGCATTTATCCTGATATAGTCAGGAAGCCCGAAGCTGTCCATAGAACGGACAATGACGCCTTCCTTCAGCATAAGATCATATATCCTTCTTCCAGCCTGAGGTATTTTTATCAGGAAAAAATTGGTTTGAGTCGGAACATATTCTATTCGCATTTCATTCAGGGCCCGGTACAGGTAATCTATCCCATCTCTAACTGTCTTAAGGGTTTTATCAACAAAATCGTCATCATCAAGAGCAGCTGTGGCGGCTGCCTGAGCCAGCGTATTTGCATTGAAAGGCTGCCTTACCCTGTTCATGTATTCAATGAGGATTTTAGAACCGAAACCGTATCCTATCCTTAGACCTGCGAGCCCATATAGTTTTGAAAACGTCCTTAATACGAATAACAGTGGATGCTTGTTTAAAAGACTGAGACCATTAGCCACGTCTTTGTCTGTTGCGAACTCAATATAGGCCTCATCCAGTGCAACAATTATATCGTCGGGTATTTCTCTCAAAAATTCATTCATTTCTTTATTCGAAAGGGCCGACCCCGTGGGGTTATTCGGGTTGTTGATAAATACTATTTTTGTTGCCGGAGTGACAGCTTTGATAATGCTCCTTAAGTCAATTCTAAAATTGGATAATGGCACTGAAGTTATAGAGGCTCCTGCAGCTTTCACCATTTTTTCATAAACGAGGAATGTGGGATAGGCCTGAACTACATGTTCCCCGGCCGACAAAAATGTCCTTGTAAGTAATTCGATCAATTCATTCGAGCCATTACCGAGTATAATCTGATCAAAGGGTACGCCGAGTTTCTGGCTCAATTTTGATCTCAGATAATAACCGTTGCCGTCCGGATACCTGTGAAGTTCATGAGCATTATCAATAATCGCCCTGACGGCCATTGGTGAAGGACCAAGCGGATTTTCATTTGATGCGAGCTTTATTGAGTCTTTGATGCCCATCTCTCTTTCAAGCTCGTTTATCGGTTTCCCTGGCGGATAAGGGACTATATCTTCTACACCTTTGTGAGTTAAATTCTTCATTCTGTGTATCACTTAATACCCATGAATTCCTTAACGATGATTTTTAATTCTAACAATAAAAATTGAATACTATAAAAGAAAAATCTACAACTCAAGAACAAAAACCCGGATCACCAATCGAATCCAAGTACATCTTTACTTCATTTTTTGATTCTGAAGAGGTGGATTTTCTGAAATTGATCTCTAATCGTCATAAATTATTACTTCTTTTTTAATACCTATGAAAATTTTTGGCAATTTGGTCTTGACTTGCATTGGTTGATCAACTATTAAATATTGATATTTTTAAGTCGCCATTTTTATTATTCCCTATTTCAGAAAGAGGATAGCCATGAACAAATCTCAATTGATAGAATCCCTTGCTAATGCAGAGGATTTGCCCTTGAAGAAGGCAGAGGACATTGTTAATACAGTATTCAGCGATATGGAAAAGGCGATTGTTAGGGGTGAAAGGGTAGAGATTCGAGGGCTTGGGAGTTTTAAGGTAAAGAATTACGAAGGCTATAAAGGCAGGAATCCCAAGACAGGAGAAATCATCGAAGTATCACCCAAAAGGCTCCCGTTTTTTAAGGTAGGCAAGGAACTTAAAGAAAGAGCTGATGTTTATTGATCCCGTTGGATTCAAGCCTTGGTCGTGCTAGACGGGGAGCTAGCGGTGCCCTGTAACCCGAGATCCGCTTATGCGGGGTTGAAAGTCCTTCAGGAGTGCCCTGATGCGAGTTAGACCCATTGCTATTTTTGAGGGGGATGGACTTCACGTGACAGGCTCTTATGAACCCCGTCAGGTCCGGGAGGAAGCAGCGGTAAGTAAGCAAGTCTGGGTCGTGATGATATCTATCTCTTTTCTCAGAGTACCAATGACTGCTCAGTCAGGGTTCGAATAAGGATGCACGATCAAGGATTTAAACATCTTAATAATACCCCAGAATACCATAAGTTTAATTTTCAAACAGAAATCATATCAGAAATTTCCTGTCTCCTGTGGTCAGGAGAGGGTATAAAATACCTGCGTTACCCAGGTCTCTCCCTTTACAATCATCTCATGCACGGTGTTTTTACCAGGTTGGGAGGAGTCAGCCCTCAGCCATATGCCAGTCTTAATACCAGCTATTCTTCCGGCGATTTAAAAAAAAATATCCATAAAAATCTTAGCAGGATAAAGGGAACGTTCGGGATCAGCCGTCTGGTATTTATGAATCAATCTCATGGGAATAAAATTTCAGTTATTAGAACAGAAGATAATGCTCTGCCGTTAGAGGTCCCTGCTGTTGATGCCATAATTACTGATATGAAGGATCTGGCCATTCTGGTTAAACAGGCAGACTGCCAGGGTATTATCATATTTGATCCCGAAAGGCTTATACTGGCTAATGTGCATTGCGGCTGGCGGGGTAATGTCCTTAATATCATAGGCAGCGTCGTAACACGGATGAAGCATGTGTTCGGTTGCAGGGCGTGTGATCTTGTTGCAGCCATCGGACCGTCACTCGGTCCCTGCTGTGCTGAATTCACAACTCACAGGAAGATATTTCCGGAAGCATTCAACAGGTTTCTGGTAAGGGAAAATCATTTTGATCTATGGTCGATTAGTATCTGGCAGCTCATTCAGGCAGGGCTCTTAAAAAAGAATATTGAGCTTGCAGGAATTTGTACACGGTGCAATACCGATTTATTTTATTCCTACAGGGGCGAAGGCACTACAGGCAGATTCGGCAGCGTTGCCATGCTGAAGTAATGTTTGCTGGTTAGTCAGGCAGGCAATTATCCGGCGATAAGTTAATCAGTTCGGGTATATGCAATCATGCAAACTGAATATCCAAAAAACGGTGACAGAAAAAAAGCCAGGTATGTTGTAAGGACTGATAAGAGGTGAGTAATCTGTTTTATGGAAAGCTGAGGGGTATCCTTTCAGTTGTGGTGAGACGGCGTCACAATTGAGATAGGCGTTTCTGATAATCAGAATTACTGGTTCAAATCAGCCACGTCCTAACACCCCGGACGAAGATCTTGGAACCGGTTTTGGAATTTTGAACCAGAATGATAATAAAAATGCTAAGGTCCTTTTAAATTAAGATTCTTAGAATAGACTGTCCGGGGTGCCCGGATCGCTGCATCCCTTTTCTTATGATTTCGAATGATTTCGGTCCGCAGTTAAAGAGCAGGTCGAAGGCGGAAAGGTTGCGTTCAAACGCTCCCCATAGTTGAGGATAGACAACGGGACGATAATTGAAGAAAATGGGTTCAATGCCGGAATCTTTAAACGCTTCAGTTGCAATATATTTCCTTGCCCCGCTTTGTGCAAGAAAATGAGATGCTCCCAGTTTCCTGCAGATTTCTACTGAAAGCTGCGGCTCTTTTTCTTCGATTCCAATTTCAGAAAGCAATACGATCTTCGATTGAATCCTTATGGATTCCGTCAGATACCTGATAATTGCCAGGTTAACATCAATTAGCTTTTCGTAACTTTCGGAAAATATTTTTTCAAGAGATTTGAGGTGTTCATCGAAAAAGGGGGCTTTTGCATATGCTGTTTTCAGGCTTTCAAGGTGTTTTCGGGCCCAACTTCTTTCAGTAAAGATTCTTACTTCATTGATTTTTTGAAGGCCAAGACCTTTTTTACGAACCGGTACAATGAGCCTAAGAATTCCCTGGTGGTTTTTGAAGCGATTTCTTGTCAGCCAGGTGGAACCAAGGGGAAACTGAACACTGTCCAGCAGGACAAGGATATCTGAACGCATGGCCTTTGAAAAAAAGCCGGGAAAAGGTGCAAAATATGGCTGATTAATGGATATTATCATATCAAAGATAAACCCGCCTGTGAGATATTTATAATTTATTTTTTCACAGACAAATAAAGGGAATACTCTTGTGATCTTAATCAGAAGACACATTAAGCGCTGCACCTTGTGCATTCCATGGTGCAAATTTCAGCAGTAACAACATGCCGGGTATGGCTATAAGTGTACATATTATGAAGAATTCTTCCCATCCAAGATA
>JAFGMQ010000169.1 GCA_016927455.1 Deltaproteobacteria bacterium
CTTCAGGGAGCGACGAAACGAGTCTTTGGTATAATGGATACCGTTCCAAGTCTTCAGGAAATGCCTGGCGCAAATATCCTTCCAATTCACAGTAAGTCTATTGTATTTGACAGAGTCAGTTTTGGTTATTCTGTTGATGAACTGGTGATCAGGGATATCTCATTCGAGGTCAAGGCTGGTGAGATGGTTGCATTTGTGGGGTCAACCGGGGCTGGAAAAAGCACACTCATGGATCTGATCCCGCGTTTTTATGATGTTTCCGGAGGGGTAATCAGGATTGATGGCAATGATATAAGGGACGTTAATCTTAAATCGCTTCGCAGACAGATCGGGATTGTGAACCAGGAGGTTATCCTTTTTAATGATACGATAGCAAATAACATCAGTTATGGCCAGCCTGAGAAAAACATGGAGCAAATAATCGAGGCGGCAAAGGCTGCCTATGCACATGATTTCATTATGGCTCAACCAAACGGATATGAGACTATCGTAGGCGACCAGGGGGTTCTTCTTTCAGGAGGGCAGAGACAGCGTATAGCAATTGCCAGGGCCATTCTGATTGATCCTGCCATTTTAATACTGGATGAAGCGGCTTCCGCCCTTGATGCGGAGAGCGAGAAGTTTGTCCAGGAAGCTATTGACAATCTTAAGGGCAGCCGGACGATACTTGTTGTGGCACACAGGCTGAGTACAGTCAGGAGGTCGAACCGGATATTCGTTTTAGAAAAGGGCGCGATATTAGAATCCGGTACACGCGAATACCTGCTGTCAATAAACGGCCGTTTCCGGCAGCTTAATGATTTACAATTACGGGCCTGATATCACATGGTGACTATCATATTAAGGAGTATTTATATTAGACTTGGGTGTCAGCTTTATTAGACACAATACAGGATTTGATTCTTTGAAGAAGTGATATTAAGAGCGAATAATTATGAAAGAAACTGTTGTAAAAGGTGTAAGCTGTGAAATTGCCACAGAAGGTCGCCTTATTATAGAGCGTATCGGATTAGGGATTGGTATTTTGATTTATGACGGAAAAAGGAAAATAGGTGTCGGCGTCCATGTGCTGGCCCCGTCTTCGGGGGATATAAAGTATCCGAATCCTGTAACATATGCCAATACAGCTGTTCCATATGCTGTCAATGTGTTAAAGGAAAAGGGAGGGCAAGGCCCTTATTCAGTAGCCATCGCCGGTGCAGCAACCATGCTGAATATGAAAGGAAAGAGCAGCCTCAGCGGCAACCTTATCCAGGCTGTATGCGAGGCCCTTGCAAAGGCCAACCTGTCTGCGAAGATTGATCAGACAGGGGGCAACCAGATTAGGACGATGGTTCTTGACATCGATCAGGGTAAAATCGGAATCCGTTAGGGTTTCATATGCTATTTCATGGTCAAGGGGGGCAGGTGTGAAGATAGAATGTCCGCAATGCTGCAAGATATACTCCATTCCAAATGACAGACTTCCGCAGGGGAAGCTTATTAACCTTCCCTGTTCGGCCTGCAAGGGGACTATTACCCTTGATCTTAGGAGTAAAGATAATGAGTCTCAAGACATAGAAAAAGATTCCTCTTTAACAGAGGAAATCGTGGGAGAAGAATTGAAACACAGGATATTATCCTCTGTCAAAGATCTTCCACCAATGCCCCAGACCGTGAATAAGGCCAGGAAAATATTATCCGATCCTCAATCCAATTTTGACCAGATTGCCAAGGTTATTGAAACAGATCAGGCTATTGTCACAAGGGTTTTGAAAATGGCCAATTCAGCGTATTATGGATTAACTGGTCGCGTTTCAACCATTCAGCATGCGTCATCGGTTCTGGGTTATCGTACTTTGAGTGAAATCATAACTATGGCAGGTTCTTCCAACCTCCTGGAAAGGGCACTGGATGGATATCAGCTTGAGGCCGGTGCGCTCTGGGAACATTCCTTGTGTGTGGCCTTCGGTTCAAAGATTATTGCAAAAAAGATAAACCCTGCTCTTGAAAATGATGCCTTTACCAGCGGCCTTATTCACGATACAGGAAAAATAGTACTTGACCCATATCTATCTGAAAGAGGTAAACATTTAAAGAGTATTTCAAGTTATGAGCAAATTGATTTTCTCAGCCTTGAAAGAAGGCTCTTAGGCTTCGATCATGCTGAAATAGCATTCGAACTATGCAGGAGCTGGAACATACCTGAGGACTTGACGGTTGCTATTCGTTATCATCATAATCCGTCATTATGTAAAGGAAATATGCTGGCAAACATAGTCCATCTGGCTGATGCCCTGGCCATGATGAGCGGGCTGGGCACCGGCATAGACGGAATGCAGTATGCTCTGGAGGAATCTGCTCTGGAGATTCTTTCAGTAAGCGAAGAGGATCTGCCTGTAATCATAGCTGAGATGGCTGAATCCGTGAAAGACATTGAGTCGGGGTAGAGAACCCGTCTCCGGCATTTATTAGTAACCCTCCCCACTGAAAACTATCTTATTATCCATTTCATCAATCTTTAAATGATCTCGTTCCTTTACAGACCCTTCCAGGATTTTCATCGCCAGCGGGTCCTGTACAAGGTGCTGTATGGCCCTTTTAAGCGGCCTTGCTCCATAAACGGGGTCAAAGCCTGAATTTGCAATAAATTCCCTGGCTTTTTCAGAGAGTTCAATTGTAATCCTGGCCCCTTTCAGGCGTTTGCTCAACTGGTTTATCTGTATATCAACGATTTTCATTATTTCCTGCGGACCAAGAGAATTAAAGATTATTATCTCGTCGGTTCGGTTAAGGAATTCAGGTTTAAATGTTGAACGGAGTGCTTCCATAACGCGTTTTTCCATTTCAGATTGATCTTTTGCTCCCAGTTCCTGGATCCATTGACTCCCCACATTGGATGTCATGATCAGAACAGTGTTCTTGAAATCAACTGTTCTGCCCTTTCCATCAGTCATTCTGCCGTCATCCAGGATCTGCAGGAGGGCATTGAAGACATCGGGGTGGGCCTTTTCGATTTCATCGAAAAGCACTACGGAATATGGATGTCTCCTTACTGCCTCTGTCAGGTATCCGCCTTCTTCATATCCTACATAGCCCGGAGGAGCCCCTATAAGTCTTGCAACCGAATGCTTTTCCATGTATTCAGACATGTCCACGCGAACCATATATTGCTCATCATCGAACAGAAATTCTGCCAATGCCCTTGCAAGCTCTGTTTTTCCTACACCTGTGGGGCCCATAAAGATGAATGATCCAATCGGCCTGTTCGGGTCCTGAAGACCTGAACGTGCACGTCGCACTGCATTGGATACTGCTACCACAGCATTTTTCTGACCGATTACTCTCTGAGACAGCCTTTCCTCCATATTCAAAAGTTTTTCTTTCTCTCCCTCCATCATTTTTGACACTGGTATCCCTGTCCATTTGGCTACGACTTCTGCAATGTCTTCGCTCTCCACCTCTTCTTTCAGCATTTTCTGATCAGACTGGGATTCTTCGAGTCTCCTGTTTTCTTCTTCAAGCCTCTTTTCGAGTTCAATGAGTGTCCCATACCTGAGTTCGGCAGCCCTGGTCAGGTCTCCCTGGCGTTCTGCTATCTGGGCCTCGGATTTTGTTGATTCAAGCCTCTCCTTTATTTCCCTTATCCTTGAGATGGTTTCCTTTTCCTTTTTCCAGTGAGAGATCATTTCACCGGTCTGAGTCTTTAACAAGTTCAGTTCGTTTTCAAGGATTTTAAGCCGGTCTCTGGATGCCTGGTCCTTTTCCTTTTTCAGGGCCTCTCTCTCTATTTCAAGCTGGGTAATTCTTCTCTGGATATCATCAATCTCTGCCGGCATGCTGTCTATTTCAATTCGGAGACTGCTTGTAGCCTCATCCATAAGATCAATTGCCTTGTCCGGTAAAAACCTGTCAGTTATATACCTGTGAGAAAGGGTCGCGGCAGCCACCAGGGCAGAGTCTTTTATCCGTACACCATGGTGTACTTCATATTTCTCCTTCAGTCCCCGCAGGATCGAGATTGTATCTTCAACGCTCGGCTCTTCAATTATGACAGGCTGAAAGCGTCTCTCAAGAGCGGCATCCTTCTCGATATATTTTCTGTATTCCTTGATAGTGGTGGCGCCCACGCATTTGAGCTCGCCTCTTGCAAGCGCAGGCTTGAGCATGTTTGAAGCATCAATAGCGCCTTCGGCAGCACCTGCGCCTACCAGGGTATGCATTTCATCTATAAAAAGAATAATCTGACCGTTTGAATCAATTATCTCTTTAAGAACTGCCTTCAGTCTGTCTTCAAATTCTCCCCGGTATTTAGCTCCCGCGATGAGAGCACCCATGTCCAGCGCCACAACCCTCTTGTCCTTTAAGGTTTCGGGGATATCTCCCTGTACAATCCTCTGGGCCAGCCCTTCGACTATTGCGGTTTTTCCTACACCGGGTTCTCCTATAAGGACCGGATTGTTCTTTGTCCTCCTTGATAATACCTGAATTGTCCTGCGTATTTCATCATCTCGGCCGATCACCGGGTCCAGATTCCCCTTTGAAGCTATTGCTGTTAGGTCTCTGCTGAATTTCTCGAGCGCCTGGTACTTGTCTTCGGGATTCTGGTCTGTTATTCTCTGCCCGCCTCTGATATCAACCAGGGCCTTCAGAATTGTCTCCCTTGTAACGCCTGCAACTTCAAGAATTCGATGGGCTTCTCCCTTTTTTTCCTCAGATGTGGACAAAAGGATATGTTCAAGGCTGACGAATTGGTCTTTCATCTGTTCGGCTTCTGAAAAGGCCTTATCCAAAACAGATTTTGAGCGGGGGGAGATATAGGCCTGTCCATATCCTTCCCCTGAGATGCGGGGAAGTTTTTCCAGTGCGGTATCAAAGGATTTTATAAGACCGGTAAGGTCAGCTCCGATTTTTCCCAGGAGAGGCGGTATAACCCCTTCTTTCTGGTTAAGAATGGCTCGAACCATATGCTCAGGTTCGATCTGCTGGTGACCGAATTTCTCTGCGATTTGTTGAGACGCCTGGATTACTTCCTGTGCCTTAAGTGTAAATTTATCAAATCTCATGTTCTGTCCCTCCTGTGGGCACATGTTATGAATGTTATATGGAAACTGTTCAGTTTTTTTGGATTAATTAACAATAAAATTAAGTTCAGTTAAGAGATATGTCAATATTGTCTCTATGGTATCTCTGGAATTTCTCCTTGTTATATTAAAGTTTTATTGCAGGAATGAATTTGCCCGGGCAAAAAACTGCAGTAAGCCATCTTTCGTTTCATTTTATTGACACTGTGGGCAGGTTCGGGTAAGAAATAAATTATTAAAAGAGGATTTAACATATGTTAATACGAGGTGGAATATCCGGATATTTGATAAGGCTAAGCATCCTTAACAAAAATATCCTTGACAAGGAGTGGCTGATTTTTTATATTTTAGTGCTTTAAACATATAAATTAAATTGGGGACATGTAATAATAAAATAACTGGAGGTAAGTAAAACATGGCAGAGGAAAAATTTGAGTTGAAAGACGTTTATCCGGTACCGGAAGAAGTTAAAGCAAAGGCTTACATAAAAGGCAAGGATGAGTATGAAAAGCTGTGGAAACGATCGATTGATGACCCCGATGGTTTCTGGGCTGAGATTGCTTCTGAGTATGTGGAATGGTTTAAAAAATGGGACAAGGTCGAAGACTATAATTTTGATATCAAAAAGGGTGAAATTTATGTCAAGTACTTTGAAGGCGGCAAGCTGAATGTCTCCTATAACTGCCTTGACAGGCACCTGAAGACAAGGGGTGACAAGGTAGCCATCCAGTGGGAAGGAAATGAGCCCGGTGAGGATAAGGCA
>JAFGMQ010000170.1 GCA_016927455.1 Deltaproteobacteria bacterium
TCTGTACTGTTAAACAGGAATGAGGCCTTAATGATTGCTGAATACCTTAAGAAAAGCCGGAAAATGGCGGAATTTGTTGACGGCCGTATAAGGCCATAACTTATCTCAGGGCCTAATGAAATGTCATGACGTCTGCCCGGTTCCCGCAAATTGTGAAACGCACAGCGCCATGTCTGTCTATTCTTGCAACCCTGCTCCCTGCGACCTGAAGCCTTCTCAGGACCTGATCATGAGGGAAACCGAATCTGTTGTATTCTCCTGATGATATAATGCATATATCCGGTTTCACACTTTCAAGAAACTCCATTGAACTGGAGCCTTTGCTTCCGTGATGAGGGCAGAGCAGGACATGACTCCTCAGGCTGTCGCCTGAACTTGAGACAAGGCCCTTTTCAGCCATCTGGCTTATATCTCCAGGGAAGAGAATGGATTTACCCTGATATGTCAACTTTAATACCAGTGAACGGTTGTCTATATCCCTGGCCTTTTTTAAATGCCTGTTACCTCCTTTACGGTCAAGAGGATGGAGGACCTCAATACATGCACCGCCTATCAGCATTCCATTTGCCAGGTCTTCCGGCAGCATCTTTTTAATGCCTTTTGATTCAATTACATTCATCAGTTCGTGAAAAGAAGGCGTTGCCACCCTGTCCCCGTTTGACCAGTATTCTCCGGGCCTGAAAGATTCCGCAATGAATACGAGCCCGTTCATATGGTCTGAATGAGGGTGACTCAGGACAAGATAATCTATGGTCATGATCTTTGAGTGCCAGAGAAACGGCGCCACAACCATACTGCCGATATCGAAACTGCTATAAGA
The DNA here is from genome assembly GCA_016927455.1 of Deltaproteobacteria bacterium. Lineage (GTDB taxonomy): Bacteria > Desulfobacterota > DSM-4660 > Desulfatiglandales > Desulfatiglandaceae > JAFGMQ01. Next base: position 821 of record JAFGMQ010000170.1, read on the forward strand.
GAATCCACCCCCGTCAATAAGCATTTTTTTACCTCCCGGAAATGCAACCAGAGCAGCATTACCCTGTCCAACATCCAGAAAAGTTATTTCCAGGCAGTTATTAAAACGAACCTTCCATGTCCAGAAGGCAATGTCAGCAATGATAACAATAACCAGCAGAAAAACAGTTCGCCTTGCCCATATCCACTTCCTGTAAAAAAACATGAAAAATATCAGCGCATAAAAAACTGAAATTTCAAATAAATTTGGAGTAACTGTCCAGAAGCTTGACCAGGACAAGTCCGCAAAGGACTCAATTATTTTCATCATAACGTGTAATCCCCATGTGCCCGTCTGTAAACAGACATCGGCTGCCGGGGCGTATACTGGAATCAGGGCTGCGGAAATCAGGCCAAGCGGTAATACCCACAGCCCGAGAACCGGCATGATCAGTATATTGGCAGGGACAGTTACGCAGGAAACCCTGTGAAAGTAAAACGTTATCAAGGGCAAGAGAAAGACTGTAGCAGAGAGCGTGACTGCAAACAGGCCGATAAAATATACAATAATACGCCCGAAAAATGTCTTTCCGTTATTTAATGATTCAAAGCGGGAAAAGATGAGATTAAGGAAAACAGGTGTAAGCCAGAGTATTCCGACCACTGCTGTAAATGACAGCTGAAAGGAAATACTGAAAAGGGCAAACGGATCAAATAACAGTATAATCAGGCCGGCCATTGCAAGAGTCGACCAGGCGTCTTTTTCGCGGCCTAAAATCATTGAAGCCAGAAATGCAAGTATCATTACAAGCGCCCTTTGAGTGGACACATGGAAGCCGGCTGTCAATGAATAGGCCAGAACAGGAATACATGTAAGAAAAGCCGCTGTCTTCCTGATATCGGTTTTAAGAGCAAGCCTTGATGACCGTAGCAGAAGCCATTTTATAACAAAAAATGAAATCCATGCAATAAGCCCTATATGAAGCCCTGAAACAGCAAGGAGGTGTCCGAGGCCTGTCCTGTTGAACATCTCTCTCTGGTCTCTGCTTATCCCCTGCCTCTCTCCAAGGATTAATGCACGATAGACTGCACTGTCCTGAACGGAAAGGCTTGTAATCAAAAAATCCCTTATGGGCCTCTGAAGCGTCTCAATCAGGTCGCGGGGGAAGCCAAGAGAACTCCTTCCAGGCAGGATGATCGAGCTGCCGTCTGAAACAGATGCAGAGCATGACAGACCTTTCATTTTCATTGCAGACTCATAATCATATCTGCCCGGATTGTTGAAGTTTTTGAACGGTTTCAACCGGCCGGAAAAACAAATCATGTCCCCCGGATTTACAGGAGGCATATTCTTATATACTGTCAGGGAAACCTTTTCTTTTATTGGAAAATTTTCAGGGCTGTTATGAAGCCTTTCAACCATTACATCCATCCTGGCTGATTTGTATGTAATCCTTGGAGGTTCAAGAACGGTTGCATCCAGTGTCACCTTTTTGCAGCTTATTGCCAGGGGCATGAGTTGAGAAGGATGGTATTGATTCAGGTAGGACACTGTTCCTGACAAAAGGAAGGCAATCAGGATGAGATACATCCTGACACGGGAACGAAAAAATAATGCAAGCAGCAGTAATATGACAAGGAAGGCAGCAGCGTGGAAAATAAAATCCTCAAGCAAATGAAGCGAATAATGAGCTGCAATTATGCCCCCTGTAAAACATGAAAGCGCTGCTATCAGGGGGCGTTTATTCATTTCACACTTTTTCCCTCCAGATGGAAGCGCCGAGGCTGGCAAACTTCTTTTCCAGGGCTTCATAACCTCTGTCCAGATGATAAATCCGGTGGACTTCAGTCCTGCCTCCTTCGGCTACAAGGCCTGCAAGTATGAGAGAAGCGCTTGCCCTGAGATCCGTTGCCATCACCGGAGCGGAAAAAAGGCTTTCTTTGCCTTTAATAAGTGCCTGATTCCCGTTGATGTCTATTTCCGCACCCAGTCTTCTCAATTCGCTCACATGAATAAATCTGTTTTCAAATACACTTTCCCTGATCATGCTCCATCCGCTTGCTACGGACATAAGGGCCATAAACTGTGCCTGCAGATCCGTTGGAAAGCCCGGAAAAGGCATTGTTCTTATATCTACGCTTTCAATGACGTCCGGGCCTTTGACAAGGAAGCCATCGCTCGTCAGCCTCATAAAAGCCCCGGCAGATTCAAGCTTTTCTATGAGAGCTCCAAGATGTTCCGAACAGCAGTTATGTATTTCTATTTCACCCCTGGTTATCACACCGGCAATCATAAAAGTACCGGCCTCGATCCTGTCAGGCATCACAGAGTATTCTGCCGGGCGGAGATTATCAACGCCGTTTATTACAATTGTATCTGTTCCGTCACCTTCAATATCAGCACCCATTGCTCTGAGCATGCTGGCGAGATCCTTAACCTCAGGCTCTTTGGCTGCATTTCTTAATACCGTTTTACCTCTTGCCGTCACAGCTGCCATAAGCAGGTTTTCAGTGCCTGTTACAGTGGGAATGTCGAAAAATATTTCACAGCCCCTGAGCTTGCCGGCATATGCGTTTATGTAACCGTGATCCAGTTCAATTACTGCACCCATTTCTGTCAGTGCCTTCAGGTGAAGATTAACAGGCCTGGCCCCTATTGCACAGCCGCCGGGCAGTGAAATTCTTGCCTTGCCGTAGCGTGCCAGAATAGGCCCGAGCAGCAGTATGGAAGCCCTCATCGTTTTTACAAGATCGTAGGGGGCCTCAAAGTCCCTCAAGTTATCTGAATTCACCTCAAGGTATCCTGCTTCCTCCCGAAAATGAACGCCCATTTTTGACATGATACTTTTGACGGTCTCAATATCCTTAAGCCGCGGGATATTGCTCAGTTTATGCCAGCCTCCTGTCAGGAGGCAGGCAGTTATGATAGGAAGAGCAGCATTTTTAGATCCGCTGATCCTGACTGATCCTTTAAGAGGCATTCCGCCTTCAATTACAATTTTGTCCATCTTTTAAAATATTTAAAATTTCCCTGTCTGTTATTATGATTAATACCTGTTCAAATAAAGGCACATAAGATGTATAATAATAAAAAGCATTCGTCAATATATCTTGATTGCTGACTGACAGTTAAAACACCACCTGTCAAGCCTGTCTCGATGGATTATATCGAAGGTGTATAACCACTGTTATACCTGCACATGGAAATTAAGTTTATAGCGGATTCAATGCTCGGAAAACTCGCCAAATGGCTGAGGGTGCTGGGTTATGACACGATATACAGGACATGCTACAGGCCCCATGCTATTGATATGTTTGTTAATGAAGGGCGTATCCTGATTTCCCGGCAAAGGGAATTAGCGGAAAAATACGAAAACAGCATAATTCTTCATGAAAACAAAACAGTAAAACAGATGTCTGAACTTAGACAGGCCATTGAGCTTGCTCCTGAGCAATCAAAATGGTTCTGCAGGTGCCTGGTATGCAACAGTCTTTTGCAGGATGCCGATGAAAATGATGCCCTCGGTAACGTGCCTGATTATGTATTTCATCAGAATATTAAAGGGATACGTCTCTGTCCTTCCTGCGGACGCTATTATTGGCCCGGCAGCCATAAGACAAGAATGATAAAACAGCTTCAAAACTGGGGTTTTTAATTTTCCGGATGATAATATTATATTGCAGGTCATACAATGTTCTGATAGGATAAAGGTGTATGTAGTTTATAGATTTTCATAAAAAGGAGGTGAATTTATCATTATTTAAGCTCATTGGTCAAACTTCACCTAAGCGGATGAAAGGAGGGAAAATAAACTATGAGTACTTACAAGATTATTGAACTCGTTGGAACCAGTGAAAAATCATGGGAAGATGCAGCTAAAAATGCTGTTGAAACGGCTGCTGGGAGCCTGGAGGATTTAAGAATTGCAGAGATCTCCAAGCTTGACTTAACAATTGAAGACGGAAAGGTTGTAAGTTATCGCGCAAGGGTTAATATCTCTTTTAAATACCTTGCCGGGGCGTAATTTCAGGAAAGGCCTCCTCCTTTTGGGCTGTCTATATTCTACCATGCAAAACAAATGGACATCAGAGGAGGCCTTTGAGTTTTAATTATTCTTTATAAAAACCAGAAGGTTTCTTTCAGATCCTTTTTTTCCTGGCAGCCTGTAGGGAATGGATTTAAAAAGGGCAATATGCTCCTTTTCAAGTATGTCTGCACTTTTTTGAACAGCGCTTTCAAAACAATTCCCCTGAAAATTCACAAAAAGACCGCCGGCAATAAGATGCGGAGCGCACCAGGCTATCGTCCTGGGCAGATCCGCTACTGCTCTGGCGGTAACCGCATTGTAACCATCTGTCCGGAGCTGCCCCCTTTCTTCTTCAATGCGGCCCCATAGAACCTCAATATTCTCCAGCCTTGTTATACGTATGACATGCTTTAGGAAATTTACTTTTTTGCGATTGGATTCAACAAGATGAAATTTCAGCCCTGGAATGCAGATCTTCAGGGGAATTGCCGGAAACCCGCCGCCTGAACCCAGATCGAGGAGTCTTCCTTTCTGAGGCAGAAAAGATGCCGGCATAAGGGAATCAAGCAGGAGTTCATCTATGATTCTATGCCGGGAAGAAACCCCGGTCAGGTTGATATGTTTATTCCACTCGGAAACTTCGTTCAGATAAATGTCAAGAAGTTCGAGCTGTTGAGCTGATAACTGAATACCATGGTCATTTGCCCATGATTTGACAATCAGACGTTCGTCTTCGTCCATGTTTAAACAACAACGATCCTTTTTATAATATTCACTGCTTCTTCAGGCGTATCAACAATATTGAGAATATCAAAATCTGATTCAGAGATGGTGCTCTCCTTTACCAGTGTTGTCTTGGCCCAGTCAAGAAGACCTTTCCAGAATTTCGAATTGACAAGTACCACGGGGAAGGATCTGATCCTCTTAGTCTGAATTAGGGTCAGTGCCTCAAAGAGTTCATCAAGAGTCCCGAATCCGCCTGGCATTATTATATAAGCAACTGCATATTTTACAAACATGACCTTCCGTATGAAGAAATATCTGAATTCAAGCCGGACGTTGGCATAATTATTGGGCCTCTGTTCGTTAGGCAATTGAATATGCAGGCCGACTGATTTGCCCCCTGCCTCAGCAGCCCCTTTGTTGGCGGCTTCCATGATACCCGGGCCGCCTCCCGAAATTACATTGAATCCATTTTCAACCAGCATGCGGGCCATCTTTTCCGTCATCTTATACTCCGCACTGTCTGGACCTGTACGGGCAGAGCCGAAAATTGACACAGCAGGATAAACTTCAGGGAGTTTTTCGAAGCCCTCCACGCACTCCGCCATAATATGAAATATTCGCCATGATTCTCTCAAGGTAAGATCGTTCACTAAAAACTGCTTTTCGCTCATATTGTCCTGCCTTATCTTAGTGTTCCGGGGAAAAAAATAAAATTTGCATTTGATTTTTCCGGTTTTATTGTTTAGGTTTCACACTCAAATATTTATCATACTATGGTCAGGATGTGAACCTGTCAAGGAAATCCCTTCGCACTGGATGAGAACGGTTTTCTGGCAGAGGGGCCCACCGAAAACATTGCTGTACTCACGGCGGACGGCATATTGAGATTTCCAGGTTTTGAAAGGACACTTATGGGTATTACCGCCAGCAGGGTATTTCAACTGGCCGGCGATCTCAAGAAAGAAAGCATTATAAAGAAAGTGAAATTTGCAGATATTTCTCCTCAAGATGCTTATAATGCTAAAGAGATCTTCCTTACAGGAACATCAATAAACCCGCTCCCTGTGACAAGATATGACGGAAGGGTTATTGGAGATGGGCTGCCCGGCCCGGTGTATTCAAGGCTGTCTGATCTTTTATGGAAAGATATGACTGAAAACAGATCACTGCTTACGGAAATAGATTGGGGAAATGCCTGAAACTGACTTATCGTAAACATGCTGCTGAATTAATTGAGAGGTTTAATCAAGATGATTGTATTTGATTTGGAATGTTCAAACGGACATATATTTGAGGGCTGGTTTGACAGTCTTGAATCCTTTGAAGAACAGAATGCTGATGGATTTGTGAACTGTCCTTACTGCAGTGACTCCAGTATCAGAAAGGTAGTTTCCCCGGTTGCTGTAAAGAAGTCTTATCCTGAAACACGGAAGACTGACCTTCCCATTGACTATCAAAGGCTTGCCAGGGAAATTGTTGATTACATACAGAAAAATTCGGAGAATGTGGGGTCCAAATTTGCTGCTGAGGCCCTTAAGATGCATTATGGGGTAACAGAAAAAAGGAACATAAGGGGATCTGCAACATCTGAAGAGGAAAAGACCTTGAAAGATGAAGGAATCGAATTTTTTAAGATTCCGGTTCCGGCCGCAGATGATGATAAAACAAACTGATCAGAAAATCCAGAAGGAGGCAGTCGAATGGGGAAGATAAAGAGGGCCATAATAAGTGTTACTGACAAGTCAGGGATTGTTGATTTTGCGAAGTCCCTTTCCGGATTTGGAGTGCAAATCCTCTCTACCGGAGGCACGGCTGATGCGCTTCGCAAGGGCGGAATTTCCGTAACCGATATCTCAGAATACACCGGTTTTCCTGAAATGATGGACGGCCGTGTCAAGACGCTTCATCCAAAGGTTCACGGTGGTCTCCTGGGCCTCCGTGACAACATGGAACACGTGAGGATGATGCAGGAGCACAATATCGAACCTATTGACATGGTTGTTGTAAATCTTTACCAGTTCGAAAAGACAGTAAGCAGGGAAAGTGTAACCCTTGATGAGGCAATTGAAAATATTGACATCGGCGGACCCTCCATGCTCAGGTCTTCTGCGAAAAATTTCAGGTATGTGACGGTAATAGTGGACCCGGCCGATTATGGTACTGTATTGAAAGAGATGGCGGCAGCAAACGGTGAAACCACGCTTGAAACCCGATTCCGTTTAGCCAGAAAAGTGTTCAGTCTGACTCATCAATATGACGGAGCAATCAGCCGGTATCTGGAAAATACAGAGATTAAGAAGTAGAATCTGAGTCACAGGTTTTTCTGTCAGCGTTCAGCTTCACTGACTTTTCATTACAGGGCATATTTTTATGCACATGCCGTTTTTTCTTCCTGCAGTACAGGGCTGTAAAAGTCCTGCAGCTGTTGGAGCCGTCAATTGATGCTGACTCAGGCCAGGAGGCATGCTCACAGTTGAGATTGCAGAAATCCATTTCAAATCTCCTGATTGATATTTTTTAAAGGCCGCCTTAGTATCGATGCTGACGGAATCGCATAAACCATAAATCTCAATGAGGGATCATATCCAGGAATTGCCGGGAAATTTTTTGTACTATGAGGGGCGCATTTCCTCCTGAACGGTTATTAACAATAACGGTCACTTCGATACCTTCATTTATCCCCAGAATCATAAGCTCGGCCGTATCTGTTACCATCTTCCTGTCCAGCATGCCATCCACCAGGGCATTAAACGGGTGTGCCAGGGCATAGGCGTCCTCATACCGCACATCCCTTGGTGTCATTAACCTTATTACACAGCGTTTTCCTCCGTTAAAAAATCTTCTGCCCGAAAGGCTGAACTGGCGGGACAAAGGGGAAAGCCATGTCCAGTGAGAAAGCACCTGGCCCACGCCGTGCTTTTCAAGCACATCGAATACAGGGGCAGATAAAAGCCTTTCTGTACGAAGTTCGAGATGATACCGCGGGTCCGCCGGAACACTGCTGAAGAATCTGTCGAGTTCTTCTGCCTGCCTTTCAGGAGAAGTCCTGTCCTGTTTTCTCTGATATTCCTGCTCAAACACAAATCCATGAAGACAGGAGTCGAGTATTTCAACGGCAGGTTCATAAAACCGGTGGGTAAAAAGCTCGGAACTCAGGTATGTATCGTTTTCAATATAGGCGCCATTTCGAAGTATTCTTTTTGCAGTGATGAACTGCGGAACCTTAAGCAGAAGGCGGTCTTCCTCATCAGCATACTGGCGGTATGAACGCAGCAGATAAAAATTCTGTGTGGGCATTCCGCTGGAATCAATCAGTGGTCTGTAGAATGTATAATCAATTTCCAGCACACGGAAATGCTGAAAATATTCCCTGACACTTTCAACAGGAAGAACTTCTTCCGTAAATGTCCTGCTTCCAACCTTTTTTACACGGGGGGTTATGGATTTTTCATATCTGTTTTCTGAATAGACCTGCCCTGTCCAGCCTGCATATCTGTCACTTGCTGTTCCCATTAAAATACCCGGATGCAGATCCCTAAACCGGAAATTCTCCAGGGCTGAACCTTTCATTTCATCCATGATGACAACTCATCTTTATGGCCTTTAAAGAAATTTATACAAATCCACAAGGTATTGATACTATCTTTTTTCATGCCTGCAATCAAGGACGCAAATGCCCCGTAAAAAGGAACATCACAAAAATTGACATCAGGTGTATATTTGATGTAATCTCTTTTGGAGTTACTCAAGTTTGACAAATTCCCAAAAAGTCGTCAGGCTTAAATTATTGCTTTTTAAGAAAGGATTTTTGAGGTCAGTCTAATGCCTGAAGATCTTTACAAAATCCTCGGGGTTTCAAAAGATGCATCCCAGAGTGATATCAAGAAGGCCTACCGCAAGCTTGCCAGAAAATGGCATCCGGATATAAACCCCGGGAACAAGGAGGCCGAGCAGAAATTCAAGGAAATATCGCACGCCCATGATTGCCTGGCCAATGAGCAAAAAAGAAAGCTCTATGATGAATTCGGGGAGGATGGTCTCCGAACCGGATTTGATGCTGAAAAGGCCCGGGAATATAAAAAGTGGGAATCCTTCCAGCAGGGAAGCGGCGGCCAGGCACAGCAGGATTTTGGAAGGTATCAGAACTATGAGGATATATTCGGTGATCTGTTCGGCTCAGCAAGGGGGCAGGAGGGCTTCAGAAGAAGCACTGTTTCAAAAGGCAGGGATGTTGAGTATGACATGGATATTGATTTTGTGTCTGCATTAAGGGGATTCGAAACCGAAATATCCATGCAGAAGCTTAAACCCTGTACTTCCTGCAATGGATCAGGCACTGACTCCAATGCCCGTATGACAATCTGCCCGACGTGCGGCGGTTCAGGACGCCTGAATATTGCGGAAGGCCCCATGCATTTCACCAGGCCCTGTCCCCAGTGCAAAGGTCATGGACAGACAGGCAA
>JAFGMQ010000171.1 GCA_016927455.1 Deltaproteobacteria bacterium
AATCCTGAACTCGTTTTTACACTTCCGGCAATATCCGATCAGTGGTTCGATATCGATATTCAATACTGCACCTTTCATATCACTGTTTTCAATAAGAATTTCAAAACACGTGCTCATGGCTTCAGATACAATGCCCGACATCTCGCCAATCTTTACCCGGACAGACCTGAGTGTTATCGCACTATTTTTAATCATCTCCTCTTCAACAATGGAGATCAGGCTCTGGACTATTGACATTTCATGCATGGGTGAAGAGAGTCCTTTTTATATTGAAGTCAAAATAAACATCGATAATAATTCCCAATCTTTCCTGTTTATGAACTGGCCCACGGCTCAAGGCTCAAGGCGCAGGATAAAAGACTCAAGGATGAAATCCCAAAGTTAGACAGTTTAAAACATCAAGCCTTACTTGGAGAGAGGAAAATGACACGCGACAATGTGACCATCTCCTTTTTCTTCCAGCTCAGGTACAATCTCTGAACATTTTTCCTGAGCATAACGGCATCTGGGATGAAAGGGGCAGCCTGATGGGGGATTGGCTATACTGGGGACCTCGCCTTTGGGCACAACCCGCTTCTTCCTGAGGGAAGGATCAATCTGGGGTATGGCCGACATCAGGGCTTCGGTATATGGATGAAATGGCCTTTCATATAAAACACGCGATTCCGCCTGCTCAACGATTTTTCCGAGGTACATTACCGCTATCACGTCACAAAAAAACTGAACAACTGCAAGATCATGAGCAATAAAAAGAAGGGTCAGATCAAACTCCGCCTGAATATCCTTTAAAAGATTCAGTATCTGCGCCTGAATTGAGACATCCAGTGCACTTACTGGTTCATCACAGATAACAAGCTCCGGGTTAAGGGCCAGAGCCCTGGCAATACTTATTCTTTGACGCTGCCCACCGCTGAATTCATGGGGGTACCTGTTGATATATTCCGGTGACAGACCAACCCTTTCAAGTATATCCGCCACCTTTTCATACAGTTCCTCTCCTTTTGCTATTTTATGAGTTTTTACAGGCTCTCCTATAATATTGCCGACAGTCATTCTGGGATTCAATGAACTGTATGGATCCTGAAATACCAGACTGACATTCCTTCGAAACTCCCGGATATCTTTTTTGTCCGCATTGATGACATCCAGGTCATTAAAATAAACTTTACCGAAAGTTGCCTTTTCAAGTCTTACAACCGTTCTGGCAACTGTGCTTTTACCGCACCCACTTTCCCCGACCAGGCCGAAAACCTGGCCTTGCCGGATGGAAAAGCTGACGTCATCCACCGCTTTTATATAGCCCAATGTCTTTCGCCAAAGGCCGGCTTTTACAGGGAAGTAGGTCTTTAGATTCACAACATTCAGGATAATATCTTTATCGTTTCTTTTACCGTTCATCATACCTTCCAGCAGGCTGCATAATGGCCTGGTTCCTTTTCCTCAAGCAGAGGTTCGATTTCGAGACACCTCGGGTCCTCTTCACATATGGGACACCTGGGATGAAATTTGCACCCGGAAGGAAAGTTCAGAGGATTGGGAACATTCCCCGGTATGGCAGCGAGACGATCCACCTGCTCTCCAAGTTTTGGAAGAGATTCCAAAAGGCCCCTGGTATAGGGGTGAAGCGGATTCATGAACAGTGTTTGTGAATCTGCCATTTCCGCTATTCTGGATGCGTACATTACTGCAACATCATCCGCCCTCTCGGCCACAATCCCCAGATTATGGGTAATCATCAGCACACTCATTCTATTGCGTTCTTTAAGTTCATCCAGAAGATCCAGAATCTGGGCCTGAATGGTTACATCCAAGGCAGTAGTAGGTTCATCAGCAATAAGGAGCTCAGGCTCACAGCTTATGCCCATGGCTATCATTACCCTTTGCCTCATGCCTCCTGACATCTGATAGGGGTATTCATAAACCCTGCGCTCCGGATCGGATATCCCGACCCTGCGAAGGACTTCAACAGCTTCACGCCAGGAGCTTTCAGGATCCTTTTTCTGGTGCAGTCTTATTGCCTCAACTATCTGATCACCTATTGTATAAACCGGATTGAGACTTGTCATTGGTTCCTGGAATATCATTGCAATCCGGTTTCCCCGGACCTTTCGCATCTCTTTTTCGTTGAGCTCAAGGAGATTGCTGCCGTTTAAAAATATCCTTCCGCCCACAACTTTTCCGGGAGGGTCAGGTATGAGCCTCATAACAGACAGGGCTGTCACGCTCTTTCCGCAGCCGCTCTCACCTACCAGGGCAAATGTCTTTCCCTTTTTAACTGAAAAACTTACATCCTGGACAGCTTTCACAATACCGGCTTCGGTATGGAATTGTGTATTAAGTCCTTCTATTTTTAACAGATCAGTCATACATCATTCTCTCAGCCTTGGATCTATGGCGTCACGCAATGCTTCCCCAACAAGGTTATAGGACAGCACAGTAAAAAAGATAGCCAGTCCGGGAAACAGGGTCAGCCACCACAAAAATCTTCCGGTGGTGCTTACTCCCAGGCTCAGCATCTGACCCCAGCTCGGAGTGGGAGGGGCAACGCCGAATCCCAGAAAACTAAGGGCCGCTTCTATGAATATTGCCCCGGCTATGCCAAATGTAGCATTTACAAGAACAGGTGTTATCCCGTTTGGAAGCATGTGCCTGAACAGGATGCTTCTAAGGGGGAGACCAAGGGATCTGGCAGCCAGCACAAAATCCTGCCCGCGCAGCTTGAAAAATTCAGCCCTTATAAAGCGGGCGTCACCGGTCCAGCTTGTGATCCCGATAATAAACATGATATTAAAGAGGCTTCTGGGGAAAAAGGCCACAATGGTAATAATTAAAAAGAACGTGGGAATGGCCATCATTATTTCCACGATGCGCATGCCTATAAAATCTACCCTGCCGCCAAAATAGCCGAGAATTGCACCTATAATAATACCGATTATACTTGATATGCCCACCGCCACAAAACCTACAGAAAGAGAAATACGGCTGCCGTGTATCAGCCTGCACAGGACATCGGAGCCGACATCATCGGTTCCGAGCCAGTGCTCAGGGCTCGGGGGCTGTTCCCTGCTCTGAAGGTCTGTTCTGGCATAACCATAGGGTATGGGAGCAAAGACCGCTTTTTCCGCCCTGCCCGAGGCTATCATTGATTTGTAATCCTGTGCATCGAGCCTGTGCGGCACCAGGACCTGGATAACTATTATTCCTGTGAGCAAAATACCTGCTGCTGCTCCAACCTGCTTTATCAGAACTCCCCCCCTGACAGAGGGATCGAGAGTCCTTCGGTTATGCCTTATGAGCAGGAGCAGGACAATGGCGGTAAACGTGGCCAGAAAGACGCTGTAGTCTGTTGCCTTGAGTCCCCTGAAGAGAGGGAAATAGGTTTTACCCTCTATGACAATAAAATAGGGTTTATCATTCGCAAGGAAAGGAGCCAGGACAGCCACGATAAAAAGAAATATTATAAAGATGAGACATGCAACGCTCAAACGGCTTTTTTTGAACTCGTTCCAGACGAGTTCTCCATAGGATGTGCCCCAGTCACTTTTTTTAGTCAATGAATTATTCATAACCGGCTACTCTTTATCCTCAAAACTTATACGCGGGTCTACCATGGCGTAAGCTATGTCCCCGAACAGAAGGCCTACAAGGTTTAAAAGGCCGCCGATCGTGGCGACAGCCATTACAACATTATAGTCACGTGTTGTAACAGCCTCAAAGGCAAGCATACCCATGCCAGGGACACTGAATATCTGCTCGATGATAACCGAACCTCCCAGCATTGCAGGAATAAGCGTTGCCATGATAGTAATTACCGGAATCACACTGTTGCGGAAGGCGTGCTTTATTACAACAGTCCAGTTGGAAAGGCCTTTTGATCTTGCTGTACGCACATAATCCGCCCTCAGGTTTTCAAGCATACCGGCCCTCACCTGCTTTGTAAGATAGGCAAACCCGCCATAGGTTAAACATAATACCGGGAGTGTCAGGTGCCATAATCTGTCAGCGAGCCATGGGAAAAATGGCAAGATATCTGAATTATTACTGCTCAAACCTGCCGGAGGAAACCAGTTTAAAAAGGTCGGTCCGCATAAATATCCGATCATCATCTGGCCGACCCACATTGTGGGGAGCGCCCACAGCATAAATAACAGGACAGAACTCACTCTGTCAAAAAACTGCTTGTGCTTCACAGCGGCAAGGACCCCCATGGGTAATGAAATAATATAGATCAGGAAAAAGGCGATAAGGTTTAG
>JAFGMQ010000027.1 GCA_016927455.1 Deltaproteobacteria bacterium
ATCAGCCTGTGTCTCAGCTTTGGATGTCAACAAAGTGCAGACACCGGAGAGGCCAAGCAGAAAGCACAGGAAACACCGGTCGCGGATGTAAAGGCGCCCGCAATAACAGTCTATAACCCTTTGGGCACACCTCCGCCTGTTATACTTAAGGACATGGCGCCACGCCTGGACACAATCAATGGTAAAACCATATATATTGTAAACGATGGGTATCCCGGTTCAGGAATTCTGCTGGGAGAGCTCACCGCGGTGTTAAAAGAAAAATATCCCGAAACCACATGGGTCTTTAAGGAAAAACCCGGCGGAATGGGCAGTGAAGACCCCGCACTGTGGAAAGAAATGGAAGAAAGGGCCGATGCAATGATCATCGCCCTGGGGCACTGAAGCGTCTGTGCGCCTGGGGTCACCAAGCTATCAATAAGATTTGAAGAAAAGTTTAAAAAACCCGCAGTACCGATATCCGTATCAAGCTTTGCAGATCAGTTAACAGACGTTGCACTTACCAATGGCATGCCGGGAATCAGGGTTCAATATATCCTTGGCCCGATATGGGGAAAAACAGCCGATCAGCTCCGCAAGGATGTTGCTCTGGGTTTTAATCCGCTTACAGGGGCGCCTGTTATACAGGAAATAATAGACAAGCTTACCAAACCCCTGACCGACGAAGAAAAAAGGACAGGGGAAATCATACGCGGCAGAGGGCCTGAGACATTTACCGGAACAGCCGATGAGCTTCAACAGATGTTCCTTGAAAACAGGTACACGGATTTTCTCCCCATAATCCTTCCGACCAAGGAAAAGGTCGACGAGATGCTGGCCGCGACCAGCCATGATCCTGATGAAAAGCTCGGAGAAATGTCACCCTTTAAACCCACATTTGAATCATGGTCATACACGGTAAAAATTGCAGCCATTAATGCTGTTATGGCAGGGGCCAAACCTGAGTACTTTCCTGTAATACTGGCAATAGGCTCCACTGGTTCAGAGGCCATGGATGTCTCGGATAACAGCTTTGCAACAGGGGCTGTAATCAACGGAAACATCCGCGACGAAATAGGTCTTAACTATAATTACGGCGCAATGGGTCCTTACGCACACGCCAATACAACCATAGGAAGGGCCTGGACCCTGTTATCCATCAATGGAGGAAACTGCGGCAAGGTGGGAAACACCTACATGGGGACAGTAGGAAACCCGATGAACGGTCTCAACATAATAATTGCCGAGAATGAAGAAAAATCCCCCTGGGACCCGCTCTCAGTAAGGATAGGCAGGGGTGAAGGCATGACAACATTCCCCGGCGCACCCGCGCCAAAGCTTGAAAATTTCAAGAAAGGTGAGAACGTTATTACCCTGTTTATGGGCTGGGGTGTCCTTTCGGCCAAGAACTGGTACGCAAATGTCTGGGGTGATGAAATGAATTATCCCAAGATAATAAAGGATATCTACAGCACACAGGACGGCACGCTTTTCGGGACATGCGCTGTTCTGAGCCCGCCCATTGCCAATTTCGTGAAGGATGCCGGGTATGACACGGTTGAAAAATTCACGGCATGGGTCAAAGAGGCCCAGGGTAATGCAAAGAGCGACGGCATGTATATACAGCCTCCGGGCGGCCAGTTCACAGTAATCGTTACCGGCGCATCCAACAACAATTATTTCAGCATGGGTGGTTTCAGACCCGGCGCTTCAGTAAGAATAGATGACTGGAGATAGGTTTTAGATAACCATTCTACTAATCAACTATCCAGACACCTGCCGGTCAGTAAAAAAATATTTTTGCTGCTGACCGGCATTTTCTTTCTTGCCGATAATTTTTTCAATCCCGGAAATCTCTCGTTCAATAGGAATTGCCAAAATCCACCATCAAATTTCTCCTGGAATTGAAAAAGGTGGATTTTGGGAAACCCTGGAAGTATAGGGAACTGAATGCATCCTTGACTTAATCTGTATTTAAGTATAATGCAGATATTGTTGAAATTTACTGAAGGGTTAACAGTTTCTTTGAAATCTTAAACTCAGGTGACAGGAGATATAATATGCACAGGCCGGCCAGTAATAAAAGGCTTTGACCTGTTAATCCTGAGTTTTCTTATGGCACAGGATTATTTTGAAAAAATCTGATATTTCAACATGGCCAGATCAAATAAACTCGACTTCTGCACGTATCGATATACCGGTACTGCTTCTGCACAATATTGATCCTTCATGGGAACCCTTCGAAATAAAGACCTCTCTTGATGACGCAGACCGCCTTAAAAGCGCGCTTGAGGAACAGGGACACGTGGTGTCTGCCGTTGCAGTAGATCAGGAAGACCTCTCTGAATTGCTTGAACCCTTTGATCCATTCGAATGGGTTGTGTTTAACTGGTGCGAGGAGATTCCGGGATCGCCAAGGAGTGACTGGCGGGTCGTCAGTATACTTGAGTCAATGCGTTTTACCTATACAGGCTCGTCCGCTCATGTTTTAAAGAGGAGCTGGGACAAGGCAGGGTCTAAGCGCCGGATGGACTCAAATGGCATACCAACCCCGCGCTGGACCCTGTGTGGCGCGCCAGGGCCCGCGGATTGGAACTGCTTTCCCGCAATTGTCAAACCCGCATATGAGCATTGCAGTGTGGGGATCAATCCCGACGCCGTAGTGCTGGATCAAAACCATATGTTGCATCGCATCGGCCACGTGGAGCGAATCTTCCGGCAGCCCGCATTGATTGAGGATTTTATTGACGGGCGGGAATTTCATGTCACATTGTGGGGAAATGGGGATATAAGTATGCTGCCGCCCGCTGAAATGGATTTCAGCGCGTTTGGTGACGTGTGCGACCGGCTATGCACCTGGGACTCCAAATTCATTCCCGGGTCTGTCCACTATGAAAAGATTGAGATGAAAATTCCTGCCCCACTGGATACCGCACAACTTGATCTTTTACGTTCCACTACTGTTCACGCATACCGGGTCTTTGGCTGCCGTGACTATGCGAGAGTCGATCTGAGGCTGCGTGATGGTGTTTTTTACGTGCTTGATGTCAACCCTAATGCTGATCTGAGCCCTGACACGAGCATGGTCTATGCTGCACAACACGAGGGTTTGAACTACGGCCAGGTTGCAAGCCGGCTTATTAACCTTGCAGCCGGGCGTCACCCGATGTTTTCAAAATATCTTGAAACCCAGGTACAGGCTGAGCCTGTTACTGAAGGTATACCGGGCGCCATATGAAACCTTACTACCAGGGCGCGCTGGACAGCATATGCGCCATCTACAGCATTGTAAACGCCACCCGGATGATAGCTGGTATTAACGACAACGAAGCACGCCTCCTGTTCCGCCGGATACTTGCATATCTGGAGAAAACCAGGGATCTGAGCATGGTATTGACCGAGGGGATCGGTCTGAAGACAATCGGGGGAATACTTAAGGACGTGGTCAGGGACAAGATCCGGCACAGGAACATCCCATTCAAACATCATCCTGACACAGCGCTGGACGAATTCTGGACGGCAATGGCCGAATTCCTCGAAGGAGGCGATCACAGGGCTATACTTATTGGTCTTGGAGGACCTGCATGGGACCACTGGACCATTATCGAATCCATATCTGATCGACAAATACGCTTTTTCGACTCCCATAAGCTCAAACAACTAAACCGCAACCGGTGCACTACTAACCGCAGCACATCATCCCGGCCCCACATGCTGTGCCCGACCCATACCTATTTCCTGTCATAGAGAGGCTGTTCCACCGGCTTTTGTCTATTATTTGGGTATATGCCTGAGATAGCAAAATATTTTTTTTCTTGACATGCCTGCTAACTGTATATATCATACCATAACAGTATAAACACAGGTGAACAGGAGTCAAGATGAGCAAAATAAGCATAGTCATATCTCAGACATCTCCCCGGCCTATCTATGAGCAGATAGAAGACAGGATAAGATCCCTTATTGTTGCGGGAGAACTGAACGATGGTGATGAACTTCCTTCCATCCGAGCACTGGCCCAGGATCTTCGGGTAAGTGTAATCACGGTAAAGAGGGCCTATGATGAACTGGTGGCGGCTGGCTTTCTTACATCGGTTCAGGGCAAGGGGTGTTATGTCTCTGTAAAGAACAAGGAGCTTTTCAGAGAACAGAGGATGCGTATTGTTGAGGGCAAACTTGATGAGGCGGCAACCGAAGCTAAGCGCATCGGCATGACGCTTGATGAATTGCTGTCAATGCTGACGATCATATTTGAGGAGGAATGATATGGACTACGCTATAAAGGTGAATGGCCTTTCAAAGCAATATAAAGATTTTGCACTTTCAGATGTTTCTTTTTATCTTGAACGCGGGGCAGTCATGGGGTTTATAGGCAGGAACGGAGCTGGCAAGACCACTACTATTAAAGCATTAATGGGACTTATTCGCAGAGATGCCGGATCAATAGAGGTTCTTGGCGAGGAGATAGGACCGGACAGTGCTGAAATCAGGGAAAAGATCGGTTTTATCTATGACGAGCAGGGTTTTTACGGCGGTATCATGACAGTAAGGGCCATGGGCAAAATAACTTCCCGCTTCTACAAAAACTGGGACAATGATGAATTTAACAGGCTTATAAAAAAATTTGGGCTGGATCCTGAACAGAGAAC
>JAFGMQ010000172.1 GCA_016927455.1 Deltaproteobacteria bacterium
GCCGAAGTGGTGGAATTTGGTAGACACGCTATCTTGAGGGGGTAGTGGGTTACGCCCGTGCGGGTTCAAGTCCCGCCTTCGGCACCAGGACTATTATTTGGCGCAGTCTTGTAAGGCTGCGCTTTTTTTGACTGCCTATCTTCAGCTTAAAACTGCCCAATTTGGAAATGAAACTCTCGTGTTAATGAAACTCTCGTGTTAATGAAACTTCGTTCACTTGAGGCCTGATTTTAAATGATGGGAAGTTGGTCAGTGAGACATATCATTGGACCTGAATTTGCCTAAGGGCCTTTTAAAAGTGTATTCAGCTGGTTCTGCCACCAATTCCTTAAATGCCTCTTTTGTATTCCCTCCAGCAGCGGAAAACGGAACAGATACGATGAAAAGCACTGTGCCAACGGCAGTTCCGACAATCCCCAGGGGTCTGACAAATAATATATCCCCTGCCATTGCCAGGTCGGGAGATATTCTTTCATCGTCAAACCGGTCTTTGGCCATTACCGCTGACGCGGAAGCAGCAAATAAGAGTACTGTTGAAATAAAAATAATAGCAAGTTTTTTTAAATTCATATGCAATATGCCTCCTGTTCCTGGTTTATACTTCTAAGGGCAAAAGTTTTTTTAAGACTATTATCAGGCTTCAGTGATTCAGTTTCAGTCTTCTCAGATTGAATCCTATCTCAAGGGACTTTAGGGTGCCCCAGGTCTTTGAGGAATTTTCAAGTTATTAAAGGTGATCAGCTCCTTTTCGCCATGCTGCTCCTTTTATATGTTCCAATGCTCCTAATATTAAAACCTCTGTAACCTGCTTATTGGGAAATTGTTGTAAATCAGGGCGCGTTGTTGCAGGCGGATTTATTCAAGGCTTTTCGGCTGAAAGCGTTGCATATCCCTTTAAAAGAGCAGCAAGGACATGGATGGGTGATCATTTGGATCACCGCCATTTTACAACCTCGTCCAGGGGGACCCTCAGTGATCTGGCGTTGTTAATAGATGCTTTCGTGTCAGGATAGCCCAATGCTATGCCTATGACAACGTGTTTTTCATCTGGCAGGGACAGCTCTTCCTTAATATCGTCATTAAAAGCTGTTATCAGACCAACAGGGCAAGTTCCCAGACCGAGGTCATGGGCTGCCAGAACGAAATATCCTACAAGAATGCCGATATCTGTTAACCTGGCGTTTGAAAATACCTCATCCAAAGTAATAATTATTGCTGTTGGTGCTCCATAGAAGTTACAGCTTCCTTCATTTATAAAGTCCTGAAATGATATTTGGTCAGGCAGATTAGGAGACATTACATCGAAAAGGTCCCTCTCTCTTTGAACATAATGCTCAGGCAGAGGGCTTTTTGAGCCTGGTCCGCATGAAATATTCCTCTCCTTCATTCGCTTTACCAGAAGCCTGCTGAGCCTTTCTTTTTCCTGGCCCGACACTACAACCAGTTCCCAGGGCTGAAGATTGATTGCTGACGGAGCATGTGTGGCAAGATCGAGAAGGCCTTCTATGGCCTCTCTGTGTAACGGCTTGTTTAGAAATGCTCGTGTACTGCATCTTTCTTCAATTGCAGAAACCAGTTCCATCTTAAAATCCCCTCTATTGTCGATCAGTTATTAAAATCTGTATGAACTCCCGGTCTATTAAAGCCTAAAAATCTATAACGTGAGCAATTAAAGATTGTCAACAATCTTTTTTACAAGGCGTGCGATGGACAGGCATGAAGTAAGTCCTGGACTGTCAATTCCTAACAGGTTAATCAGAAAAGGGCAGTTGGAATCAGATTTGATAATGAAATCGGGAAAACCTTTCAGCCTCGCCTGTATACCAGCCTGATGCCAGATGAGATCCTCTTCCCTGAGCCCTGGAAAGAAGGGCTGGACCTTTTTTGAAAATTTACCGGGAGATATCCTGTTGCCTGACCATGCTTTTCGATCTTCAACTGCCACAAGCTTTGGGCCAACTGTTACTGTCGAATCCAGAAAGGGCGGATAAGATAACCCGCCAAAAGTCGGTGTCAAATGTATCCCTACGGTGAAATGGGAGCCATCAGGCGTGTTCACTGATTCAGGCGTTGGATAAACATTCATGCCTTTGAGGGATAATTCAGACCTTCTATGCCCGTAAAATTTATAGCTTTCTCCTCTAACCGGGTCAAGTTCATAAGGAGAATCCGGATCAAAGAATCGTGCAATCAGGTCAGCATCAATTCCCGCTGCATTTATGACAATCTGTGATATTGCCTGGTCGATTTTGCCGTCAGGATATCGAAAGATTAACCGGATCGATCTGCCATCATTTACAAGCCCTGTTATTTCAGTGCCTGTCATGAACTGGGCACCATTATTAGATGCAAGTGTATAAAGCCTGTAAATAAGACTTGTCGGTTCAATAATTCCTGATGTAGGCACCATCAGAGCTGATATGGCTTCAACATTAGGCTCAAAATGTTTTACCCTGGCACCCGTTATCATTTCTACCCCCGGCACTGCATTCTGGTTTGCACGGTGTAAATAGACTTCAAGTGTTTCCTCGTCTTTTTTGGTCGTTGCAACGATTAGTTTCCCGGTTTGAATTGCAGGGATTTCATAGTTCCTGCAGAAATCATATATCAGCTTATTACCTTCCACACACAGAGAGGCCTTTTGGGGACGTGTTTCCTGATCATAGTAAATTCCTGAATGAATAACGCCTGAATTTCGACTTGATTGATTTTCGCCGCTGGTAATGCCTGGATTTTTTTCAAAGATAAATATCCCTGAATGCTCCGCTGAAAGCTCGCTGGCAATGGAGCATCCTATTACGCCACCCCCAATAACGGCTATGTTAATCTTTTCTGTCAAGAGTCTATTCTCTACCTATTTTACCTGGATGGTTTTATGAGAAGAAAAAGGCGATAAGTTAAGTATGCTGAATCCTCTTTGCGAAATGAATAATGCTATCTCATATGGAATGTGCAATGGGGTGGCAAAAATAGGATTTCCATGGGAATCCGAAAAAACAATACCAGGTAAAGACAGTCTTATGTTTTTTGATTCATCACCCTTCTTGGCCATAAAGTAATGAGGACCTCTATGAAACTGAATTTCAAGAAATTTAAAGACTTTTTCGACAAAAGCCTGGGGATCTTTTTCTGAAGGGAGAGACAGGACTGAAAAATGGTGTTCGTTCAAAAAAAGAATGACCTCCGGGGCCAGGCCGGTAATGTCAATTATAGATTCCTTTCCTTTGTTTTCCAGAAAAAAATCAGCATTTATAACAAGTTTGAAGTCCCTGCGATTGCCCTGGTAAACGGGGATTTCCTTTTGAGCCGAAAAAGACCTGCCTGCAAGCCCCAGAAGAGTCTCTATCAATGATGCAGGGTCTTTACCGCCTTCAAGTATTTCTGCCTGACCTGACAGTTCATTTGTGGCAGTTTTTTGCGGGGGGAAGTCAATAACATTAATCTTCAGAGTCCTCAGGTAGGCCTTTATTGTCTGAGGGGTATAGTCTCCATTATTCAACAGATTAATGATAAGGAGTTCAGCATTGCCGACAGAGGTGTTTTTTGAGAGTTCTATTATCCAATCCCCTGAAATTCTGGTGTTTATAATTCCATCTGATTCATAGTGCTCATCTTTTTTATACACCTTTGGGTAGTTGCATTCTCTCAGGATTTTATCGAATGAAGATCTCAGGCAGTCTTCTTTCAGCAGGTGTACAACCCTGTAATTCTCCCAGTTCGATTCAATAAGCGCACCCATTTTATCAGGAAGTTTATTGTTAAGATCAACAAGAATTCGTCGGCCGCTTCTGAGATTAATAATCGGAAACGAAACTGCATTGAGGTCTATTTGCCCACCTGATTTCAAGGGAATAAAGTGTTTTCCGGTTTGGACCCACTCCTCCCCAATCTCCAGAAAAAGCAACGAAAGATCATGAGACAAAGGATTTGGTTTATCATCTTGTGGGTGGTATGGCTCTGGCTCGTTAGATTCTACAGGGGCAATAGGTTTCCTTACAATTTCCGGGCTATAAACAGGCAGCCTTATTTTCTGCCCCACGTATATCCTGTCAGGATTTTTTATGGATGGATTCAACTGTTTAACTAAGTCGAGGTATTCATTGTAGAGATATTCCTGTGGTATGTTATATCGTCCTTTTACGATTTTGATGAGTTCATCTCCCATTTTCACAGTATAGTGATCAAAATCGATACCTTTTATTTCAGAAGGCTGCAGGATTTTTTCCTCAACTGATATGGACTTGCCCTTTGCTTCATGGCCGATCGGTACGATTTTAACGGGAAGAACAATCTTTTCGCCCGGGTAAACAAGGTCGAGGTTCTGTATTGATGCATTCAATTTTTTCACAAGCGCCAGCAAATCGTGTATTTTATACTGGTTTAATAATCCTTTTCTTCTCAGTACGTTAACGACCCACTCTCCCTCCTGCACGGTGTAAACTTCAGAAAGTACCTTTTTGTCATCAAGCTTATGTATTCTGGTTTCTGTTTCGGGAGTTTTAACAAGATCTATTGAGTATGTCTCTTCCCCGGCTGATGAGAGCGAGATGAAATGGAGTATAAAGAAGAGGCCTAAGGCCGATGAAAAAAAGGTTCTGCAATATGATGTCTGGCCTTTCAAATCTAATTTCTCTCCTTCCAATAGGCACAGTGTGCGAATTTAGATATGATTAGAATAAAATTACTAATAAAATTAATAATAAAGGGCTTCGCTTTTGAATGTCAATATTATTCATTTTTGAAAATGAATAATGAATGGAATCCTCTTGCAGAAGAAATCCTGATGTGAAGGGATTTATTGCTATTGTGATACTACATGTTGGAGTTTTTAGGTTTTTCTTATACAGCATATGGTATTTTCGCTTTACAACAGCTATGCTATTTGATAAAAGGGCTATACAAATAGAGATTTATTCATTTTCTTTTGATTCAAGTTTCGGATTCTTAAATGAAAGTGAGCAGATTTCAGGAGTTGAGATGAAAATAAAAAAGCTTTCCATGCTCGGATTCAAGTCTTTTATGGACAGGCTTGAAATTTCATTCCCGCTTGGGATCAGCGGGGTTGTAGGTCCAAATGGATGCGGCAAGAGCAACGTTGTTGATGCAATCAGGTGGTGTATGGGCGAGCAGAGCCCAAAGCAGCTGAGGGGCAGAGGAATGGAAGACATGATTTTCAATGGATCAAAGGACCATAAGCCCATGGGGATGGCAGAGGTTTCCTTAGTCCTTGAAAATGGCGATGGGAGCTTTTTCCCTCCGTTCTCAGGGGATAAAGAGATTTCAGTTACAAGGCGCCTTTACCGGTCGGGCGAAAGTGAATATAGAATAAACAATGTGCCGTGCAGGCTTAAGGATATCCAGGATATCTTTATGGATACGGGCTTGGGTAACAAGGCATATTCAATTATCGGGCAGGGAAAGATAGGGAGCATCCTGGAACAGAGGCCGGAAGATACCAGGGTTATGCTTGAAGAGGCTGCCGGGATCACAAAATATAGAAGAAAGGTGGAAGAATCTGAGAAGAAGATTGAGCTTGCTGAGATTAATCTCCAACGCATAGAAGATGTTTTGGGAGAAGTGCAGAAACAGATAAGATCCCTTAAACGACAGGCTTCAAAGGCCAGTACCTACAAGAACCTGAGTGAGAAGATCCAGAACCTTGAGATTGAACTGTACAGCAATACATATAGTCAGCTTGCAGGGGATTCTGGAGACAAAAAACGGTCAGCGGAAGAATTAAATAAGGAAGAGATAGCTATTTCCTCAGAACTTTCAATTATTCATTCAAAGATCGAAGAGATGAATCTGGAACTGGAGGGAAAGGATGATGAGCTTTCCCGGCTCAGAAATAACTATCTGAGCCTGAGAGAAAGAGTTCATAAGAAGGAATCTTCACTGGAAGGATTGTCCAGCGAGATAAAAATGCAGGAAGAACTCATTTTAAGGCTTAAGGCCGAAAAGGGGGAGGTCGAAGAACGGCTTGAAAAGCTGAATGAAGAAAGGGCCGCTTTGCAGAGGGATTCTGGAGAGAAAAAAGAAAAGGCGATTGAATTGGAAGGAGAAATCGCTGTTGAGGAGAAAAGGGTTTCAACCCGCCGGGAATCGCTGAAAAAAGTCAAGGAGGACTATGAAAGGATCCGGAATGATGTTAATTCAGGAAGAAATCAGGAAGTGGGCTTGAATCATGAATCCGGTTATTTGAAAAAAATGCTGAACGGTATTACAGATAGTAATTCCAGGCTGGAAAAAGAACTTAAAGAAGTTGAAATAAAGATAGAAAGGGTAGTTGGTGCTTGTGAAAAGAAAGGGTTTGCCAGAGAGGAGACTGCAAAAAGACTGAAGGAAATTGAGGCATTCATTGAAAATAAGAATGTGGAATATGAAGACCTTGAACAGAAGAAATTACATGTTGAATCGGAAGTTAAGTCAGTTGAAACAAATCTGAATGCCTGCTCTTCACGATTTTCAAGCCTCCAGACTTTAGTGGATAATTTTGAGGGCTATAAGGCCGGCGTAAGGGCAATTATGAAAGCCAATGACCTCGAGTCATGCCAGAAGGGGCATATCCTGGGCATCGTGGCGGATGTAATAAGCGTGGAGCATGAATATGAACAGGCTGTTGAAGCTGTTTTGTCCGACAAACTGCAATACATTATTGTTGAATCCCAGGAAGATGGAAGGAAGGCGGTTGATTATCTTAAAACCAAGGCAAGGGGCAGAGGGAGTTTTATTTCTGTTAATAACAGAAATGGAAACGGGAAGGGCAGATTAGATGGTATGGATTTTCCATTGTTACGGGAAAAGGTATCTGTATCAGATTCTTTCAAGTCAGTTGTGGATTCATTGCTTGGAGATACGGTACTTGTGAATGATCTCGAAGATGCAATATCCATCTGGGAAAAAACAGCCGATAGTAACGGTGGGAGAAGTCATGGGCTCTGTTTAGTAACTGCAGATGGAGATATGGTTGACCAGAATGGCGTGATTACCGGCGGGAAATTTACCCAAGGCAGCAGCGGTCTTCTTGCAAGGAAGCGGGAACTGATGGAACTTGAAAAAAAATCCGCTTTTTATAAAAAAGAAATTGACATTTTGAATACCAAGTTCAGTGAACTTGTAAAAGATATTGAGGAAAAAAAGGCTGAGGTTGATGATCTAACAGAGGACAAGTGGGAATGTCAGGAAGAGATAAATGAGTTTGACAGGATGAACTTTCGCTTGAGTCAGGAATTGGATCAGCTTGAAAAGCTGCGTATAAGGATATCTGAAGACATTGCAAGGAAGTTCAGCGAACATGAAAGGCACCGGAAAGAACTCCAGACAGTAGAAGAAAAACTTAGCCTGTGCAAGGCAAGGCGGGAGGAAGAAGAGGTTTGTTTGCAGGAAAAGGAGATTGATCTTAAGGTTTTTGAGGAAGAATTTGAACTGCTTCGGGATAATCTGGTAAAGCTGAAGGCTGATAGCAGTGTTTTAAAAGAGGAACAACGCGGTATAATACGGGAGACGGAGAGATTGGCGCAGTTTTCCAATGATTCCGTAAGACGTATTGAGAAGATTGAAGAAGAGATTGCGTCCGCAATAACAAGATGTGAAGAATGCCTTGAAAAGAAAGAGCTCATCAAGGATGAACTGGCTGTTATATACATGAACATGAAAAGGGCTGAAAATGAAGTAAATAGTTTTGAAAGAGAACGTCAGGATCTGCATAATGAAATAAAGGGGAGAGAGAATGATGCCGAGGGCGTACGGATGAGAATTGCGTCAGTCAGGGAAAAGATAAATGCCATAAAGATGGAACACTCAGAGATACTTTATAAGATAAAAACCCTTGAAGAAGTTGTCAGAGAAAAATTTAATCTGGTTCTTCCTGATATATATAAACAGTATTTGAATGATGATTTTTCGAATATTGAAACAGAAGCGGAGATTGAGAAATACAAAAGATCAAGGAAGGCATTGGGTGAGGTAAATCTGACGGCAATTAAAGAGCATGAGGCATTGAAAGAGAGGTATGAATTTATAAAAACCCAGAGAGAAGACCTCATAATTTCCATCCAATCCCTGAGAACGGCAATCACAAAGATCAACAGAACATCCGTGGAAAAATTTGAAATGGCCTTTCATGATGTGGATGCAAAGTTGAAGGAGATTTTTCCAATTCTATTTGGTGGCGGCACTGCCGGACTAAAGCTGACTGATGAGACGAGGCCGCTGGAAAGCGGCGTTCTTGTTGAAGTGAGACCTCCTGGCAAAAAGCTGAGTCATATGGGCCTGCTATCCGGCGGTGAGAAGGCATTAGTGGCCATGGCATTTCTTTTTGCCATTTATATGATAAAGCCAAGTCCGTTTTGTCTTCTTGATGAAGTGGATGCACCGTTAGACGAAGCAAATATCAACAGATTCAACAATTTACTAAAGGAAATACAAAAAACCTCTCAAATAATTATGGTGACGCATAATCGAAGAACCATGGAGATAGCTGACCGCCTATACGGTTTTACAATGGAAAAGGCTGGAGTGTCCAGTGTAGTTTCGGTTGATATTTACGGCATGAAAAACCCTGCAGGCGAAGGTTTATTACCCGGCGAATTTACCAGGCATTAACAGTCGTGATAAAAAAGCTGCGCAGTTCTTTATGTCTTGTGACACGACAGCGGTGTTATTATTTTATTTATAATAGTTTGTCTCAATTATTTTGAATTAATAGTAAGCTCAAGGGCGTTAATTTTCTATGATTAAATTTTTCAGTAAAGAAGATAAAAACGGAGGTGTCCTTGAAAGACTCAGACACGGGCTTTCCAAGACAAGGTCAAGTATTTCAGGGAGGCTTGATCGCCTGTTCCTGGGAAAAAAGGAAATAACAGGTGATTTGCTGGAGGAAGTTGAGGAAATCCTTTTTACATCGGATATTGGTGTAGTAACAACTCAGGAATTGATCAATCTGCTCCAGGATAAGGTTGCAAGGAAAGAGCTAAAAGATCCTGAAAAGCTCAAGGCTGTTTTAAGAGAATACATGCTTTCATTTCTGCGGATTGATTCTCCGGCACAATCATTCCCTTTAAACGGTCAGCCTCTGGTTATAATGGTTGTCGGCGTTAACGGGGTTGGTAAGACTACATCCATCGGGAAGATAGCCAGCAGGTATAAATCCGAAGGGAAGAGTGTTATGCTTGTGGCAGCCGATACATTCAGGGCAGCGGCGGTTGAGCAGCTGATTATATGGGGAGACCGAGCCGGAGCAGAGGTCATAAAACAGAGCACAGGATCTGACCCTTCGGCAGTAGTTTTTGATGGATTGACCGCGGCAGTTTCAAGAGTGTTTGATGTTGTTATTATAGATACTGCCGGACGCCTGCATACAAAAACAAATCTTATGCAGGAATTACAGAAGATAAATCGTGTAATCGGACAAAAAATACAAGGTGCACCCCATGAAATATGGCTGGTTCTTGACGCTACAACCGGACAGAACAGCATCTCCCAGGCTGAAGTATTCAATAATATTCTGGGACTCACCGGGATTATTTTGACTAAACTTGACGGCACTGCAAAAGGGGGGATTGTGGTGGGCATATCCCATCAACTGGGAATTCCCATAAGATACATAGGGATCGGAGAGAAGATTGACGACCTCAGGCCATTTGATCCGGATGACTTTGTGAAGGCAATTTTTGAATGAGACGTAATTATGAAAACGAATATAGTTGAACGCAAAATAATGTGGGGAGATCTGGATTCACTGGGTATTGTATTTTACCCGAGGTATTATGAATGGATTGATGCAAGCGGACACCTCTTTTTTGAGAGCATCAGTATGAATCTTGTGAATCTGTGGCGCGAAAGAAGGCTCGTTTTTGGGCTGGCAGAGACTTCCTGCCGTTATTTAAGAACTGGAAGATACCACTGTGAGATTCGGATCATTACAGATATCAGTGCGCTGGAAAAAAAGACCGTGACCCTGAGGCACACTATACGTGAATCCGTCAGTGATGTCCTGATGGTGGAGGGTCTGGAGAAGCGTATCTGCATGGATGTATCGGACCCGGAGAATTTCCGGGCTATCCCGATACCAGACGATATATTTGGTGTGTTAAATAAAGCGAAGGGAAATATAGTTTAAGTACTCAGTTTTTATAAAGCTCTCATCCACTCAGGCCTGAGGCCTATTTTACCGTTAAGAGCCATATCTATCTGATCAAGGGCCTGTTGCTTGCCTTTTGGAAACCTTGCCTTTACTGGAAGATAATTTGATGCATGATTAGAGAAAAACATACCCTTGCTCAAATCTGTATTTGCAATCATCTCCCTCAGCTCAAGCAGGAATTCGCGTTCAGTAGGAAGTTCAAAATCCCCTTTCCTGTAAGCTTCATAAAGAGGTGTTCCCTCCATAAGCATGACAGTTAGAGCACCGACGTAATCAGGATCCATTTCGCTCAAGAGCATGCCGGTTGCCCTGGCGTGCTGAAGAGACTTTTCTCTTCCCGCAATTCCAAGCAAGACGGTTACTGAGAGCTTGATTCCGGCAGCCATGACTTTTTTCCCCATGTTTATCAGGTTCTGTGCGCTTGTGCCTTTATGAATAGTTTTTAATACCTCATTGTCCCCTGTTTCAACCCCCAGGTAAAGTATGCCAAGGCCATTTTTTCTAAGCTCGGTAAGCTCCTCAGGAGATTTCATTTTAATGCCTTTTGCGTTGGCATATGCACCGACCCTTTTTACCCACGGCAGGTATTTTTTTATATTCTCGAGGATCCACATCAGCCTTTTTTGTGGTATAATGAGCGCATCGCCATCCATCAGGAATACCTTGTCCTGCTGTTTCATATATTTTGATGCAAAGATTATGTCGTTCAGAATAACACTTTCATCTTTGATCCTGAACCTCTTATCTTTATAGGTGCCGCAGAATATGCATTTATTATGGGAGCATCCAACTGTAACCTGAATCAGTATACTATAGGCCTCGCTTGGCGGTCTGATACAGTTCCCCTCATAATGCATTCCCTCATCTTCCATTGCGTAACGCTGCATATGTATTATTTCTCCTGTCTACAGAATATGATTCTCATGATCTTTCATTTTCTCGGCGCTTGTATCATTTCAACCACGATAAGACTCCATCCTCCACAAAGGGGCTATGCATCAAAACACCCTTTTGACTCAATTACCTCTGAAACGAGATGCATGTATTGCCCTTGAAGAATTATCAGGCAGGCGCTGAAATCTTGAATTGGCTTCAAGCTGATGGTATTCATTCTGTTCAAGTTTTTACTTGTTTTCATTAATTCAATCAGGACTGTACATTTTTTTTGTCAGTTTTAACCCTGATTTTGCCCGACTTCTTTACTTTCCTTTTTCTTCTTTTTTTTCTGCTGCCTTTTGCTGTCAGCTGTGGTGTCCTCTATATCTTGCTTTTTATTGCTCTTTTCAGGTTTGGGCGCTGCAAGTTTCTCGGCCTTCAATTGTGCCATCTCTTCAACCTTTTCTTCGGCTTTTGAGATAACTCTTAACCTTCCATCTGTTTTGCGCAATTTAGCACGCAATTTCTTCACAGCCGTATCTTTTATAATAGCGGAAGAATCAATATCACTCTCAGCTAATATTTCCAGCCTCCGGTTTAATTCGGTTTCCCAGAACACCTTTTGATCCAGTCTGCTTTCTTTGCTTTTCGAACTCATAATATCTCCTCATATCGTACTTTTAATTATTTTGATGGCTTTGTGCAAAGCCACACTGCAGAACCGTAGATAATAGAATAGGCCTTAACTTTTCAGGGAGTCTCATATTATCAGAAAATATCTAAATACTAAACGTTATATTATAAGATATGAAAAGCTAATATTCAATGGATAATTTGAATTTTATCCATGGGTTTTCCTTGACATGATATTTTTTGGATGTATAGGTCTTTTGTTAAATCGATAATCTATTACAATTTGAATGGCGGGAATAGCTTCAAATGGATTTTGATCTGGAATTTAATTTCAGTTGGATGCAGGGAGACAGAAAGCAATGATGGCAAAAACAGGACATTTTTTGGACAGTTTTTTTATGGCAAAGACAGTAGCTGTTGTCGGCGCTACAAATAATCCATTTAAAATGAATTATAAACTGGTAAGCAATCTGGCCAATTTAGGCTTTAAGGGAAAGATATATCCAGTTAATCCAAGGGAGAAAATGATACTGGGAATGAATGCCTTTAAGAGGCTGCGCGATATCCCTGATAAAATAGACCTTGTCATTTCCGCAATTCCTGCTGAAAAAACTATGGGTATCGTTGAGGAATGCAGTTTGCTGGATATAAAGCAACTGGTTATAGTAACAGGGGGTTTTTCAGAAGGAGGAGATAAAGGTAAAAGACTTCATAAACAGCTCAATGATTTTGTTAAAGAGAAGGGAATAAGGGTGTTAGGTCCCAATACGCTTAGCCCTGTGAATTCAGCCAATAACCTTATAATAAGCTTTAATCCGGTAACAAAAATAATTCAAGGCGGACTCTCCTTTGCCTATCAGTCAGGATTCTATGATCTGAGACTGGGGTGGCTATGTTCTCATTACGGGATCGCTAAGATGATTGATATGGGCAATAAGATGGATATAAACGAGGTTGATGCGCTGGAATACCTTGGGCAGGATCCTGAAACAAAGGTTATAGCCATGCATATGGAAAGCCTCAGAGGAGATGGCCGTAATTTTTTTAATCTTTTGAAAAGAATATCTTTCAGAAAGCCAACTATTATCCTTAAGTCAGGAAGAACACCCGGAGGTTCACATGCAGCAGCCTCCCACACAGGGGTCCTCTCCGGGGAAAATGATATTATTTTTGACAGCATGCTAAGGCAGACTGCGGCTGTGCGAGCTCAGAACCTTGATGATTTTTTTGACTTGTCCAAGGCGTTTGGATTTTTTCAATTACCAGGGGGCAACAGGTTGTCTATTATCACACTGTCAGGGGGAGAAGGGGTCATGGCAACCGATGCATGCGAGACAAGTGGACTTAAGCTGGCTAAGATCGGAGACAAAACAAGCCATAAACTTGAAGAAATTCTTCCATTATGGGAGATTCCGCTTAATCCGTTTGATGCCGGTGTCTGCATGGAGTTTCATCTTACAGATATTCGAAAGGTATTTGACTCACTTGTATATTTACCGGAAGATGAAAATGTGGATTTCACGATAATGCAAATGCCTCCCCCCATGCTGATGGCAAAGAAACGAGAATTATCCGAAGAAGTTATTATTGCATTGAGGCAACAATATGTTCAAATGTTTTTGAATTTAAAGGAAGTAGGCAAGCCATTTGCGCTCTGGCGAACATCTGTGGATAAAGAGGAAGATATTTGCGCTGAAATGCTCGAGTTAAGAGGTGTGCCGGTATTTGAGACTGCTGAGAGAGCAATAAAGGCTCTTTCGCATTTGTATCAGTACAGACAGAAAATCATGTCGCATCATCATTGCTAAAAGTGGCGACACCAGAGCATGTTAGAATTCGTAGCGGGGATATCAATATTTACAGGATCATTTTTTGAAAAGCTTCATATTACCTGAAACCTTTCTTGCCAGTTCAATATAGTCCTTTGCACCTGAAGCATCAGGCGCATATTCATAAATTGTCTGGCCGAAGGCAGGCGCTTCCAGCAGCCTGATATTATATCTA
>JAFGMQ010000028.1 GCA_016927455.1 Deltaproteobacteria bacterium
ATGCTGTATATAACCTGCACCATTTCAAAAGAGGAGAACGAGGATGTGGTGGCCGACTTCCTGAAAAGCAGCAGAGATATGAAGCTTGATAATCTGAAGGACCATGTCCCTGATTGGGGTATTGATTTAATAACTGACCAGGGCCTGTATAAAAGCCTCCCTCACATTCACGGCACGGAGGGGTTTTTTGCTGCCTTATTCTTAAAAAAGAAATCCTGATCTGAATGTTTTCGCAATCAGGTCGTTCTATAGACAGATTTACAATAATTCCTTATTAAGGAGGAGCCTTCATGAAAAAAATAGCCCCCTCAATTCTATCGGCGGATTTTACAAGACTTGGGGAAGAAATAATTGCCGTAGAAAAGGCCGGAGCTGACTATATTCACATAGACATTATGGATGGACATTTTGTTCCCAATATTTCAGTCGGCCCCA
Organism: Deltaproteobacteria bacterium; assembly: GCA_016927455.1. Taxonomy (GTDB): domain Bacteria; phylum Desulfobacterota; class DSM-4660; order Desulfatiglandales; family Desulfatiglandaceae; genus JAFGMQ01. The sequence continues at coordinate 436 of JAFGMQ010000028.1, forward strand.
TGATAGTTGAAGCCGTCAAACGGGTAACAGATTTACCCCTTGATGTCCATCTTATGATTACAAATCCGGATGACTTCATAGATGAATTTGCAGAAGCAGGAGCAGCTATTCTGACTTTCCACGCTGAAACGGCATTCCACATTAACAGGACAATACAGCACATCAGAGACAGAGGAATGCGGCCGGGAATTTCTCTTAATCCTGCTACCACTCTGAATGTGCTGGATTATGTCCTTGCTGACATTGACCTGGTTCTGCTGATGACAGTAAATCCCGGTTTCGGCGGCCAGAAATTTATTCAAGGCAGCATCCCGAAGATCAAAGGCCTCAGGGATATAGTTGAGAAAGGCGGTTACGACATAGAAATTGAGGTGGACGGGGGCATAGGGCCTGATACTGTAAATCTGGTTTCATCTGCGGGGGCCAATGTCTTTGTTGCAGGTTCAGCAATATTTTCCAGTCCCGATTATTCAAAGACCATTAGTCTGATGCGGGAGAGAATTCAGGATTAAATGCCGTTAAAGGTCAATGAGATTTTCTACAGTATACAGGGGGAATCCTCCTATGCCGGAAGACCCTGTGTCTTTGTCAGGCTTACAGGATGCAACCTGAGGTGTTCATATTGTGATACCAGGTATGCCTATTATGAGGGAATCGATCTGGAACCGGACGATATCCTTAAGCAAATAGAAAATTATGACTGTACGCTGGTTGAAATTACAGGCGGTGAGCCCTTAATCCAGGAAGGGACTCCTTATCTCACAGACCTCCTGCTTCAAAAAGGCTACACTGTCCTGATGGAGACAAACGGAAGCCAGGATATCAGCAAAATACCTGTGGAATGTATAAGGATAATGGACATCAAATGTCCTTCAAGCGGGGAGGAGAAAAAAAACGATCTTGGTAATTTAGGCAGGATGACTTTTAGAGATGAGCTGAAGTTTGTCATCGCAAACAGGGATGACTACGGCTATGCTAAAAGCATAATGCATATCATGGACTCTGAATTCATTAAGACAGGTTTGATTCATTTCTCCCCGGTTTTCGGAAAAATGGATGTAATAAGTCTGGCAGAATGGATACTTGAAGACCATCTTAATGTGCGACTTCACCTGCAGCTCCACAAACTGATCTGGGGACAGGAGCAAAGAGGTGTATAGTCAGTGAGGAATTATTATCAATGAATGCTGTAAAAAAAGCCGTTGTTTTGTCAAGCGGAGGAGTTGACTCCACGACGGCCATGGCAATTGCAAAAGCTGAAGGGTATGAGATTTTCAGCCTTACCTTTGACTATGGCCAGCGTCACAAAATTGAGCTTGAAGCCGCAAAAAAGGTTGCAAATGCCCTGGAAGCGAAAAGGCATCTGGTTCTTTTCATTGACCTGAGGGTGATGGGAGGTTCCGCCCTTACGGATGATATTGAAGTACCTGAATATCAGGATAGAAACAGGCATCAGGGAGAAATTCCTGTTACCTATGTGCCTGCACGTAATACTATCTTTCTATCTTTTGCAACTGCGTGGGCGGAAGTGCTGGGCGCCCTGGATATATTTATAGGTGTGAATTCAATTGATTACAGTGGATATCCGGACTGTCGCCCTGAATATATTGATGCATTCGAACGCATGGCCAATCTGGCCACAAAGACAGCTGTTCAAGGCAAAAGCAGGCTTAAAATCAACGCCCCTCTTATAAGTCTGACCAAGGCGGAGATAATACGGAAAGGTACCGAACTGGGAATTGATTACGGCCTCACACACAGCTGCTATAATCCTCTTTCTGACGGGAGGCCATGTGATAAGTGTGACAGCTGTATAATAAGGAAAAAGGGATTTGCTGAAGCCGGTATACCGGATCCCATAGAACAGAGAGGATCATATCCCGGGCATCGGGTATACATAGCGTGATGTAGCCAATTCTTCGGGCCATACAGTCTCAAATGTTCCATTGATACACTGCAGGAGAAATACGGGAAGTCTGTTCTGCTGATTCTTCCTGCCGTAAGAAATAAACCTGACCGGACCGTAAACAGTCATCGTATCAGTCAGGGAAAGGGCATCCCTTACGTACTCAGGCGTAAGTACATCTGCCCTTTTCAATGCGTCATAGATTACGTACATCGATGCGTATGCCTGGGCTGCATGGTAATCAGCATGCGAACCGTATGCGGATAAAAACCTGTTATGGAATTCCCTGGCTCCAGGATATGGAAGGGAAGGGGGCCAGAGGCTTGTGGTACAGATATGTTCAATAAAACCTTCCGATCCCTGTTCCATTGTATGCAGTTTAAGATTGCCTGAATGCAGTACAATCAGTTTAGGTTTTATTGCTAACCATCTTATATTCTGCATGAATATTGAGATATCCTTTTCATCAGGTATCAGATATGCAAGATCAGGTTTTTCAGTTTCAACTCTCCTCAAAAACCTTTCCAGGTCAACTGTGTGGCCGGAATAACACTCTTTGATTACGACATCTATTCCCATTTTCCTGCATAGTCTCAGAAAATTATCTGCCCCGTATCTCCCGACAGATCTTTCAAAAATAATTGCGGCAGTTTTAACGGGTGCCGTTTTTGATATAAAGGAAGACAGTATATCAAGACGTTCACTCGAAGGCTGGCTCAACCTGAAGACATATTCCCATCCCTTTTCAGTTATCCTGTCTGCCGAGGCGGTGCTGACCAGGAAAGGTATGCCACTCTGCTGAGCCTCTTCTGATGCAGCCCATGAAACCGTACTTGAACAACCTCCGGTAACTGCAATCACGCTGTCCTGTTCAATCAGCTTTTTCATTGCCTGACGGCCTTTCTCAACTTCTCCGGCAGTGTCTTCGATAATGAGCCTCAGTTTTATGCCCTTGACTCCACCGGCGGCATTTATTTCATCAAGAGCCATTAAAAAGGATTGCTTTTCAGCTTCTCCCAGTGACTCGAGCTTTCCGCTTAAGGGAAGGATAACGCCTATATTTATGAACTCACAATAGGCAGGGCATGCCGCAATTGTTAAAAACAGGAATGAAAGACATAATAAAAGGCCTTTAATCTCTACGGGTATAATTCCCCGAA
>JAFGMQ010000173.1 GCA_016927455.1 Deltaproteobacteria bacterium
TATGTAATTCCGGATTTCCTCCACAAATGTTTCCGGGTTTATGGGTTTTTCTATATAACCGGTTGCACCAGCCGCAAGAATCCGTTCCCGGTCCCCGACCATGGCATAAGAGGTAACTGCAATTATCGGTACACCCTCAAGGGCATTGTGCTTTTTTAATTCCTCAGCAACGGCATATCCGTCCATTTCGGGGAGTTGAATATCCAGAAGAATAGCCCGCGGCCTTTGCTCTAATGCCATTTTGATACCATCTTTCCCATTTTCCGCCCCGATGACCTTAAAACCATTCTTTTCAAGCAGAAAACGCATCAAATAGAGATTCTGCTGGTTGTCTTCAATGATCAAAAGCGTGTCGCTCACTGCAATCCTCCTGACTGTCTTGGAAATCGTATGGTAAATGTGCTTCCCATACCCCATTCGCTCTGTATATCAATTCTTCCGCCCATAATATCAATCAGTTTTCTGCATATGGAAAGACCGAGACCGGTACCTTCGTGTTTACGCGTAAGCCCGCTGTCTATCTGATGAAACGGCTGGAACAGCCCGGGTATTTCGTCCGCCTTTATGCCAATGCCGGTGTCTGAAACGGAAAGTATATACTGATCATTTTCAACCCTGCAGGAAATATGAATATGGCCTTTTTCCGTGAATTTTACGGCATTATTGAGCAGGTTAAGGATAACCTGTTCCAAGCGGCGTTGATCCGTAATCGCTTCCCTGACATCATCCGCAACGTCAAGTCTAAGATGCAGACCCTTCTTTTCGGCCAATGGCGAAACAATTTTGACTATTTTCTCGATTGATGACCTCAACTCAAATGGTGCTATGGAAAGGGCCAACTCACCTGCCTCAATCTTGGAGATATCCAGCACATCATTGATCAGGGCAAGAAGATGCCGTGCGCTGCTTTGAACCATGGTCATCTGTTTTTTCTGTTCTTCATTCAGGGGGCCTGCCAGCCCCTGTAGGATGATGCCGGTAAATCCTATAATAGAGTTGAGAGGCGTACGCAATTCATGAGACATAGTGGCAAGAAAAGCTGACTTTATCTGATCTGCTGCCTGTGCCTTTTCCATGGCCGCAGCCAGCTCGGCAGTACGCTCAATTATCCGCTGTTCCATTTCATTATTGATTTTCCGCAGTTGTCTGGTACGCAGATTTACTTGATGCTTCAAAATGAAAGTCCCGGCAACGCTCACAAACAGAATAACGCCAAAAACTAATCCAAGACTTCCAACCCATGCCGGCAACTTAAAACGGACGTCTTCAGAAATCCAATTTCTCAGAGAGGTGTAATAGATCGAATCAGTATTTCTTTTAAGATCTAAAAGATGTTTATCAATTATGTCAAGCACTTGTTTTGGGCATTTTTTCGAGGAAGCGAAAAACAGGTTGCTCGGATGAAAAATCACTGAAGTATCTTCAAGCCCGAATTTCTTTGAATGTATTACTCCATAAAACCGGTTGGTGATTGCGGCATCAGTTTCTCCCCTTGCTACCATCTCGAAAATTTCTTTGTAATCCGGCAAGGCAATTAGTGTGGCGTTCAATTCAAAGCCTGCTGCAAGCTGTGCAAAGGCCTCCTGCTGAACAGAACGCTCAAGAACAGCAATCCTTTTTCCAGCCAAATCCAATATGGATCGTATGCCGCTTCCTTTTTGGGCATAGACCTGAAACCATGAAGATAGAACCGGCACATTATGAAAAATAAAATTCTTTGCCCGCTCGGCAGTATATGCCACGTCAGGCATGAGATCGATTTCTCCTCCTGCAAGCCGGTCAAGACCTTCACCCCAGGTGCCTGTGACGTAGCGCAGATTCCAGCCCTCGTTCTTCGCGATGTACTCGATTATATCAACAAAAACACCTTCGGGCTTGCCGGAGTCTGAGATGAATATTTTGGGAGCATTATTATATACACCGATTCGAAAAGTGCGATCATTAGCGTTTGCTGATTGGATATCAGCATCAAACACGAGAAACAACAAAAGGACCAGGCTAAAAAAAACACTCCTGTAAAAGACCTTGTTTCTACCGCTGACCATAATCGGCCCCTTTTATTTGGAGGACACAATCTGACTTTTTTCATGTCGCCTGGAAAAAGATTACAGGATTTATTCCCACTTAGTCCAGAAAAAAGAGCGATGCGTGAATTGATCCGCTACGCCTATACTGGTCCCTGCAAATGAGACAATATGATAGGATGTACTCCTGAACAATCAGGAGGAAAGCTATGGGTAAGAGGAAAAGCTGAAGCAAAGAATTGTCATTCACTTGAAGAGAACCTGATAAATTTCCAGGAACGTCATCGTGCGGCTGCCCCCATTCGGAAAGGATGTCCTCCCCTTTGGACCTCTATGCGGATCATTCAATGCCGGAAAATGAGAAAATCGCCTTTCATCCAGGCTAACAACGATTTCTTTCATCATGAAAGTAAAAGACTGGCTTGGATTGATCCGTCCTGAAATCTGTTCCTTTGATTGAGATCGGAAAAGGATATAAGATGGTTATTCACAGTCCGGCCATAAGATATTCATTCGGATTTCACCTTTCAATTTCAACGGCCGGACACTCGGGCAGGTCGGGAAGGATTACCGGCACCGGCTCCTCGATGACCCTCATGGCCTTCCATTTACCGCCGAGAAAACGAATGTAGAAAACGAAACCGAGGGCAATGACATAAGCTGATGCAATAGTCCAGCCTGTCATTAAACCATAATCAAGAACTATGATAAGAATATAGGTGGGGATCACAAGCACACATGCCGATATTACAATAATGGCATTCATAACGAAGCGTGTATCTCCTGCGCCCTTTATGGCCGAGGCAAAAATTATATTCAGGGTATCAAAGATCGAATATACGGCAACAAACCGCAGCAGTATTATCGTAAGCCTGTTGATCTCGGCAAAGGAAACCGGTTCGGCCCCTGCAGCAAATGGATCGACAAAAAGCTCCGGTGTAATCACATATAAAACAGCAACGGTTGCCATGTATATGAAGGTGACTGTAAAACCGGAATATGCACTCCTTTGCGCCAGATCCGGTCTGTCTTTACCCAGGTACTGTCCCACAAGGACCGACACTGCAATCCCGACTCCGACCATGGGCATAAATGCAAGGGTATTAATATTGAATGCAATATTTGTGGCGGCAAGACTTATGGTCCCCAGGCGCCCCATAATAAGGACAAAGCCCGTAAACCCGGCCATATCGAGAAAGAACTGCACTCCTGAAGGAACCCCGAATCTTATCAGGCGTGCAAAAAGTTCCTTCTCCGGATGCCACCCCCTGAGGCTGTGATAAACCCTGTTATTTTTTGGCGTCATTATAAGAAAAATATAGGCTGCAAATGAAAAGCAACCTGCCAGAACGGTTGCTATCGCGGCACCTTTTATGCCCATCTCGGGAAAACCCCATCTTCCGAATATCAATATGTAGTCCAGAAAAAGATTTACCGCCGTAGCAAAGGTATTTACCCACATGACAGGCCAGGTTTTCCCTCTGCCCGAAAAAAATCCGGAAAGTGAGAGTGATGCTATTACCGGGACTCCCCCCAAACACAGATACTGAAAATATATTACCTCATTTCCCTGCACAGCCGCATCATGGCCAACCAGGGAAAATATCGCACCTGCAAACGGGATAAGACAGAGAACAATAAGGCCTCCTATCAATGCTATATATATCCCCTGCCACAATGCAGGCCCGATCCTTTCATATCTGCCTGACCCGTAGTACTGGGCAACAAAGGTACTCACATAGCTTGCCGTTCCTATGAAGAAACTCATTATGGCAAAGTTCAGAATACCCGCAGGCATGGCGGCAGCAATTGCCTCGCTCGAGTACCATGTAAGGAACATCCTGTCCACAAAGTGCTGTACAGACCAGGCCCCGGTACTGAGCACAAGAGGAATTGCGACCGTGATCACCTCATGGTACCCGCCCTCCCCTTTCCAGAATCTCTTCAGGCTATTTTTTAGATTTTCAATCATAAAGTATCGTGTATATGGCTTGGCTGAATATTTTTCAACATTCATAACACTGCCATTTTACAGAAAAGACGAATTGGCCCCCGTTAGTTTTCCAGCCACGACCGCCCGTTCACGCAAAAAGAAAATGTAACACTCCTTTAAAACATGGCATATCATTTGTCACTCTATTACTTTCTTAAAAAAATAATTAAAAAACCAGACTAATCTGAGTGAAACTGTAACACAACTTTTTAGCATAATTTATTTCAATTTAATCTACGA
>JAFGMQ010000174.1 GCA_016927455.1 Deltaproteobacteria bacterium
AGAAGCATTACTGGAGTCTTGTTAAAAAATGGAAACTATATATTTTGATAATGCAGCAACATCCTGGCCTAAACCGGAAGCCATGATCAAGGCAATGGCAGATTTCAATGCCCATGTGGGAGCAAATCCCGGACGCTCAGGCCACAGGCTTTCCGTCGAGGCGTCGCGCATTATATTTAATGCCCGCGAAACCATAGCCTCTCTTCTTGGTGCAGGAGACCCCCATACCGTTATCTTTACGCGTAACGCAACAGAGGGGATAAATACCATAGTGCGTGGACTTCTGAAACCCGGAAACCATGTTATTACATCAGGCATGGAACATAATTCCGTCATGAGGCCCCTGCGAGCTCTTGAAGCGGAAGGAATTGAATTGAGTATTGTTCAATGCTCCGGCACAGGAGATATCGTTACTGATGATGTTATTGCCATGATCAGAAAGAATACCAGAATGATAATTATTACTCATGCCTCCAATGTCACAGGCACAATCATGCCAGTGGCTGAAATTGCAGAAATGGCACATGCAAAGGGCGTTCTTGTCTGTGTGGATGCCGCACAAAGCGCAGGCAGTCTGCCGATCAATGTACTGAAGGATAATATTGATATCCTCGTTTTCACCGGGCACAAATCACTGAACGGGCCACAGGGAACGGGCGGTTTTTTTATCCGCAAGGGGTTGGAAAACCTGGTCAGTCCGCTTGAGAGAGGAGGCACGGGCAGCCGGTCTGAATTCGAAGAGCATCCGGATTTTATGCCGGACCGATTTGAATCAGGAACGCCGAACACCATAGGCATAGCAGGTCTCGGAGCAGGCGCTGCCCATGTAGCTGCTATCGGTATTGATACCATACGAAAACATGAAATCTCCGTTACAGGACTATTCCTGGACGGTATCTCTTCTATCAAAGGAATTAAAATATATGGTGATATGAATCCCCAAAGGCGCACCGCTCTGGTCTCTTTCACGATTGAAGGATTGAGCCCATCGGAAATATCCTTTGAGCTTGACGAGCGCTTCAATATCATGTCAAGACCAGGCCTTCACTGCGCCCCATCCGCGCATCGGACAATCGGAACATTCTCTGACGGGACCGTACGTTTCAGTTTCGGCATTTTCACAACAGAAGAGGAGATCATGACGGCCATAAATGCAATTGAAACTCTATCCCTGGAGCACAATTAATAAAAACATAAAAATTTATGGAGGAGGTTGTTATGCCGGAAATAGTCAATGCCAAAGGACTCGCCTGTCCCCAGCCTGTTCTTCTCACAAAAAAGGCCCTGGAGGATCACAGCGATGTCGATGTGCTGGTGGACAATGCAATTGCAGTGGAAAACGTCAAACGTTTTGCCGCAAATGCCGGATGGGCAGTCGAAGTCACTGACGAATCTGGAGGAATTTTCAGAATTCATTTGAAGAAGCAGGATGAAACGGCAGCGGATAATCGGGAATCGGAATGCATTTCCTGTGCTGACAACGCCCGTTCAGCCGCTTCGGGCCCATCTGTCTTTGTAATCGTCTCGGATACAATGGGCAAGGGAAGCGACGAGCTTGGCACTATCCTCATGAAGTCCTTTATCCATACTGCAATTGACCTCGAGGACGGACCCGACGTAATGATCTTTTACAATTCAGGAGTGAAGCTGGCAGTTGAAGGTTCTGATGTGCTTGATGATCTAAAAAAAATTGAGGGAAAAGGGGTAAAAATACTCGTTTGCGGCACCTGCGCAAATTATTTCAGTCTTACCGACAGGGTAGCCGTGGGCATTATTTCAAATATGTATGATATTGCCGATACACTTTCCCGCGCGGGGCACATCGTTCAGCCATGACAGAAACATCAGAGAAATATCTTGTGGCTATTTTTCAATCGGTCAGTCATGTGATCAGTGCCGAACGTATTTTAAAGAATGCCCGGGTTCCTCATAAGGTCATCCCTGTACCCAGAAAAATAAGTTCCGACTGCGGTGTATGTATCAGGTTTTTGCCTGAACACCGGGAAATTGTTGAAAATACACTTCGGGAAAAAGACGAGTCTTTTGATATTCGAGCCCTGTGAGAGGCCGTAATGCGTTTGTAAGATAAGAAGTTACCTTGAAATCTGTATTGATGGGTATTCAAATAATTCAATTAGTTTGGCAGAGAAGTAAAAGACATGAAGCCGGCAGAAGAGATGAGATTTGTTTTTGTTTGCCCTGTCAGGAACAAGATATTTGAGAGTTCGCATTTCAGCCTACGGGATAACAGGGGCGTCATAACAGACGAGTCTGGAAACAGGACACTTGATGCAAAAGTGGCGCTCCATGACCCATGTCCATTCTGCGGAGAAAGGCATGTGTACCATGCGAGTTTATTGTCATGCCCCTTTGGAGGGTAATCAGTGGAATCTTGGAGATTATGATTGGCTGGAAGCTGCCTAACCTGTATTCAGGCATTCAGCATTGTTTTCTGTAATATTCACTATACGATATTTGAGCTTGGCCCCTTTTATCACTTATCCTACTATGTAACTGCTGGTCCCTACGGCTATCAATATACCTTCATCATTAACAAATTCCGTGCGTGTCACCGCGACCCTTTTCCCCAATCTGAGGACATGGCCTGTAGCCAGAAAATAGGAGCCTCTTCCCGGACGTATATAATCTATACGCATGTCGATTGTTCCCATACTGGCAAAGCGTTTAATCAATTTTTCCATAGAGGCATCTTTCATATCGCTGAATACATGCATCTGCGCTATTACGCCGCCGGTGAAATC
>JAFGMQ010000175.1 GCA_016927455.1 Deltaproteobacteria bacterium
CAAGCATGTTTCTGGATTCCGGATGGAGTTTATCCCGAACTTGATTCGGGGCCGGAATGACGGTTGATACCCCGTAGCTTGCTGCGGGGTAGTTCATTGGCAGATTTTAAGCGGAAATTATATTCTTATAACCTATATTTACCAGACTAAAAAGGAAAAAATAGAGGGTAAATACATTTTAAAAAAAACAGTATTATTAAAATAGCTGGACATTGTTAATATTATCGAGTTGTTATGTTATAAAATTGAAATTGAAGAGATAGGATATTTTTGTTAGGCGGATCTCGACTATCTGGTTATATACTATCCATGTGAGCTGTGTTTTAAGTGGGGTACATAATTAAGAATTCTCGCGCCCTGAGGTTTTATCTTGACTTGAAATGCAACTATTTAATATTTAATATACGTTAACCAAAAGATCATGGCTTGTAAAAATCAATTTTAATGGAGGAGAGTGAGATTATGGATCATTTTGGAAAGGTATTTGTAAAGTCATTTTTCGTGATTTTGATAGCAATCGCGGTCCCGGGCTTTTGTTTTGCATCGGATACGATTAAACTTGGCGTTGCCGGTCCTCACAGTGGTGACCTCGCATCCTATGGTATTCCATCCGTAAAGGCGGCAGAACTCGTGGTAAAGGAAATAAACGCAAAAGGCGGAGTTCTTGGAAAACAGGTTGAAATGCTTGTCGAGGATGATGTGTGCAAGCCGGAAATCGCCACCAATACTGCGACCAAGCTGATATCCAGGGGTGTTCATGTGGTACTGGGCCATATTTGCAGCGGGGCTACAAAGTCTGCTATGGGTCTCTATAAGGATTCAAATATAATTGCCATGTCTCCTTCGGCCACAAACCCGGCCCTGACTCAGAGTGGTGATTATCCTAATTTTTACAGGACGATCGCTTCAGATGATGCCCAGGCAAGGCTTGAGGTTGATTTTGCTCTGAATGTACTGAAGCTCAAAAAAATAGCAGTCCTTCATGACAAGGGAGATTATGGTAAGGGACTTGCAGAATTCGCCAGGAAATTTCTGGAGGATTCAGGCAAAGCTGAAGTCGTATTGTACGAAGGTATTACGCCGGGTGCTGTTGATTACTCCGCTGTAGTGCAGAAGATAAAACGCTCGAATGCCGAGGCTGTAATATTCGGAGGATATCATCCTGAAGCATCAAAGATAGTTGGCCAGATGCGCAGGAAGAAAATGGATACAATCTTCATTTCTGATGATGGCGTGAAGGATGATACCTTTATCAAAGTTGCCGGAAAAGATGCTGAAGGTGTTTACGCAACCGGACCCATGGATACATCAAAGAACCCTATGACTCAGTCTGCAAATGAGGCCCATAAAAAGGCTTATGGTTCTGATCCCGGTGCCTTCTTTCTGAATGCCTATGCTGCAACGCTTGCATTGCTCAATGCTATTGAAAAGGCAGGTTCAACTGATTATGATGCCATCTCAAAGGCTCTCAAAACGGAATATGTTGAGACCCCTCTTGGAAAAATCAGTTTTGATGAACGTGGCGACGCAACCGGCATTGGGTTTTCAATGTACCAGGTTCAAAACGGCGTTTATGTAGAACTTAAGTAGATATCGAGTTTAATTGGGGCAGGCAACACTCACCTGCCCTTTTTTTTGATTTAAAATTATAGAGCATTTTAAAAAAGCCTCTTTTTACTAAAGAGGATATCCTGACATTCCAAAACTGAGAAAGCAGGTGATTATGGAATATTTCGTCGAACTCTTTCTGGGAGGTCTCACCCGCGGCAGTATTTATGCCTTAATTGCCCTTGGCTATACAATGGTTTACGGCATTATCCAGCTTATCAATTTTGCGCATGGTGAAATCTATATGATAGGGGCATTTACCGCCCTGATTATTTCAAGCGTACTGAGTCTGCTCGGGTTAAATACTATTGCAATTTTTGTCATAGCTTCGTTTGTGGCAGTTATCTATTCTTCTGCATACGGTTTTACTGTTGAGAAAATTGCATATAAGCCATTGCGCCATGCACCTCGTCTCTCAGCCCTTATAAGCGCCATAGGGATGTCCATGTTCCTTTATAACTATGTATTGCTGGCGCAGACGTCGGATTTTCTTCCGTTTCCAAATAATATTCCTGAATTCAAATTCATGGAACCATACTCACATATCTTCAGCTCAACAGAACTTGTAATTCTTACAACCACTACAGTAGTAATGATATTACTGGGACTGCTTATAAAGTGTACCAGGATTGGAAAGGCTATGCGCGCCACTGCCCAGGACAGAGATATGGCAATGCTTGTAGGCATTGATGTTAACCGTGTAATATCTGTAACATTTGTCGTGGGTTCTGCTACAGCTGCACTGGGTGGTGTCCTGATTGCCTCGCATATTGGTCAGATAAACTATTTCATAGGATTTATTGCAGGAATAAAGGCCTTTGTCGCGGCAGTGCTTGGAGGAATAGGGAGCGTTCCCGGCGCTGTTCTGGGCAGCTTTGTTCTCGGATGGACAGAAAGCTTTGCAACGGGATATGTTTCAAGTGACTACGAAGATGTTTTTGCATTTATCTTTCTTGTGCTTATCCTCATATTCAGGCCAGCCGGAATCCTCGGCCGTTCTACTGCTGAAAAGGTCTAACGGCCCTTATTAATGAAAAATACTGGAAACACCAGAAAAAATGATCACATTGCCTGAAATAAAAAAATCCTTTTTCGTATCATTATGGTTCATGTTTTTAACCTTCCCGATAATGGTAGTACGGGTCAACCCGATAGAGAAAGCAGTAGAATGGCGATGGAAAAACCTTCTTCTGGTTGGGGTTGGCAGCTTTCTTCTTTCCTTTGTATGGCGCTATCTCTTCAAGAGAAAGGAAGCTGGCAAGAAAAAGGAAGAGGCTGGATATGATTCCGGTGCAAAATCCTTTTTTCATATAATTCTTGCAGAACCAAAGATATATAAGCCTTTTCTGATAGGTATTGCTTTTTTCGCGCTGGCTTTCCCGTTTATTTTTTCAATATATCAGACGAATATTATGACAACCGCACTTATCTATGTCATGCTGGGGCTGGGACTTAACATAGTTGTAGGTCTTGCCGGCCTTCTTGATCTCGGATATGTAGCTTTTTATGCGGTTGGTGCCTACAGCTACGCCCTCCTGAACTATCACTTCGGCCTGAGCTTCTGGCTGGCACTTCCAATCGGTGCCGCCCTTGGAGCTTTTTTCGGGATACTGCTCGGGTTCCCTGTACTTCGACTGCGGGGAGATTATCTCGCAATCGTAACTCTGGGGTTTGGGGAGATCATAAGGATTATCCTTGAAAACTGGAATGAATTTTCTTTTGGCCCAAGCGGTATTGCAAATATACCAAGGCCGGGTTTTTTAGGGATTGAATTTTCTCTTCAGGGTGCTACCACGTTTATGTATTTTCTTATGATAGTGCTTACACTTTTCACAGTCTTTGTCGTTAACCGTCTTCAGAACTCAAGGATTGGAAGGGCATGGATTGCCCTGAGGGAGGATGAGATAGCCTGTCAGGCCATGGGTATAGATAAAACAAAGACAAAGCTGACGGCTTTTGCACTGGGTGCAACATGGGCAGGGATGGTGGGTGTCGTATTTGCAGCAAAAACCACCTTTATAAATCCTGCTAGTTTCACCGTGTGGGAATCCATTATTATCCTCTGTATCGTTGTGCTCGGAGGAATGGGTTCAGTAATCGGAGTTGTTTTTGGAGCCCTTATCCTTATCCTTCTTCCGGAATACCTGAGGGCATTTTCAGAATACAGGATGCTTATTTTTGGAGCTGTCCTGATAATAATGATGGTATTTCGTCCCGGCGGTGTAATCAGTTCAGTGCGAAGGACCTACAGGTTTGAGGGCTTGACCGGGAAAAGAGACAAGACGGGGATATGAAAACGATACTTGAAGTCAAAAATCTGACTATGAATTTTGGCGGTCTCTGTGCACTTGACAGGATTGATCTCGATATCTCCGAACGAGAGATTGTTGCTCTTATAGGCCCTAATGGCGCTGGAAAAACAACGTTTTTTAACTGTATAACAGGGATTTTTCCACCCACAGAAGGTGAAATGTTTATTTCGCCTCCCGGCAAACAACGGAAAAGCATAAAGGGTTTGAAGCCTAACCAGGTTACGGAGAATGGACTGGCGCGAACCTTTCAGAATATCCGTCTTTTTCAGAATATGACTGTTTTGGAAAATGTTATGATCGGTCGCCATTGCCGAATGTCTTCAGGTATTGCTGGCGCTGTTTTAAGAAACAGGGCAACTGTCGAAGAAGAAGAGGCTGTTGTTGAGGAAAGCTATATTATCCTTCAAAAAATCGGCCTGTCAGAATATGTAAATGAGTTTGCCAAAAATCTGCCTTATGGCGCACAGAGGCGCCTTGAAATTGCAAGGGCACTGGCTACTGAACCTTTTCTCCTTTTGTTAGATGAACCGGCGGCTGGAATGAATCTCCGTGAAACAAAAGAGCTTGACGAATTAATTGTAAGGATAAGGGACAGTGAAGGTGTTTCCATATTGCTCATTGAACATGACATGAAGCTGGTGATGAGTCTGTCTGACCGAATTTTCGTTGTGGATTACGGAAAGAAGATAGCACAGGGAAAACCGGAGGAGATACAGAAGAATCCTGTTGTTATAAAGGCATACCTCGGTGAGGATTTTGATGCTTGAGGTAAAAAATATAGAGACTTTTTACGGTAATATACAGGCATTAAAAGATGTCAGTATACAGGTATCCGAAGGGGAGATTATTACCCTTATCGGTGCCAATGGTGCAGGAAAAACAACAACACTGATGTCGATCTCAGGAATAGTCCCACCGAGATTCGGAGAAATATATTTTATGGGTAAGCCTATTCACAAGATGAGTCCTAACAATATAGTTTCTCTTGGCATATCTCAGGTCCCGGAGGGGCGGCGAATATTCCCCTATCTTACTGTATTGGAAAATCTGGATATGGGGGCGTTTTTGCGAAATGACACCGAGAATATCAAGCGGGATATGGAATATATTTTTGAGCTTTTCCCTCTTCTTGCTCAAAGACGGCGCCAGCCGGGGGGAACGTTAAGCGGAGGAGAACAGCAGATGCTCGCCATATCCAGGGCGATTATGGCCAGGCCCAGACTGCTTTTGCTTGACGAGCCCTCTCTTGGTCTTGCTCCGATTATCATAAGACAAATTTTCGATATTATAACGAAAATCAACAGAGAAAACAAAACGACCATTTTCCTTGTAGAACAGAATGCCAATCTGGCCCTAAAGGTCGCAAACAGGGGTTATGTAATGGAAAATGGCCGTATAACGATATCGGATTCAGCTCAGAGTCTCCTTTCAAATGACAAGGTAAGAAAGGCCTATCTGGGTCTGTAATCTTCCTCCAGAATATGACGGACAGAATCTCTGTTATCCTTTTATACAATAAGTACCAAGGAAAAACAGTCATATAAAACTGAGCCGCAAAGTATCTGATATTGATTACTGTCTTGTCAGTAATCAAAGCCTGTAAGAAAACAAAGAAGGGGAATAAGAAGATTATGGAAATCAAAAAAATTCTTGTGCCTGTCGACGGATCAGAGCATTCCATGCGGGCGGCATTGTATGCCATGGAACTGGCAAGGGTGGTAGGGGCAGATGCCCTGATACTATACTGCCACAAACCCTTCCCCGTTGTTCTTGGTGAGCCTTATTTTCAGAGGTCTATTGATGAACTGATGGAAAAGTCGAATGTCCTGCTTGATCCTTTCAGGGATATTTTCAGGGAAAGCGGGGTCAGCTTTGCTGACAGAATACTTGCAGGATCACCATATGAGATAATACCGGAGGTTGCAGAAATAGAGCACTTTGATATGATCGTTATGGGGTCGAGGGGCTGCACTGACCTTGAGGGACTGTTTCTGGGGAGTGTAACCCACAGGGTTCTGCATACAGCAAAGTGTCCAGTTCTTGTAGTCAGGTAATTTTTCCCGTAAACAAATAAATCTTCTTAAGAATCTTTAACTGGGATATGGGATGCCTGAAAATAAAATGAAATTCTGCCCCTGGTGTGGCAATCGGCTTAAAATGTTTGAAATCAGCGGGAAAGAACGCTCTATCTGTTCAGACGCCAGGTGCGGTTACGTCTTCTGGAATAATCCTGCTCCTGTTGTAGCTGCAATTGTTGAGCATAACGGGAACGTAATACTGGTCAGAAGTCACGGATGGCCTGAAGGCTGGTTCGGCCTTGTCACGGGTTTTCTGGAGAAGGGAGAAATGCCTGAAACAGCTGTCCTCAGGGAAGTAAAAGAAGAAACAGGCCTTGACGGGAAAGTTGGCGCTTATATTGGGATGTATCCTTTTTATGAGAGAAACCAGCTTATAATTGCATATCATGTTCTATCAGGTGGGGGCGAGATCTTGCTGGATTCGGATGAACTGGAAGATTACCGCGAAGTACCGATTGAAAAAGTGAAGCCTTGGCCTATGGGTACAGGAGCGGCATTAAGAGACTGGCTCAGAACGCTCGGTTATGAGCGCGAGTTTTCGAAATCTCCCCGCCTGTAGATATACCTTTACAGGTTTCCTTTTTCTGTCGGTAATTGAATTAACCGACAGCCTGCTCATTCCTGAACGGACGAGACAGCAGTCCTGCCAGTTCAATAATACATGCAATCTTTTAATCTCTACGGGTATAATTCCCCGAAGCCTGTCTGCGTGCAACGCACAGGCAGGCTTGCTTCGTCTTGTCATCCCGGACTTGATAAGCCTGCCCCGGACCTCGTTTCGGGGGGATCCAGTAAAGCATGTTTCTGGATTCC
>JAFGMQ010000176.1 GCA_016927455.1 Deltaproteobacteria bacterium
CAAAATGCACCATCAAGCCTAAGAACAGTTACTTCTTTTATTTTTTCAAAAGGCGCCCAGTTACATGCATAATGCAACCTTTAATAATTCAGAGAAGCCTGCTTTGGGCACTCAAAGGCAACAACCCTGTATATCTGACCTAGTTTTTTCCAAATTGCATTTAGGAATGCTGCATGGACCTTCAATATGGTGGGGTGATTTCGGATTGACATACAACGCCAGACGCCGTATAAACACGTTTACGTATTAAAGGACTACTCATTAAATAACCTTTTTGGGAGATAATGAATGAACAATTCGGATGGCAGTCATAGTTGCCCGAATAGAAACCAGAGAGTTACTCAAGACGAATTCGAAGACCCTTTCCCGCAAAATATGTGTCATGCAATTTGTTGTGTGAACGGAAGACACTTCTCCTGCTAAAACCCTTCTGTTTACCTCCGGCCGCAAATGACGACATGCTGCGGCTAAAAAGGAGGTAACCAATGAAAAACAAAAACCCGCTTCTTGTCCCTGAACTCCGCCAGATGCTGGAAAAAGGGGATTCAAATTACCTGAGGAATTTTTGCGAATCAGGCCACCCCGCTATTATCGCTGAGTGGATTTCCGCGCTTACACCTGAAGAGGCATGGAAAGTCCTGCTTCATGCGGATACACCATTACGTTCTGAGATTTTCAGTCACCTTGATGAAGATGTACAGGTAGATATTGTAGATGGTTTGAACCGGAAGGACATCGCACGCCTTTTGACGGATATGTCACCGGATGACAGGACTGACCTTTTCAAGAAACTTCCCGAAGATATGAGGGAGGCAGTCCTTCCCGCGCTTGCCCAGGCGGAAAGGGAGGATATTCGCCGCCTGTCTGCATACCGCGAAGGCACTGCCGGGGCGGCTATGACCTCCGACTATGCCACATTGTCCCCAAATTTAACAGCGTTTCAGGCTATTGAACGCCTCCGGGAAGTGGCTCCGGACAAGGAGACTATATATTATGCCTACATTCTGGATGACAGGAGGAAACTTCTGGGATTTGTTTCCTTCAAGGATCTGATCATAGCGCGCCGGGAAGCAAGAATTGGGGATATAATGCACAAAGAGGTTATCTATGCGCGGGTTGAAGATGATCAGGAGGATGCCGCACGAAAAATCCAGAAATATGATCTGATTGCACTTCCGGTAATAAACGGCGGAGACGCGCTGGTCGGCATAATAACCCATGATGATGCAATAGATATTATCACCCAGGAACACACAGAGGACATGGAAAAACTCATGGCTATCTCCGGAAGTCATGCGGCGGGAGTGTATCTTAAAACCTCATCGTGGATACATTTCAAGAACAGGGCCTACTGGATTGTGAGTCTGGCTGCCCTTGGCCTTGTATCGGGCATTATCATACACAGTTTTGAGGCCACCCTGATGCACATGCTGATTCTGGCGCTCTACATGCCCATGGTGGCTGATACCGGAGGAAACACAGGAAGTCAGTCAGCAACTGTAGTCGTAAGGGCGCTTGCGCTTGGTGAAATTTCACCGGGAGATGTCTTCAGGGTGTTATTCAAGGAGCTCAAGATTGCAGTTCTTCTGGCGCTTATTCTTGGCGTGCTTTCATGGTTTAAGGTGTTATTCCTTTCACGTGGGGCCGAAATACCATCCGGATTCAGTCTTGAGAAAATCGGCGCTGTAATAGCTATTGCCCTTGGAATGCAGGTGGTAACTGCAACCCTGATCGGCGCGCTTCTTCCCCTTGGGGCGGCAAAGATGAAATGGGATCCGGCAGTGGTGGCAAGCCCTGCCCTTACCACTATTGTTGACATTACAGGCCTGTTACTCTATTTTACCACTGCAAAGATTCTTTTGGGAATATGAGAGTCGATTAAACTTAAGGCAGGAAATTACTGGAACATATGACTGTTTCTTGCGTTGGTGACTGCAGTGCTCCTGATCACAGGCAAGCTTTAAATCAAAATACGATATGATGCTTATTCCTCAAATAACATAAAAAGGATAATCTCTTTGTTTAGTTTTCAGACAGTAAAACAAAAATATCCAGGAAAAAGAAACAAAAAAAACAGCCCAAGTTTTTGCCGCTTTTATGCTCTGTCTTTTCTTGCATCTCTTTTCTGCTGCCTTGCGTTGGCCGGATGCGGCAACACCAATGGATACCAATCTGATGTTGAAATTTACTCATGGCCTGCTATGGGGACAGATATCTCTATAAGCCTTTGTGAACAGGAGATGCTCAAAAAAGAAGAGCTGTTTAAAAGGATTAAAAAAAGAATCAGTCTGCTGGAAAATATTTTAAGCTCACATTTGCCTGATTCGGAGCTTGAAAAGCTTAACAATAGCCCTGTCAGCCGTAAAATGACTGTGCCAACCGAGTTATATGATGCGGTAAATGCAGGTATAGCATGGAATATCAAAACTTCAGGAGCGTTTGATATCACAGCGGGACCGCTTATTACGCTGTGGAAGAATGCAGGGAAAACAGGACATGTCCCAACAGACAGGGAAATAGAATCTGCGATGAAGAACACAGGTATTGATAAGATTGTTCTCGAACGTTCTGATTTCTCTATTATGAAGACAGTAAATGTATCCATTGACTTAGGCGGACTTGGCAAAGGTTTTACTGCCGACGATATTGCAGGCCTGCTCAAAGAAAATGGTCAGGAATCAGCGCTTATAGCAATGTCGGGTGACATCCGGGCGGTTGGCCGCCGGCCCGACGGAAGGCTATGGCGGGTCGGCGTACAGGACCCACGTTACCCGGAAAATTTGAATGCTCTTGTCACGATTGTGGAAATCGGCGATATGGCAGTCTCTACCTCCGGTAACTACAGACGCTTCGTTGAAATAAATGGGAAAAGGTATTCTCATATCATTGATCCGCGCACAGGACGTACAGCAGATAACGTGCCCAGTGTTTCGGTCATCGGACCGGAC
>JAFGMQ010000177.1 GCA_016927455.1 Deltaproteobacteria bacterium
ATTAAAAATGCTGAAATAAATTAGTCATGATTCTTATACGAAAATCAATCAACAGGTCAAAGCTGTTTAGATGTAGAAGAAAGTTAGAGAGTGTTTTGAAATAAACAGGGCGTAAGGCATGAGGTTATTTGAAGAAAAGTGCCAGGGGTGTGTAACCTGTGGAGAAATTGGCCGAATTCTGGCCAGCTGAATCAAGCGTAAAATCACAAGGTTAGCAGTTATAAAAAGGGTGTTGAATAAATTGTCCACAAAATGAATCTCACGAATCCTTAATTTTTCGCCAAATCTCTAAAAATTTCATTTTTTTAATCTGTGTTTATTTCAGGTTGTGGAAAATAATAGTTATTTGTATGAGTAATATCTTATTGATTCAAGAAAAAATACTTGAATAACAGAAAAATTGATGCCAGATAAATGGATATGGAAAGCTGAAGCGCAATTTGGTATTAAAATATGAAACAGTTTGGAATTTTTAGGTTAAATTTAATTGAGTTTGATGTAATCTAATAATAATAGAAAATGAGAGAGAAGGCAGGATGAAAAAGATAAGGGTTGCTTTAATTTGTGGCGGTTGGTCAAGCGAAAAAGAGGTTTCCATAAAAAGTGGTGAAGCTGTATTCAAGGCTTTGAATAAGCTTAAATATGATATAAAAATAATTGATCCTCGCAATAATTTAAATGAAATAATTTCATCAAGGGCAGAGATTGATATAGCCTTTATTCTATTACATGGAAAATATGGAGAAGACGGAAGCATACAGGGATTATTCGAGTTATTAGGGATTCCTTATGTCGGATCAGGAGTTTTGGCAAGCGCTATGTCGATGAATAAGAAAGTTAGTAAAGATGTTTACAGAAAAGCAGGGTTAGGCGTGGGAAAAGACGTTGTGCTTCGAAAAGGGGAGGGCGCTGATAGAAAGGAAATAGTTAAGACTGTTGGGTTACCGGCAATAGTGAAACCTTTAACTGAAGGGTCAAGCATAGGTATATCATTTTGTGCAACAGAAGAATCGCTTGAATATGGAATAGAAAAGGCATTTGGATATGATTCAGGTATTATTATTGAGGAATACATAGACGGTGTTGAAATAACGTGTTGTGTTATAGGTAATAGTGATATTAAGGCTTTTCCAATAATTGAGATAATTCCAAAAGATAAACATATAATCTTTGATTATGAAGCAAAATATAGAAAAGGTGAAACGGAGGAGATTTGCCCTGCAAGGATATCTTCTTATGTACAGGAAAAGGTGATTGAATATGCCGTTTGTGCGCACAAGGCCCTTGGATGCCGGGTCTGGAGCAGGAGTGACATGATAATAAAGGATAAAAGAGTTGTTATGCTCGAAACAAATACCATACCGGGAATGACAGAGAACAGTCTTTTTCCGTTGGCTGCGCGGACAGCGGGTCTTTCCCTGTCTGATTTGGCAGACAAATTAATTTCTCTTTCTCTGGATCGTGATAAATGAATTGCCCGGCCGCAGGGCATTGGGTATGTTGAAAAGAATTGATGGCCCCGGAGGGCTGGGAGTTGTCTGCCTCTGGCAGATTAAAATTTCAGTGACCATATCATAGTATAATTATAGTCCCTGCCTGAGACAATGAATATGCAATGTTTCACGTGAAACATTGTTTTGTCTTTTCAAACCGGTATGATTATGCTATCAACTTTTTGACCTGCAAAAATGATGATAAAAACTCGCACATTTTAAGGTATTCCCTGTCCTCAGATGTGTGCAGGTTGTTTAACCTGATCTTAATATTGATCAAAACAGGAGTTTCCGAATATTCTATGTCTCAGGTCATAACGGTTGCAAATCAGAAGGGCGGTGTCGGAAAAACAACCACTGCCGTAAACCTTTCAGCTTCGCTGGCGGTAGCAGAGAAGGCGTGCCTTCTTATTGATTGTGACCCTCAGGGAAATGCTACTACGGGATTGGGGTTTGACCGTTCAGGCCTGAAGAAAGGTGTTTATGAATTAATCATGGGGACTTCAAATGGGGAAGATGTTGTTAACGAAACCTGTTTGCCCAGAATGCACCTGATCGGGGCCTCATCTGATCTGGTTGGGGTTGAAGTGGAAATGGTTTCCATGGAGGACAAAGAGTTTCGCATGAAAAAGGCAATTGAAAAATTGAGGCATAAATATGACTATATTTTTCTGGACTGTCCGCCGTCATTGGGTTTTCTTACAGTCAATGCCCTGGCAGCTTCTGATTCAGTTTTGATCCCGCTGCAATGTGAATACTATGCACTGGAAGGCCTGGCACAAATTATTACGACCGTAAAAATGGTGAAGAGGGGGCTCAATCCAATGTTAAGGCTTGGAGGAATACTTCTTACCATGTACGATAATCGAAATAATTTATCTCAGCAGGTTGCTGAGGAGGTTAGGGAGCATTTCGGGGAAAGTGTTTTCAAAACAGTTATTCCCCGTAACGTTCGCATAAGCGAAGCCCCAAGCTACGGAAAGCCGATAATACTCTATGACGTAAACTCAAAGGGCGCAAGAAGCTATTTGTCTGCCGCTAAAGAACTTATCGGAAGGAAATGATAAAATTATGATGAAAAGAAAGGCCCTTGGTAAAGGACTGTCAGCCCTGATTCCTGGTGTGAATAATGTTGACGAAATAGGGGATAAATTTTTTCATTGCCCCATAGAAGCGATAGAGCCAAATCCGAACCAGCCCAGACAGGATTTTTCGGATTCGGAACTTGAGGGCATGGTGGCATCAGTTCGCGAAAAAGGAATTATTACTCCTTTGCTGGTAAGCAGGGCCGAAACAGGATATCGTCTCATTGCCGGCGAGAGAAGATGGCGCGCAGCACAAAAGGCAGGTCTGGAGCGTGTGCCTGTTGTTGTAAAGGAAGCAACTCCGACAGAGTCTTTAGAGCTGGCTTTAATTGAGAATCTTCACAGAAAGGACCTGAATCCGATTGAAGAAGCCATTGCATACAGGAAGCTGCTGGAGCAGACCGGAGAGACCCAGGATTCTCTTGCCAGGAGACTGGGAAAAGAAAGATCGAGTTTAACAAATACAATCAGGCTCCTGAAACTCCCAATAATTATTCAGAAGGACATTATTGATGGTCGATTAAGTATGGGCCATGCCCGGGTGCTGGCGGGCATAGAAGATGCGGAACAGCAGAAACTCTTAAGGGATGCGGTTTTAAAAAAGAATCTATCTGTTCGTCAGCTCGAGTCTCTGGCAAAAGCAATTAACAGACAAAAGGATCTGAAGAAAGGAGATCCAGAAATTGCCCATTATTTCCAGTCCGTTGAAGACAGTTTAAAACGATCTCTCGGTACAAATGTGCAGATATCGAAAAAAGGAAAAAAGGGACGAATCATTTTGTATTTCTATTCAGACGAAGAGTTGGACAGATTGATTGAATTACTGGGTTGATTCAACCTGTCTCCATTTTCTTTCCTCTCCTTTAATCAACCGGATTATGTTGTCATTGTGTTTCGTATAAATTAGTCCGGTAATGACACCGGACATAAAAACTATCACATAGGATTCCCCGAAAAGCAGAAGCATGATCGGTATAATGGATGCAGAAACCAGAGAGCCCAGTGAAACAAAATTCCATTTGTAGACAGTTATGATAAAAATAATAATTCCTATCAGGCATGAAAAAAGGGTAAACTCTGAAATACCCAGATAAATGCCCAGGGCCGTTGCAACGCCTTTGCCTCCCCTGAAGCGCTGAAACAGGGAGAACTGGTGCCCGAGAAGAGCAGACAGCGCAACAACTGCAATTTCATAATTGTATCCTGGCGAGTGCGGTGAAGAAAAATATGAAAAGCAAAATACGGGGACAAATCCTTTTAAAATATCAAGGGTAAGCGTGAGAAGTCCCCACTTGAAACCCAGTTCTCTGGCAACATTTGTTGCACCTATATTTCCGCTGCCTCGCGTAGTAATATCAAAACCCCCGGCCCTCTTTGCAATAAGTTTTCCAAAAGGGATAGAGCCGACAAAATATGCACATGCTGAAAAAGGGACCCATATGGATATCATGGCAACCTCAAACAATGAATTTCACTGATTACGCAGCAGTCGCAATTAGTGGTGAGAATTTTTATAACACTAAAATAGATTTATTTATTTGGCTATGCAAACTAATTTTTTCAGAGGAATGTTTTGAAACTAATGATAATGGATGGGCAGGGAGGGGGAATTGCCGCGGCTTTAATCAAAGGATTGAGGAGATCATTAGGAAATGATCTGGAAATCCTTGCAATTGGTACAAATTCCATGTCCACTTCAGCCATGTTGAAAGCGGGGGCAAATAAGGGCGCTACCGGTGAAAACGCGGTAGTGCAGACAGCTAAAAATGTAGATATAATTATCGGGCCCATAGCAATCTTAATGGCTGATTCGATGATGGGGGAAGTTACATCAAAAATGGCCACAGCAGTCTCTTCAAGTCAGGCTAAGAAGATTATTATCCCTCTGACCCAGGAAAATCTCAGGCTTGTTGGTGTCTCTGCTGAACCTTTGCCTCACCTTGTGGATCAGGTTATAGAGATAATAAAGGCCATAAAGTAAATCCGTTAATCTTAAGAAAACCATGCCTGATTTTCTATCCTCCTTTTAAGCTGTTCTGGGAGCTGTAAAAAGAATCTTCCTTCTTGTTCTCTATTCCTCCTTATGCAGCCATTACCATATATCCGGCATTTCACTGAAAGCTCCTTCAGTGAAGCGGAAATCTGACCTTTATTAAGTCTCCCGCTATCTAAAAGTTTAACGATAGCCTCAATACGAAAACGGTCCATTCCCTTCAGACTGGATGAGAGCTGATCCGGGTGTCCGCCTTCCCTGACGACCAAAAACTCTTTAATCAGATGGACAGGGTGCAGGCAGGTAATTCTGAGCCAGAGATCATAATCTTCACATACAGGGAGTCCTTCATCAAACAAACCTACTTCATCAAAAAGAGATCTCTTCAGCATAACGGAAGACGGGCTTATGAGGCAGAGCTTCAAAGATGGTTCAAAAATATAGCCGCCTTTCTTTATATGACGTATGCGAGGGTTAACACGCTTTCCATTCCTTATCCAGGTTTCTTCCACCTGGCATGCAAGAGCAGATGAGCAGGAATTAAAGAAACCAACCTGTGTTTCAAGTTTCTTCGGAAGCCAGTAATCATCGGAATCAAGTAAGGCAATAAAGGGACTTTTTGATGCAGAAATTCCGGTGTTCCTGGCGGCTGATACGCCGAGATTTGCTTTATGCCTGATAAAAGTGATTTTTGGATAAAATATTTTCAGGTATTCCTCAGTATTGTCATTTGAACCGTCATCAACAACAATTACCTCAAAGTCACGGTAAGTCTGATTTAAAACTGAAGAGACAGCCCGGGCCACTTTTTCCGGACGGTTATATGTGGGTATTACAACGCTTACGAAAGCCATAAGAAACTCAGCCAGACAATTCCTAATAACCCGGAAAGAAGAAAATTCAACTCCACCAGTGCTTCAAGAGTAAGCCCGGGATAAAGCCAGTGTCTCTCATATGCGAGAATGCAGAAGGCCAGCCCTGATACGCTGACAAGAACAACAAGCGAAAAAAGATTAAGGAGACCCAAAATTGGAGCAGATAAAAGAATAATTGCAGTGGCTGCAAGGGTAGATTTAAGAAGTCTTAAGGTGTTCTTTTCACCAAGCGTGATTGGCAATGTTTCAATGCCCACTATCAGATCACCCTGAACCTGAAGAATGTCTAAAAAAGCTGATCTGGTAAAACCCATCAGGAGAACGATAATTGCGGTAGTAATAACAGACGGCCATTCAATAGAAGCACTCCCGAGAACCGGGAGAAAAACAATAACCGCCAGCCACCCAAGCGATTCGGACAGGCTTTTTGATCCGGGAATATCCTTGATTTTGGAATATCTGCCCTTTATTCTGAATATTCCGGGAACAAAAGGTATGCTGTAGGTAATACCCAGAAGACTCAGGGCGGCAAGGGCAAGGAGAGATTCTATCCCCACATAGAAAGATAAGGCGAGTCCGGCGGAAATTGCGGCCAGGCCGCTTATAATAAGGACAGCTCGGTGTTTTATTAAAAAAACAGCCCTTTCAGGATCATTGTATGAGCCGGCACCTTTATCAAAGAAGCGAATAAATACGAGCATTGCGTGGATATATAGCAATGTGATAAACGGGAAGATAATATTTGGATTTTTGGAAAGTATCGATGCACAATAAGCAAAGGAGAAGGCCCCTAATGCTGCAAGGATATTGCTCATGACAAGGATTTTAATTATATGAATAATCAGCCGGAAAAAGCTTGACTCTCTTCTGCCTCTGATTCCTTCAATGGCGCTTACAACATTTTTAATCATCCAGTTGGGAGTTGAAGCTCCTGCTGTGATGCCTATTAAGTTCATCTTTGCCAGGGCTTTTAAATCCAGGTCATTTTCAGTTTCAACATGAAAGGTGGGCACACCCGATTTACTTGATATTTCGGCAAGTCGCTGAGTGTTGGCGCTGTGATAGCCGCCAACGACAACGAGTGCATCCACCTCGCCTGAAAGAAGCCTTACCTCGTTCTGACGCTGATGTGTCGCGTCGCAGATCGTGTTAAAAACCAGAATCTCCGGGAACCTTTTTTTGAGTGCCTTAACAATTTCATTGAAGCCATGCTCATCCCTGGTGGTTTGAGCAACCACAAAACAAGAATTTAAATCAGGCAATTTCTCGATATCCGGAATACTGTCTATGACATAAACGCGACCGGTTGCGTGACCAGTTAAACCAATTGTCTCTGCATGAGTTTTATCTCCAACGATTATGGCTGCATAACCCTTTCTTGTATAAGCCCTTACAATAGATTGAACCCTTGCAACTTTCGGGCAGGTGGCATCAAGTACCTTCAGGCCGGAGTTTTTTATAGCCTGTCGTTCATCCGGGGGGATACCGTGGGCACGAATGATAATCCTGCCGGCATGAATATCCGTTAGGCTGTTAATGGCTTTGACACCCTTGGATTCAAGGAGTTCTAGGACCTGATTATTATGTATAAGAGGTCCGTAAGTAAAAAGAGGCCCGTCGCTTTTATTTGATTCAGCTAATGCCATCTCCATGGCCCGACGGACACCCATGCAAAATCCTGCTGTTTTAGCAAGCCTTACTCGCATCTCTAATTTTCCCCAATGTAGAGAAAGTAATTGTCCAGTGCTGACAAAATTGAACCATAATCATTAACGCAGGTAAAAGACCTTCTGAATCCGGAGCTGTTTGGAAGGCCCTTCGTATACCACACAAGGAGGGTTCTCATTTTTTTTGATGCTCTGAGTTCACCAAAAAAACTGTTCAGAAGCATGAAGTGTTCAATAATCAAGGCCTTTCTTTCCCGCAATTCAGGGGTGCGAAAGGCACCATTTTTATCAAGATCGACTGCCTGGCGGAAGATCCACGGATTTCCTATTGCCCCGCGACCAATCATAACACCGTCACAGCAGGTTCGTCTTTTCATTTCAAGGACAAGGTCAGGGGTAAATGCATCGCCGCTGCCAATCACAGGAATTTTTAACAGGTTTTTTACCTTTGATATAAAAGACCAGTCTGCGGAGCCTGAGAAACCCTGCTTTACATATCGAGGGTGAACCGTGATCGCGTCTGCTCCTTCCTCTTCAATCACTCTTGCGATTTCACAGGCGGAAGGCGTTTCAATAGACCAGCCGGACCTGATTTTTACAGTAAGGGGAACACTGCAGACACGGCGAACGCCCTTTACGATTTGTCTTACTCTTTCAGGGGATTGCATAAGGCTGCCTCCGGCGCCGGTCTTTATTACCTTTTTTACAGGACAGCCCATGTTAATGTCTATAATATCTGCTCCCCTTTCAATAGCGATCCGGCATGCATCAGCAATTATTTCAGGTTCAGATCCAAACAGTTGTACTGAAAGAGGTTTTTCATCCTTATGGCTTTTCAGATAGTGTAATGTCCTTTCCTGTGAAAGCATAAGCCCTGTGGCGCTGATCATTTCAGTTGTAACAAGGCCTGCACCCATCTTTCTGGCAATAAGGCGAAACGGAAGATTTGTTATTCCAGCCATGGGTGCCATTATAAAACAGTTTTCTAATTCAAGATATCCGATTTTTAACATTGCAGATTATGAAACAAAGAGGGATGAAATTAGCGGGAACGGTTCATTTCCTTGACAACATGGCAAAATTGCAAATAGTATTATTTCACATAAAAACCTTTGTCAAGACCAAACAGGCTGTACCATTTATTGAGAACGCGCCTCCAGATAAAAAAATCGATTCAGAATGAAAATTATAAATGGCAGATGAATTATTCCATTTAATTCATACATATAAGAAGCTTTCCTTTATGACAATTATGTTCAGGGTAAACAGAAGATTTCCCGTTTATTTGATATTGGTCTTTTGCTCATTAATTTCGGATTGTTCATTTCCCGCGTTTCGCAGTATAATTATAAATATTAAAACCTTATTTGTCTATTGGAGGGCTTTCTAATGCCAAAAAAGCCGACCTACAGAGAGCTCGAAGAAAGAGTAAGGGCCCTGGAGAAACAAGCAGCCAAACATAAGGCGGGTGAGCTGGCCCTTCGGGAAAGCGAGCAGAAGTTTTCTCAAATTGTAAACGGGAATTCGATCCCAACCCTGGTAATTGACAACAATCACGTAACAACACATTGTAACAGGGCATATGAAATCCTTACCGGTATTTCAGCTTCGGAAATAATCGGAACTCAAAGACAGTGGGCCGCATTCTATCCCGAAAAAAGGCCGATTCTGGCTGATTTTATAGTAGATAAAACGCCGGTAAAGGAAGTTGAAAAGTACTACCGCGGGAAACTTAAAAAGTTTGCTTTTAAAGACGGGGTCTTTCAGGCAGAGGTGTTTTTTCCTGACAAAGGGGATGCAGGAAGATGGTTTTTTTTTACAGCAGCCCCTCTTATTGATAAAAGTGGAAATATAACAGGCGCTTTAGAAACTTTTCAGGACCTCACAAAAAGAAAAGTTGCTGAGGAGGCGGTTAAAAAATCCGAGATGCGGTACAGAACGCTCCTCGATTTTGTACCTTACCCTGTTGCTGTCTTTACGATCGAAGGAAAGGTCACCTATCTCAATTCAGGTTTTACTAACATCTTCGGGTGGACCCTTGATGAACTTGAAGGGCAGATAATTCCCTATATTCCTGCCGCCCGAAAGAAAGAGACTTATGAAAACGTTAAACGCCTTTTCAAGGAAAAGACACTGCTGAGCCACGAAACACAGCGCCTTACAAAGGATGGAAGGCTCCTTGATGTGTCCGTAAAGGCTGCCTATTATGTTGAATCTGAAAATGAACACCCTGGAATGATAGCCATATTAAGGGATATTACCAGGGAAAAAAGACTGTCCCGTATCAATGAGGCCATCTTGCGCATAAGTATGGCACTCCCTGAACACCCCTTACTGGATGACCTGTTATTCTACATAAATAGTGAAGTTAAACGGCTTTTGGATACAGAGGCTTCGATTGTTATTTTACTGGATGAAGTGAAAAATGAACTCTATTTTGTGGGTCCAGTTTACGAGGACAATGATCTTCAAAGCAGGGCCCGTAATTATCGATTTCCTGCTGAAAGAGGAATTGCGGCAAAGGTAATAAAAACCGGAAAACCGGTTATCGTGCCGGATACTTCAAAGGACCCTGATTTTTATGACATAGTTGATAATCAACTGAATTATCGTTCTCTTAGCCTGCTTGATGTGCCTTTGAGAAGTCAGGGAAAAATAATTGGTGTATTATGTGCTATTAATAAGAAACAAATTCCTTTTAATCAGGATGATGTTGATTTGTTAAGTATGATCGGAGGGACGGTTGCCCTTTCAGTAGAAAATGCTCGTGTTACCGAGGAGCTGAAGCATTCCTATGAAGAGGTGAAAAGCCTGAACCGCGCAAAAGACAAGGTGATAAACCACCTGTCACATGAACTGAAGACCCCTGTCGCAGTGCTTTACGGATCTCTGGATCTCTTGAATAAGAAACTTGAAGGCTTTTCCGGAAAGAACTGGGAGCAGAATATGGAAATGGCAAAGAGAAACCTCGACAGGATAAATGAAATTCAATATGAGGTTGAAGATATAATGCTGAACAAGGAGTTCAGGAGCTACGGTATTATTTCTCTTTTGCTCGACCAGTGTGAGGATGAACTGGAGGTGCTTATTGAGGAAGAGAACATAAAGGGTGACGCGATCGAACGCATAAGGAGAAAAATAGAGGAATTATTCGGCCCAAAAGAACAGAAGTCCCGGATTCTCTTTCTGGATGAGTGGGTAGAAAAAAGGCTTGAGGCTCTGAAACCATTCTTTTCTCATCGCCAGATAGATTTCATTACCATGTTTGACACGGAGGCATCAGTTTACATGCCGCCTGATGTAATGACCAAGGTGATTGACTGTCTTGTGAAGAATGCAATTGAAAACACACCTGACGAAGGAAAGATAGAGATCTCCGTAAAGAAAAAGGGTGAAGGTTATGAACTGTTGGTTCATGATTACGGCGTCGGCATTTCACAAGAAGCGCAGAAAAGGATTTTTGAGGGCTTTTTTGTGACGCAGCAGACAATGAATTATTCATCCAAAAGGCCGTTTGATTTTAATGCCGGCGGAAAGGGGGCAGACCTTCTGAGGACCAGAATCTTTTCTGAGCGGTATCATTTTGAAATCAACCTTAATTCCACGAAATGCTTTTTTATCCCGAAAGATGACGATATCTGTCCCGGCAGGATAAGCAAATGCAGTTTCTGCACAGAAAAAGACGACTGCTACAGATCAGGAGAGACTTCCTTTTCACTTTACTTTCCGGCAGCCCCTGAAATCAAACCAATCAAACAGTAAGCCAGGAGGCGTTTAAAAAAAAGCAAAGCAGGAAAAGGTTGTTACAGCTCAAGGAAAAACCAATCAGTACTCTACCGAGGGAAAAAGCCTGCGGTCTGTATGGGGCAGAAAAAGCGCTGCAATATATTCATTCATAAAAGGATGGTAACTGGAAAGTTCAATATTAGTCATTGATCTTGAAATGTTAATGCATTTTTCAAGGGAGGCCTCAGACAGAAGGCACATACGTGCCCCGGCAAGAGAACTGTTTCCGATAAAATGAATTTTCTGATGCGGAATATCAGGCAGCAGACCAATAGAAATAGACTTCGGAATATTCAGGAAATTACCAAAACCCCCTGCCACATAAATTGCTTCCAGATCATCGAATCCAAGGCCAACATAATCGATCAGCGATTTAAATGCAGCGAAAACGGCGCCTTTTGATTTTATAAGATTGTCTATATCAGATTCGGCAATGACTATGGGTTTGCCTGCCTCAGTCTCTTCAGCACAGGCTATGACGTAATGGGGGACGTTATCCTCAAAGATCAGCCTCGAGTCATTCAGGTCCCTGTTGAATTTTCCGTTAGCATTGACAATGCCGTTTTTCACAAGTTCGTAGATACCGTCGATCAGACCGGATCCACATATCCCTCTCGGCTTGACATTGCCGATTGTCGTAAAGCGCAATTCACCTTCAGATACCATTATTCTTTCAATTGCACCTTTTGAGGCGCGCATGCCGCATCTGGTCCCGCCGCCCTCAAACGACGGGCCGGCCGAGGCAGAGCAGGTCAATATCCACTCGCTGTTGCCTATGGCAATTTCCCCGTTTGTACCGATATCAATTAATGCCCTGATGCCGCTCTGTTCAGCAATTCCACATGACATGACACCGGCAACTGTATCACCGCCCACATAGGCAGAAACGCTTGGAAGGATTTCCAGGATTCCCGTTTTACTGATTTCAATTCCTATATCCCTTGCATTTATCCGGGGGTAGGCACAGACGGCAGGGACGTATGGTTCCATTCGGATATATCGTGGAGAAATGCCCAAAAGCAAATGACTCATGGTAGTATTGCCGCTTGCCACCATAATGTCGATATCCTCAACCGAGATGCGGTTGTCATTGGCCAGCTTTTTTACGAGCTGATTAACAGTTTTAACAACGGCTCCGTTCAGAAGGCGCAGCCCGTTTTTTTTACATGCATATATTATTCTGGATATAACATCTTCACCATAGGCAGACTGAAGATTGTAGGCCGGTTCCACCCCGAGTACTTTTCCTGAGTACAGGTCAACCAGTTGTGCTGCTACTGTGGTGGTGCCGATGTCAATTGCTACCCCGAACCAACTCGAATTAGCTTCAAAAGGCTCAATTTTTTGTATCTGGCAGTGCTCCTTATTGATAGAATAAGTAATGTTAATTTTCCAGTCATTTGCCCTCAGTTTATCTGAAAGATCTTGCAGGCATTCAGGATTTATATCAATAGATCTGCACTTGATCTTTTTTATCAGTTCTCTGTATATCCTTTCAGTATCAGCAATATTATCTTCAAGGCTGGGAGGCAAAAGTTCAAGGCCGATTTTTCGTGCCAGAGGAAGACATGACACTCCTGAATCTAGGTTCGCTTCGGTTACGAGTATTTGAGCCCCTTCAGATCTTGATTCTTCAGGAATTTTGACCACGAGGTTGCCGTAGACAAGCGTCTGGCATGCCAGCATAAAGCCATTAGCTGTTTCTTCCTTTGAAAAAAAGGCATTCAAGGGCCTTGAAGTTTCTGTATGTCCGCTTATCACCTGAATGCGGCATTTACCACAGGTGCCTTCCCCGCCGCAGAGATTGCTCACATAAACACCTGCCATTTGGGCTGCTTCTGCGATGGTAAGGCCTTTTTCAACATCAATTGAAATATCGTACGGTAAAAATCTGACAGAGAATTTTTCCATGGCCGATTCCCTGTTTCAGCGGCAGCTGAAGCTGAAGGTTAAAATAGAGGCGTAACCTGAAAATCAGTATGCCAGAAGTCCGTGTTTCTGGAAACAGTAGTAATAAATATAACGGCTTCGGTCAAGAAGAACAATTAACAGCCAGGTGAATTGACAGTAAAGCATTAAACTTAAAAAACCTACATGACCTCCAGGACTTCAAGCAGTCCAGGCCTTTTACTAAGAACTTTGTCAACAGCGTCCCGCGATCCGAGGACCTTAATTATGCCCTTTTCCTTTACATGATCAAGCTGATCCGCAAATGCCCTGAAGTGGATTAATCTGGTTGATAATATCTCATCTCTCATCTTTTGTAGGATTTCATCAGAATTGCCTGTAAGATAACGAATCATCGACGCATATCCTTTTGCGTCAGGAAGCATGTGTGCATCTATATCTCCAATGGCACCTGTTATACTCTTTTCAATTTCCTTTTCATTGAAATCAGACTCGCGGAGGAATTGTGCTGAGTGGTCGAAGGCTGCAAGTGTCTCTTCAAGGTTTGGGTCTCTGTATGAAACGAATGTCAATATGGAGGATAATCGGTCAAAAAGGCAGAAGGCGCCATAGGCGCCGCCTTGAACCCTGATTCGATCCCAGAGCCAGGCATTGCGAAGGTAGCGGGTTATGACCAGTGCCGAACCGTGAAACCTGTAACCGGAAGATGAAAGATCAGCGCCTTTTCCAACGAAATTGACTTGTGACGGCATGGTCATGGCCTCGGATATAAAACGCCCTTCATGGTGCCAGTCAGGTTTTTCGGGCGGGAATTCCGGCAGCGCGGAGATGAGTTCATTTAAATGGGGCTGAAAATCAGTAAAGCCTTTTTCATCAAGAGAGACATTAAAGACCGAAGAGTTTGTATTTATAAGAATGCGTTTCAGTTGCCTTAAGACAAAAAGCACATCAGGCCATTTTTCTTCGACAAGGCGTGAGAGCTCCCTTAAGAAGAACAGATAGCTGATTCCGCCGATTTGTTCGGCAACCCGGAAGGCATGATTAAAATTTGAGCGAAGCCGAAGATTGACCATCTGGTGTCCCTGGGGGATTATACTTTTCTCCATCCTGGCCTTTTCTTCCATCACCATCTGCCTGAATCTTTCCTGGTTATCCAGATTAACTCCGAGGGTGATATCTGTCACTATCCGTGTAAGTTCATTGCCCTGTTTCTGCATTGCCTTTCCGCGGAGGAAAAGCATTTGAACACCGCGTCCTGAATTTCTTGCAGCAGAAGTGAACGCCACAGGATATATTCCACCTGTCTTACGGCTTATTCGCTGGGTAAGGAGAACAAAATTTTCCCTTTCCGTTCCCATTTCAACAAGGGCACGGCCAAAAAGAGGGACAAAAGGCAGATATGCCTCCGGCAGAGTCTGGAGATCAAATCCAATGTCCAGATAAACGATCCCGCTGGTAGGCAGATCGTGAAACAGTATCCTGGTGTCTTTTTCTTTGATTATTGTCAAAGGAATTTCCGCCTGTTTTCTTTCCAGGTCAGAAAGCCGCAGGAAGGGTATTGTTGACAGGGCCTCAGGGGAATCCGGCGCTTCCTGCCGCCGTCTCAGTTCAATAGTGTTCCGCATGGCATTTTTGATATCATCGTCACTCATCTTTGATTTAGTCCTGGCCAGGAACTCTTTTTCTGCCTTTTCCTCTTTTTCCTGAAGCCCGGAATCGGGTTTGAAAATAACTGTGCTGCGATGCGGGTTATCAAGGAGATATCGTTTTATCATGTCTTCGAAAAATGAATTGCCTGAATTGATATGGTGTTTGATTCTTTTTAGGGGCTCTTCAAATTTGAGCAGTGAAAGAGGGTCACCATTGTAAAGCCAGGTTGTTAAAGACCGGAGCATAAGCAAAAGGCCCTGTGGAAAAGAAGCGCTGTTATTCTCTCTCAGGCGGAATTCTATGGTATTAAGCGCGGCCTCGATTGTAAGTGGATCGATTCTGTCACAGGACAGCCTTGATAATGTATCGAGGATAAGATGTTCAATTCTGTCGGCGTCCTCTGTCTTTATGCCTTTAAGGCCGGTGGAAAAATAGATCTGCCGCAATTCACTGCCAAGCCCATCACCTGCAAGGTCTTCCCCAAGCCCGGATTCTATAAGTTCCTTGCGAAGAGGAGAGGCGGGCATGCCAAGAAGGATATATTCAAGCAGACGGAAAGATAAATTATTCTGCACATCAATAGTCTCGGGGAGCATCCAGTTCAGGGTTATCATGCCTTTGCTGAGGGCAGATTCGTCCTTTCCAGCAACAAACGGATGAACCTGTCTTCTTGGCCTGTCAAAAAGCGGCTGGAGTTCAATCATTGAATCAATTTTAATGGAATTAAATTCCTTGAGATATTCATTGGTCAGCCTGAGACGTTCATCAGGATTATCATCCCCAGAGAACCAGATTCGGGCATTGGAGGGATGATAGTATTTGCGGTGAAAGTCGAGAAAGTCTTCATAGGTCAGGGTGGGCATGCTTCGGGGATCGCCGCCAGAGTCAAAACCATATGAATTGTCAGGAAAGAGAGACTGTAAAGACCGTTCGGAAAGTACATTGTCAGGCGAGGAATATGCCCCTTTCATTTCATTAAAAACAACACCCTTGAAAGACAGCGGACTATCCTCATTCTCCAGTTCAAGATGCCAGCCCTCCTGCTGAAATACAAATTGAGTCAAACGTGGATAAAATACGGCATCAAGATATACATCTATAAGATTATAAAAATCCTGGATATTTTTGCTGGCAACCGGATAGCAGGTCTTATCAGGGTAGGTGAAGGCATTTAAAAAGGTCTTTAAAGAGCCCTTTAAAAGTTCAACAAAAGGCTCCTTTACCGGGTATTTTCGAGAACCACAAAGGACCGAGTGTTCAAGAATATGGGCAATTCCGGTTGAATCACAGGGAGGCGTCCGGAAGGAAATCCCAAAGACCTTATTGTCGTCTGAGTTGGAAAGGGAAAGCAGTTCGGCTCCTGTTTTTGCATGCCGAAAGAACAGGGCGTAAGTATCATATTCCTTGATTTTCTGTTCATTTATCAATTGAAATCCGTGTTTTAAAGTCATTTTATATACAGTCTCCCGGATTAAGGTTCACATAAATGCAGGATATACAAAATTATTGAGGATATATCAAGATTGACAGGTTTGTGAAAGACAAATGTCTGCCTTGTCGTTCCGCCTGACTGTAACAGTGACGCATTTTATCCATAAATGCCAGGGTCTAATAATGTTACAGGATTGAAGACAAGTTGATTTTTTATCTTTGAACTCATCAGATATTGAATAATTTTTTCTTGACATACTATATATTGTAGCTGAAAATATGATTCTATATTTATTGCAGATCAGAGAGGACATGCTGTTTTAACTGAATTGTACGTTCAGGGCTGCTTTTTTGCTGAAGTATCGTGTCTCCCGTGATTATATGGGATCAATTTTTTTCTTTTCATATCATTTTGCCGTTAGCACGCCGGTTTCTTCCATATAAACGCTTTTTTCATATGGAGCTGTTTTTAATTCCGTCAAATGCATGGTTTTTGTGAATGCGGTGCAAACAGTTTTTTGAGAGAAAAATTTCCTTTATTGGGGGATCTGCCGCCCGGGAGAGGGCTGTTTTGAAATACATACTATTTTTAGAGTGTGCAGGAGGATGTTCATGGGCCAGGACGACAAGTTTTTAGTCACGGAAGATGGTCGGTTCGATTTGTCTGATTACAGGTGGGATGATCAAAGATTGTCAGATCTTTTGATCCGCGAAAATCCTATAAACACAGATCAGGCAATGAACATCAGCCGGTTTTTAAGGGAAGAAATTACAAGAATGAACCAGAGCACTATTTCAATGTCTGAAATTGAGAAGATTATTGAGAAAAAACTTGTGGAATATGGACTTGAAAAACCCTCCCCAATTCGACTGAATAAATCAATTTTTGTAAAAAACGGCGTTGTTCTTTCCGATAATGCAAAGACGGTTCTTGAAAGAAGATACCTTAAGAAAGACGAAAAAGGTAACTTAATTGAAGGCCCGGAGCAGATGTTCAGAAGAGTGGCATCCCACATAGCGGCTGCAGAGAAAAAATATCATGACGACGAATACGTTGAAAATATGGAGGAATCCTTTTATGCCATGATGACTGAACTTAAATTCCTGCCGAATTCCCCGACCCTGATGAATGCCGGCAGAAGCCTCGGTCAACTGGCTGCCTGTTTTGTTCTTCCTGTTGAAGACAGCATAGACGGGATTTTTGATGCTGTCAAAAATGCCGCTCTAATCCACAAATCAGGAGGCGGGACAGGGTTTTCCTTTTCGCGCCTGAGGACAAAGAACAGCAGGGTAGGAACCACCGGCGGTATAGCTTCAGGCCCGGTATCTTTTATGAAGATTTTTAATACAGCGACTGAACAGGTGAAGCAGGGGGGAACCAGGCGGGGAGCGAATATGGGTATTCTCAGGGTAGATCACCCTGACATAATGGAATTCATTTACTGTAAAGAAAACGCTAATGAACTGAATAATTTCAATATTTCTGTTGCGGTAACAGATGTTTTTATGGAAGCAGTGCAGAGAGGGGAGAGCTATGATTTGCTGGAACCAAGAAATAAGACCAGGGCCGGTAAACTGAATGCCTCTGAGGTTTATGATGCCCTCGTTAACCAGGCATGGAAAACAGGTGATCCGGGCATAATCTTTATAGACAGAATCAACAGGGACAACCCCACACCCGGGCTCGGTGACATAGAAAGTACGAATCCTTGCGGAGAACAGCCTCTGCTGCCCATGGAGGCATGTAATCTCGGTTCGATAAATCTCTCAAGATTTGTGCTGGAAGACAGTACTTCGGGAAAGGAAAAGGAAAAGAATCCGGTTATCGATTACAATGGCCTTAAGGAAGTTGTGGGGCTGGCAGTTCGCTTTCTGGATGACACTATTGACAGATCAAAATACCCGCTGCCGGAAATTGAAAAAATGGTGAAAGGAAACAGGAAGATAGGCCTCGGTGTTATGGGCTTTGCTGACATGCTTTATCAGTTGAAGGTCCCTTACAACTCAGAGAAGGCCCTTGAAATAGCAGAAGAGGTTATGGGTTTTATACAGAAGGAATCTCATGAGGCATCCAGGGCCTTGGCAGAAGAAAGAGGGGTCTTTGAAAATTTTGACAGGAGTGTTTATAAAGACAGCCTCCTTTCAGATTTCAGGTATAGAAATGCCACAGTAACAACCATTGCTCCAACCGGTACGCTCAGTATCATTGCTGAATGTTCGAGCGGTATCGAGCCCCTGTTTGCCTTAAGTTTTATCAGGAGGGTTATGGACAATGATGAACTGGTGGAGGTTAATCCTTTTTTTGAGAAGGTGGCCAGAGAAAAGGGCTTTTACAGCAGGGAGCTGATGGACGAAATTGCCAGCAAAGGAAGCATAAGGGATATGGACAGTATACCCGGGGAAGTGAGGGAAATCTTTGTCACGGCTCATGATGTGACCCCCGAATGGCATGTGCGAATGCAGGCAGCCTTTCAGAAGCACACAGACAATGCTGTTTCCAAGACGGTAAACCTTCCGCACAGTGATACTGTGGATGACGTCCGGAAGGTCTATAATCTGGCTTACAAGCTGGGATGCAAAGGAGTTACCATTTACAGGGACGGGAGCAGGGAAAACCAGGTACTATCCTTTAATAATGAGAACAGCCAGAAACCTGAAAATGAATTTATGCTTGCAGTAAAGGAGAGGCCCGAAACACTGGAAGGTTTTACTTCCAAGATGGTGACGGGCCTGGGAACGCTTTATGTTACTGTAACGGAATATAAAGGGAGGCCTTTCGAGGTCTTTGCGACAATAGGTAAATCCGGAGGCTCAACCACTGCCAAGACAGAGGCAATAGGACGTCTTGTTTCTCTTGCGCTGAGATCCGGCGTGGGAGTTGACAAGATTATTGAACAGCTCAAAGGCATTGGGGGTGAGCACCCGGTATTTCAAAAGGATGGGCTTGTTTTATCCATTCCTGACGCGATCGCCCGCGTCCTTGAGAAAAGATATTTCAAGAATCAGCCTGATATAAGGATTAA
>JAFGMQ010000178.1 GCA_016927455.1 Deltaproteobacteria bacterium
AGATAAATAATCAGACAAATAATCAATACCTGCAACATTATTTGATGTTTATTCATTACTCAACTCATGCAACAATTCTTATACTTTTTTCCGCTGCCGCAAAAACCAAGGGCAATTCCCATATTAATTTTATATTGTTACCCTGCCACATCACTTAATCAAAAAATTCCTTAACCTTTTTGCAAAGAGACTCAGGCGGCCTCACACAAAAAGGCTCATTATGGACTGCCTGAAGATAGGCCTGATCACTGTTACCAATGGGTCTTGGAAGAAGACGCGGGCATATTTTAGCATTGAGACGGAAATGTTCCTCATCCTTCACTGAAAAGACAGACATATTAAAGCTCAGGATATTCTGTCTGTTAAAATAGCTGAATACTTTTGAAAGGCCCGTCAGGAAAGAATTAATATCATTTTTCCCCATATCAATTATAGAGCATTGATCTGGAAATATGCACCAGATATCCGGCAAAAAGCCCTGTGGGACATAACTCATCATCCAGAATGTCGAGTCAATCTGTCCGATATATCTTTCATCATTCTCTTTTTCCGCCTCAATAAAATCATGCCAGAAGGTATTTCCGTTCTTCCTGAAGTACTCTCTGGATGATTCCAGCTGCATGCGCTGCTCATTGGTTGGGAACTCACCGCAGTTAACCTGAATATGCGGATGAACAATACTTGACCCTGCAGGAGGCATATAATTCCAGTTTATGCTGAAGAACCCTATTTCGGAGTCAATTTCAGCAATCCTTTCTGCAAAGATCTGTGCAGCCTCAAAGGAATCATTCATTGTTTCCGGAGTCAAATCTTCAATTGGTATGAAATGTCTATGGGACAGGATTGCAACGCCTGCATATTTATCAAAAGGCACTAGATTCGGAATAAGCGAAGCCTCCCCGACCCTGATTCTGCCATCCGGAATTATTTCCGGTGGAAACAGTGGGGTAGATTTCTCAATAGCATCCGGACAGAAGGGACAAAACATCTCTTCTGAACGATTTACTGTTTCC
Source organism: Deltaproteobacteria bacterium (assembly GCA_016927455.1). Taxonomy (GTDB): domain Bacteria; phylum Desulfobacterota; class DSM-4660; order Desulfatiglandales; family Desulfatiglandaceae; genus JAFGMQ01. The sequence continues at coordinate 1,014 of JAFGMQ010000178.1, forward strand.
GAAGGATCAATGCGTTCAGCCTTGAAAAACAGATCAAACACACGGCCTGTTTGCCCGGTTAAAGGATCAAACCGGATTTCAAGGGGTATTTCATCGAGGGAAAAATCCTTGAAGGGATTAATAAGTCTGTTCTTGGCCCTGATCTTCCTGAAAGATATGCTCATGATATCACCTCATGAAAAACACAAAATTGCAACGGCCCGATCCAATAAGCATGGATCGTGAGAACAAGCCTTTTGTTCAGTAAATTTTGATGAACTCGCAAAAAGTCAAAAAATACCATTTTCCGTCATTCCGACGAAAGTCGGAATCCAGTGTTTTTAATTAGTTACGTATCATCTGGACTCCGGTTGGAATTTATCCCGCGCTTGACGCGGGGCCGGAGTGACGACTTTTTGCGATCTTGTCAATTTCATGGAATCTTAAGAAATCCGCAGATACCATTTTCAAGTTTCAATATGTCAAACCCAAACGCATCCGCCGGAAACCTCCTCTCGACCATAAAATCAATTCTCTATTTCGGCATTATGATTGTCTTGCCTGAAATGCGACTCCTCATGGGCTTGACATCAGAATTTACTTCGCCTGAAATCCGAGGGATATGCTTTACTATGAAATCCTGCTGGATTGAAGAAAAATCAGGCAGAGGGACTTCATCAGGAAGCCTGGTAACTCCATAAATCTCATTATCAAACATATCCATAACATAATCCATCACCCCCCCATCAAGTGTTAACAGGACACCATTATCCGGGAGATACCCGCCAAAGAGGCCAAACCAGGCTTCCATAACCTGTCTTGTCTGAGATTTATTTCCGAGTGCAATTTTACCTGTTGGCAAATCATCCGACAGGCCTTTCAGTGGAATATCATCTCCCAGGGCGTTCTTAAGCGGAGGCTGATCGAGCTTTACCTTTTTAAGCATTTCTTCCGCCTGAGTCAGATCATCTTCGAATTCCCTGGCCAGATGAAGGATAAGATGCCATTTCAGGGCATTGGCTTCCGGAGTTTCAGAAGACTGATCCTTAAATCTTTGATTCATCATCTGCCTGATCTTCCAGGGGCTTCCTTCTGTTGACTCTGGCTCCAGAGCAATACTGAAAAATGCTGAATATCCCTTATCATAGTCGTTCTTAATCCATTGCCTGTATTCAGAAAGAAGGGACATGAAATCTTCTTTAGGTTTCAAGTCCACGGGAGGGTTCAAAATTTTAATAAAGGATTCACTTCCCGATTCCGGCAGACCACCTGGAAATTTTAAGAACCATGGCACACAGACATTCAGACTTCTAAAATGTATTTGTACTATTTCCGCAGCTTTTTCTCCGATATAAGAGTGCGGAAACAGAAAAACAGGAAGATTATTCAAAGCCAACTTCATAACTCCAGTATCTGTTAAATTTTCCATAAAGATTTTATATTACTGCAGAACCTTCTTATAGTCAAAGTTATGAACTTTGAAATCAAAAGGTCCTGGTTTTTTCCTGATCAGCCTCCCGGCCCCTCCCCCCTGTCTGTTTAATTAACAATCATCAATTTTCAACTAATAGATATTTATTCCTGCTCTGGATCAGGCTCAGAAGCAATTTCCATTATTCCAGTTCAATTAAGGGGCAGGGTTTGTCCTGCCGGCCTATCAGGATATTTGTTCCCCCAAAACCACGTTTATTGAGAACATCTGCCGCTTCTCTGTATGCTATTTCCGGCTGATTATTTGTCTCACTCAGATGGGCAAGCACAACGAATTTGAGGTCTTCGTGGGAAACCGTTTCAAGAAGACCGGATGCCTGCTGATTTGAAAGATGTCCGTCCTGGCCCTTTATTCTTCTCTTGAGAAACAGGGGATAAGGCCCCTGTTCAAGCATTTCCTGATCATAGTTGAATTCCATAATCAGTGCATGGCATCCTTTAAGACGTTCTTCAACCAGCCTGGTGCTTCGTCCAAGATCCGTAATGAGACCAATTCTCTTCCCGTTTGAACAGGATCCGTTAATATGAGAAAACACAAGGCCCACAGGATCGGCAGCATCATGGCATTTTGTAAATGTCTCTATGCAGAGTTCCTTGATTTTTATGGTATCTCCGGTTCTTACTATCACCGGATCTGGCAGCCCGCCAACGGTCTTTTGAGCAATATCTAAAGTTCTATGGTTGATATAAACAGGCAGTTTAAAACGTCTTGAAAAGGGGCCCGCTCCTTTTATGTGATCAGAATGTTCGTGCGTAATAATAATTGCATCCAGGCTCATGGGGCTGATTCCGATATGTTCGAGACGCCTTTCTATGTCCCTGCTGCTGAGTCCAACGTCAATTATTACCCTTGTGCCTCCTATTTCAACGTAGCAAACATTTCCACCACTGCCCGAAGCCAGAACAGAAAACTTCATTTTGTCTCTCACAAAATTCCGGTATGCCCAAATCCTCCCTGTCCTCTGGGCGTTTCATCAAGATTAATTACCTCAACAATATTGGCCCTTATAACCCTGGTAAAAACAATCTGGGCTATTCTATCACCATTATTGACAGTGAAGGGTTCGACACCCCAGTTGATCATGATAATCCCTATCTCACCTCTGTAATCGGAATCAATAGTCCCTGGAGAATTTACCATGCCAATTCCATGATGAAGAGCAAGCCCGCTTCTTGGCCGAATTTGAGCCTCATATCCCTCCGGTATTGAAATGGCTAATCCCGTTGGTATAAGCTTGATTTCTCCCGGGTTCAAAACGACTGATTCCTCCAGCTCTGCCCTGATATCCATTCCGGAAGAACCTTCAGATCTATATTCAGGCAAAGGCAGATTTTTATTCTTTTTCACGCGGGTAACTCTAATGTCTATCATAATCCTTCATTAAACTCCGGGGAAACTTTTTGTTTCTCCTGCTTTACCTGTAGAAAACAGATTTAAAGGACTTTTTATCTTAAATCCAGATCAAGCCTGCCTTTGCCTATGTCTTCATCTCTGATTGGCCCAAGTGCTGCAAGAGAGGTCTTGCCGTTTTGGAATATTTCTTTCGCTGTTTCAACTACATCATCAAATGTAACAGACTCCAGGTTGGAAACAAGCTCATCGTAACCTATGTACCTTTTAAAAATCAGCTCATTTTTCGCCAAACGCATCATACGGCTTTCAGTATTCTCAGAAGACAGGTATATGCTGCCGGTAAGGTAGTCTTTGGCCGCCTCCATATCCGCTCTGGGGAACTGTCCTCGGGTTATCTTCTTGATTTCGTCCTGAATGGTATCAAGCACAGGATTTACATTACTTGGCTCAGTGGCCACATAAACGCACAGAAAACCTGTATCAATGTAGGAAGAGACGAATGAATATATTGAATATGCAAGACCCCTTTTTTCTCTGACTTCCTGGAACAACCTGGAACTCATATTCCCACCGAGGATCGTGTTGAGAACAGCACAGGCAAATCTCTTCTCACTGACTTGAGAAGGCGCTTCCGACCCCATGCTTATATGAACCTGTTCAAGGTCTTTGGAATTTATTAAAATATCCGCATTGCATACCGGGACTTTCCTTTTGATGGTTGAATCCTCTCCCGGCAGGAATGATTCAAAATAAGGTTCAAATGATGAAACAAGCAAATTGTGATCCAGGTCGCCGGCAGCCGCAATAAGTATCCTTTCAGGAACATAGAATTTACTTATATATTCAAGCATGCTTTCCCTCTGAAGCCCTGACACTGTCTTATCTGTTCCCAGAATAGACATGCCTATTGGATGGCTGTTCCAGAAAAGGCGGTTGAAAAGGATATGAATATTATCTTCGGGAGCATCCTCCACCATGTTGATTTCCTGAAGAACTACCTGTTTTTCCCGTTCTATATCACCGGGATCGAAAATTGAATTAAGGAAAATATCAGAGAGAATTTCCGTCAAAACCGGAAAGTGCTTTCCAAGTACGCGGGCATAATAGCAGGTGTTTTCCTTGGCCGTAAAGGCATTTGACATGCCTCCTATGGTATCGAGTTCCTTCGCAATCTGGAAGCTGCTCCTTTTATCGGTCCCTTTAAAAAACATATGTTCAATAAAATGGGAAACTCCGTTTTCTGAAATATCCTCATCCCTGGAACCCACATTAACCCATATCCCCACCGAAACTGAATGCAGATGTTCAATCTGCTCAGAAACTATCCTGACGCCGTTTTTTAAAACAGTCTTATTATGCATTGAAATATCACTTGTCAATTGCGCTTGTCATAAAGCCACAACTGATTCTCTCCTATTTTTCTTTCTCAGCTTCAGCCAGGACTGCCTTACGTGACAGCCGGATCTTTCCGTCTTCGTTTATGTCCATCACCTTGACAGAAACCACATCTCCCTGCCTGATTACGTCCGTTACTTCATTCACCCTTTTCAGATCTATTTGGGAGATATGCAAAAAACCGTCCGTTCCCGGAAACAGTTCCACAAAGGCCCCAAAATCCATTATTTTTACGACCTTACCGGTATAGACCTTTCCTACCACAGCCTCCTGAACAATTTCATTGATCATATTGATGGCAGATTCAGTGCATTCTCTGTCAGGGGAAGAAACTGTAACTGTCCCTTCATCATCGACATCTATTCTTGCCCCGGACGCGTTTGTAATTTCCCTTATGGTTTTTCCTCCCGGACCGATAAGTATCCTGATTTTTTCCTGTCTGATCTGCATGGTGGTTATAATAGGAGCATACTCAGATATCTGTGTCCTTGGCATTGAAATAACCTTGTTCATCTCCTCCAGGATATGGAGTCTTCCTTCTTTTGCCTGTTCAAGAGCGCTCTTCATAATCTCCCTGGTAATCCCATCAATCTTAATATCCATCTGCAATGCGGTGATTCCGTCTCGCGTACCCATTACCTTAAAATCCATATCCCCATAATGGTCCTCATCACCAATAATATCCGTCAATATGGCCACATTATTACCGTCTGATACCAATCCCATGGCTATGCCAGCCACAGGTTCTTTTATCGGAACACCTGCATCCATAAGTGAAAGGCAACCGCCGCAGACCGACGCCATAGATGAAGATCCATTGGATTCGAGTATCTCAGACACAACACGAATGGAATACTGAAAACTTTCTTTGTCGGGCATTACAGGCAGAAGAGCTCGTCTTGCCAGCGCTCCATGTCCGATTTCCCTTCGCCCCGGGCCCGCCAGCCTTTTTACCTCCCCTACGCTGTAGGGCGGAAAATTATAATGAAGGATAAATGCCCTGAAAGATTCACCATAAATGGATTCCATCCTTTGTTCATCCCGTTCTGTTCCAAGAGTCGTAAAAACCATTGCCTGTGTTTCTCCTCGAGTAAACAAGGCTGAGCCGTGAACACGGGGCAGGATGCCAACGACGCATTCTATAGGCCTTACTTCATTAAACGGTCTTCCATCAATCCTTTTCCCATCCTGCAGAATCATCTGACGAACCATTTTCTTCTCAAGGGAATAATATTCTTCTTTTATATTTGCATCTCCTGCATTGAGCCCGAATTGACCTTCAGCATTGATTTGCGCCATGGACTCCATTATTGAATCCAGAGCTGCCCTGCTTTTCTGCTGGCGCTTCATTTTATCGGCAGTCGTAATCACTTCACTGACAAGAGAGGTTCCTAAATCAGCAACTTTCTCCTGTATGTCTTTATTAACAACCTTTTCAGGAACAGTCCTTTTCACCTTGCCCACTTCTCTTTTCAGTTCTTCCTGCAGGTCGAGCATGGGCTGGAGTGCCTCAAGCCCATAAAAAACGGCATCTATCATCTCCGACTCAGAGACAATAAGAGATCCTCCCTCAACCATAACCACACTTGATCTATTTCCGGCAACAATCATATTAATATCGCTCTCGGCCTGCTGACTGACGGTGGGATTTGTTATGAATTTACCATCTTTTCTTCCCACGCGGACTCCGGCAATAGGACCTAAGAATGGGATATCCGAGACTTCAAGTGCAGCAGAAGCGCCAAGGAGTGCCAAAATATCCGCTTCATTTTCTTTATCTGTTGAGAGTACTGTCGCAATTATCTGGGTCTCATATTTATAATTTTCAGGGAAAAGCGGCCGAAGAGGCCTGTCTATGAGCCGCGAAATCAGGGTTTCCCTTTCTCCCGGCCTTCCCATATCCCTCCGAAAATAATTGCCGGGGAATCTTCCTCCGGCATATGACATCTCCTGATATTCAACAGTCAGAGGAAGAAAGTCTATGCCCTCACGCATCTCCTCTGTAGCTACTGCAGTTACCAGTACAACCGTCTCTCCAAACGTTAAAACAACAGAACCACTTGCCTGTCTTGCAACACGACCTGTTTCAACATGAAGGGCCTGACCATTGATCTCTATTTCACATTCCTTGAACATTTCCTGCACAATCCTTTCATTTTTGCGATTTTCGGGTATACAACTGACGCCTGATAAAATTTCCGCATGTGATTCCTACCCGCAATATCTGCCGTTAATAATACTGATTCCCGCTGTCCTACCTTCTGATTCCAAGTGTCTGTATTACATTCAGATATTTCTCAACATTTTTTTTCTTTAAATATTTAAGCAGCCTTCTCCTTTGGCCAACCAGCTTTAAGAGACCACGGCGCGAATGATGATCTTTTTTGTGAACCCTGAAATGATCAGTAAGATACTGAATTCTATTACTGAGCAAGGCAATCTGGACCTCAGAAGAACCCGTGTCCTTTTCATTGACCTTGAACTTGTTAATTATTTCTTTTTTAATCTCAGGTGTTAAAACCACTTTTTTATACCTCCCAATTTTTTAATATTTTTCCTAATTTTTTATTATCAGCAATTACTCTGTCAAAGACCCAATAAATCACCTAAACTATTTAATCAGCAAAAGACTCTTTCTATCTTTAATTTACCGCTTTTTGCAGCCCTGTCTCCAGTTAAAGCTACTATTGCCAACAAACTTTTCCTTTCAACTATTTTAGCATAACCTTCCTTACATTCAATCATATCACAGCTGTCGAAAAGATCTGCCAGAGCGGGCTGGTAACCCTGCCTGATTTTATCTGCAAGAAGGGACTCCACTTCAATCTCTTGCATAACGGGAAGAGCATCTCTCAGATCAAGGACCCTTTCCCTTAATTTAGAATCATTTTCAGCCCGGATCTCATTCGAATTCAGGGCGCTCTCTATATCAAAAGACCCGCAGGCCATCCTTCTCAGGGATTTTACATGCCCGCACGTTCCCAATTCCCTGGCAATATCCGCTCCAAGGCTCCTGATATAGGTTCCGCTGGAACATTTAATCTTAAAAGTTACCTCAGGGAGATCAACAGAAATGATCTGCAGTGAATCTATTGTCACGGTTCTCGTTTGCAGATCAAATTCAATGCCCTTCCTTGCAAGTTTGTAGGCCCTTGTGCCTCTGTATTTGACAGCTGAATAGATCGGCGGAGACTGCCTAATATTTCCAACAAAACACCTGGTCTTTTCCTCAATGACCTCAGGACTTAAATCAGAAATCCTGCTGGATCTAATCACCTGCCCGGTCGGATCCAGAGTGTCAGTTTCGACACCCAGCATCACGGTTGCAAGATAGACCTTCCTTTCGGACATGATGAAAGGAGAAAGCTTGGTTCCCTGCCCCAGAAGGATAACAAGCATTCCGGTTGCAAAAGGATCCAGTGTGCCGGCATGTCCTGTTTTCATTCCCTTTCTGGCGTTAAAGGCTGACTTTACCTTCCTCACAACATCATAAGAAGACTCTCCTTCATTTTTGTCAATCAGGAGTATTCCATCAATCGCATTTTCCATCCAAATATCGACCGGCTTCCTTTAAAAACTTATCCTTCAGACAAACCAAAGGTCCATGGCACTCAAATCCTGCGGCCCTTATGTGGCCACCGCCTCCGAACCGGCCCGACAACTCGGCCACATTAACCCTGTCATTTGAACGAAGGCTGAACTTGTAATCATTTTCACCGGTCTGACGGATCAATACGGCAAGCTCTACTCCCTGAACAAACCTGGGATAATCTATAAATCTATTACTTTCAACCATCCCTGCCTGAGTCGAGTTAAACATATCAAGCGAAATAGTCACTACTCCGATCTCACCATTGTGATAAAATTCAAGGCTGCCCAGGGCAATCTCCAGCAACTTCAGTTGGGACAGACTGCGCTCCTGCATCATGGTTCGTGATATCTGCCATGGGTTCGCACCAAGATCTATCATATCCGCAGCTATTCTCATAGATGATGCCGTGGTATTGTTATATCTGAAAGAACCTGTATCCGCCTGTATCCCTGCAAATATATTTTCAGCCGTATCAGCGTCTATCCTCAGACCCGCGGCTCCTATTACCTCAAATACCAGTTCAGAAGTTGAGGACCTGCTGGAATCAACCAGATTGAAATCTCCAAAAAGACCGTTTGATTCATGATGGTCAATATTTATAACAGGCAAAGGGCCTTCAAGATAGCTTAGCGGTCCGCCCACCCTTTTTATTTCACCCGAATCCATGACTATGACTCCATCAAAATAAAGTCCGGATTCAACATCCTGAACAATCTTTTCAGCTCCCTTTAAAAGGCTGACAGGAGCATGCAGAGGCTCATCACTTACAAGTAACGCTTCTTTTCCTCCATTCTCAAGTGCCCTCCCAAGGGCAAGCATCGATCCGATGCCATCCGGATCAGAATCCTTGTGAGTCATAATAATGAATCTTTTTCCTTCTTCCAGGAATAAGGCTATTTCCTTTAGAGTCGTTTCGAAATGTCTGAATGTCGATTCTGAAGGCACAGTTAAAATCCGATTCGGCTCCCTTTACTGATCATTTCTTTCTTCTGCCTTTCGTATCTTGTCAAAAAGGGCATCCATGTGACTGCCCTGCTCCAGGGAATTGTCATGAATAAATGTTAATTCCGGCAAGTACCTGAGAGACATTATCTGCCCGATTTCCTTTCTGATGTAATGCCTGGCGCTGTCCAGGCCGGCCTGGGCCCTTGCAATCTGTTCCCTGTCTCCGATTACACTGAAGAAAACCTTTGCCTGCCTGAGATTATTGCTAAGCCGAATTCCTGTCATTGTAACGCCTTTAAGCCTGGGGTCTTCCATCTTTTCCGCAAGCAGGGATGCAACCTCTTTTAGAATTTCTTCACCTACCCTTGCCGCTCGTTTGCCGGTAATCATATAAATACTTCCATGTCCGATTAAGGTACTCGATAGATCGCTGCAAATTATTTACCAGTATAATGAATTAATAAATGTCATTTAGACCGCAGGGAAAAGTCTAAGATTTTTAAGTCGTGAAGACTCCTTTAAAATTACAAAGTATCGTTGACATGACTCAAGGCACTCATAAGTTCAGAATTTCCATCTCAATATTGATGATTTCCGCAAGGTACAGTGACTCTATGTAGGCAAGTATATGATTTAAAGACGAATCAATATGGCGCCTGTCATTTCCGACCACACTTATCCCCAATTCGATCTTCTGCCATTTGTCATTAGACCCGACTTCTGCTATGGATGCATTAAATCTGGATCTCACTTTATCAAGGATACTCCTGATGATCTTTCGTTTTCCTTTTAGGGATCGATTGTCTGATAAGTGGAAATCTATTTTCAGGGTGCCAATTACCATAAAAGCTGAGTTTTCATACTCACAGATTCACAAGCTGCTCTATATCTCTGAGCCTTCTCAGAAGCTATAACTCAGCCTCAACCTTCTCAAGCTCATACACTTCAAATATATCGCCCGGCTTAATATCGTTAAAATTTTCAAGGCCGATACCGCATTCATACCCTGACTGGACCTCTTTAACGTCTTCTTTGAACCGTTTAAGAGATGAAACCTTTCCGTCAAAGACAATAACGCTGTCCCTCAGCAGCCTCACATTGGAGTTTCTTTCAATATGACCGTCGGATATCAGGCAGCCGGCAACAACGCCAATTTTAGGAACACGAAAAACTTCCCTGATATCAACATGCCCAATAATCTTCTCTTTATAAATCGGCTCCAGCAGACCTGTCATTGCAAGGCGGATATCCTTAACAGCGCTGTAAATGACATCATAATACCGGATGTCAACCTTTTCTTTTTCGGCAATATCCGATACTCGCTGATTAGCTCTAACATTAAAACCTATAACTATTGCACCGGAAGTCGAAGCAAGCATAATGTCCGATTCAGTAATTGAACCTGTAGCCGAATGTATAATTCTCAGTTTAACTTCTTCCGTGCTTTGCTTTACCAATGAGTCCGCAAGGGCCTCAAGTGAACCCTGCACATCGGTTTTTAAAACGATGTTGAGTTCCTTTATGTCTCCCTCTTTCATTCTCCTGTAAAGGTCATCAAGACTTATTGGGCCTTTCTTGCCTGTATCCTGTCTTGCGATCTTTATTTTCCGGTATTCAATAATCTGTTTAGCGATTTTCTCGTCCTGAACAACAGTGAATTCATCGCCAGCCATGGGAACACCTGATATACCATGAATCTCAACCGGTACGGAAGGGCCTGCAGAACTAATTTTTTTACCAAAGCAATCCAGCATCGATCGAACTCTCCCAAAGAACTCTCCGCAGACAAAGAAATCGCCCTGTTTAAGTGTTCCGTTCCTTATAAGGACTGTTGCAACAGGGCCTTTGCTTTTGTCCAGCTTTGCTTCTATAATCGCACCATTTGCTTTCCTGTTGGGATTTCCGAGCAATTCAAGTATCTCAGCCTGCAATAAGATCAGGTTTAATAACTCATCTACGCCCTCACCCGTCTTTGCGGAAACTTTCCCGTAAATAGTCTCTCCTCCCCACTCCTCCGGAGAGAGATCCAGTTTCGCCAGTTCCCTTTTGACCATTTCAGGGTCAGCTTCGGGCTTATCAATTTTATTAATGGCAACGAGAATCGGGATACCTGCTGCGCGAGCGTGGTTGACTGCTTCTTTGGTCTGCGGCATTGCGCCATCGTCTGCAGCGACAACCAGCACGATAAGGTCAGTAACTTTGGCCCCCCTTGCCCGCATGGCGGTGAAGGCTTCATGACCCGGTGTGTCAAGGAACGCGATGTCCCCGCCATCCGTCTCAACGTAATAAGCCCCGATATGCTGGGTTATGCCGCCGGATTCTTCACTGATAATATTTGACTTTCTTATATAATCAAGCAGCGAGGTCTTGCCATGATCAACGTGGCCCATAATGGTCACTACCGGAGGCCTTGGCTTAAGATCCTCTGGTCGGTCCTCTTTAGAAGTAATGAAGCGGGCTTCTTCAAAGCTGTCCAGTTCCAGTTCGTAGCCAAATTCAACCGCAACGACAGAACCTGTCTCAAAATCAATTGGATCGTTGACGTTGACTACACAGCCAAGACCAATGAGAGATTTAATCAATTCGGTTGACTTAATCCCCATTGCCTTGGCGAGTTCTGCAGCTGTGAATATTTCCTGCACCTTTATTCTTCTTTTAATAGCCTTGGGCACAGTAATTTCAGTATGCCTGATCCTTTTTACTGCCTGTTTGCCTTTTTGGGTGCCTTTCCTCGGCTTGGGTTTCCCTTCACGCCCTTCATACAGATCGGCCCTTTCGTATATTTCTCTTCTTCGGCGACGAACAGTAACCTCTTCCGACAGTTGTTTTTCATCCTGAGCTTTCTTCTTTTTGTCCTTCTTTTTCTTTGAAGGAATTCCCTTTCCCGCCTTTTCTTCTGTCTCTCCCTCAATTACGGCCTTTGTTTCAAGAGGAGGCAACGGCTGTTGAACAGGAGGAGTCTCTACTTCCTCCTTTTCTGCCTGCTTTTGAAGCATTTCCGACAGGGGGCCCTCCTCAGGGCGCTTAATGATCCTGGCAGGCTGATCAATTTTGCGTTTTTTTGCCTTTTTGCGTTTGGGTCTCTCTTCAAGTTCAGAAACAGCAACCTCAATTGCCGTCTTTTCCACAGGGGCTTCAATTTCAGGAGATTCCTCAATGGCAGCTGTTTCTTCCATGGTCAGTTCAGCTTCCTGATTTCCTGTTTCGGCTGGCTCTGTTATCTCCGGTTCATTGTGTATCTCAGCTTCCTGTATAACCTTTGCCGACATCGGCTCAGGCTTCACAGCATCACCCTTTTCTGCCGGTTCCATTTCCTCCACGGAGATTTCCTGGTCGACCTGACTCTTCTTCCTTCTGCGAATAATGTTGGTTCTCACTCGCTTTTCTTCAACAACCTCGGTTACAGGGCCGGACAGTACTTCCTTTGCCCTGGCAATTTCCCTTTCATCTAACGCACACATAATGTTGGCGATGTCCATGCCGCCGGCTGTCAACTTCTCCAGAAGCGTTTTACTCTCCATATCAAGCTCTTTAGCCAGTTCATAAACTCTGACCTTACTCATATTTAACCCTCTTTTTCAGCAATTCTGAATTTTGTCTGATAAAAAAATAAAAGCATCAATCAAAATTCCTTTTCCATGAACACTTCTCTTTTAAAAGCCCTTTTAAGGCGATTGCCGATCTTCAGCCTTTCAAGACATGAGATGTCGGTACAAACATACGCTCCTCTGCCTTCTGCTTTCATATCAATATCCCGGACAACATATCCCTTGTCATTCAATACAATCCTCAGCAAATCTATTTTGCTTTGCCTTTTTCCACACGATATACATGTCCTTATCGGGATATGCCCCCTTTTACTCACCATCGGCCATGTCTTCAGTTTTTCCGTCGTCACTGTTTTGGGCAGGAGTTTCAACCTCTTCCTTCTCTGGATCATTAGTCAACTTAGTCGTTTCTCCATATTCAATCGCATTTTCGATAAGTTTCTCTGCCTGCTTATCAGTCATTCCCTTGACAGCAAGAAGATCATCAACCGTTGCGTTTGCAAGGTCTCTGGCAGACCTGAAACCGCCTTCATAAAGATCAGAGGCCTTTTTTTCTCCCACTCCATGCAGATTCAGCAGTGATTTATATCCATCCTTAAGATTCTGGTTATAACTTGTTTCCCCTGTCACATCCAGTTTCCATCCAGTCAGTCTGGATGCCAGCCGGACATTTTGTCCTCTTTTGCCGATGGCAAGAGACAATTGGTCATCGGGGACAACCACTTCCATGGAATGTTCACTCTCATCAACAAGAACCCTTATTATTTCAGCCGGTGAAAGAGCATTGCATATAAATTTCGCAGCATCAGAATCCCAGGTGATAATATCTATTTTTTCACCGCGAAGCTCCTGAACCACGGCCTGAACCCTTGACCCTTTCATTCCCACACATGCACCCACCGGATCCACATCAGGGTCTTTTGAAGTTACTGCAATCTTAGACCTTGCACCGGGCTCTCTGGCGACCTGGACAATCTGGACAATACTCTCTGCAATTTCAGGGACTTCACTCTCAAAGAGACTTGCCAGAAAATTAGGATGGGTACGTGAAAGAATAATCTGAGGGCCCCGACTGAATTGCCTGACTTCGAGTATGTAGGCCCTGATACGATCACCCTGTTTATATGTCTCCTTGGGGATCTGTTCCTTCAGTGGCAGTTCGGCTTCTGTCCTGCCAAGATTAACGATTATGGAACCTCTGTCGAACCGCTGGGCAATACCATTTATTATTTCCCCCTGCCTGTCTTTAAAATCATCAAAGACGACATCCCTTTCTGCCTCTTTTAAACGCTGCATTATAACCTGTTTCGCTGACTGGGCCGCAATCCTTCCAAATTCATCCGTATCCATCTTCATGCCCAGACTATCTCCCAGTTCAGCCTCGGGATCCAATTCAAGGGCCTCAGAAAGGGACACCTGAATATGCTTATCAGTCACCTCTTCAACAACTTCCTTGAATTCAAAAACCTCAATTTCTCCCAGGTCTTCATTGAAATTGACTTCCAGGTCATATTCAGGGCCGAATTTTTTCCTCGCCGCCGCCTTTACGGCCTCCTCAAGTGCTTTAATCAAGACATTTTTTTCAAGACCTTTCTCTCGGCTAACCTGTTCAATAATCCTCATTAAATCAGATATCATATTTTTTCTGCTCCAAAATAAGTCGGTACTTCTAATGCCCGAATTCATAAACCATATTAGCCCGTTCTATATCCTTTATCGACAACGAAACCGGAGTTGTGGCTGTTTCAAGATCAATAACGCCATCCTTGAAATCCCTCAGATATCCTGTAAAATTTCGATGCCCGTCTAACGGTACTGCCATTTTTATCCTGATTTTTTTACCAATGGCCCTTAAAAAATCCTTATCCTTTTTTAACCGCCTGTCAAGCCCGGGAGACGAAACTTCAAGGACATACTCGTGACTTATTACTTCTTTAACATCTATCAGGTCACCGATCTCCCTGCTTGCCTTTGCACAGTCGTCCAGCGTAATGCCACCCTCTTTATCCAGGAAAAGCCTCAGCACCCACCTGCCGTGTTCTGACAGATATTCGATATCAACAAGCTCTAAACCCATCTCCTCAATAACAGGTGCAATTATTTGTGTTACCTCCTGAATAACCATATTGATTTCCTGGTTTATCCTGAAAATAATGTTTTTATCGGGAAAGCATTCTTAATTACCTGCATGGACACAGCATTTTGCCATTAGAAAGTCACAGACAATTAACACATGCCTGTTTGTCCAGGCCGAAGTGGCGTTCCCCACTGTTAAGGGCAGCCTTGTTATTCAAGGCATTACTTTTTCTATCCACAGGCTCGCTTTTTATGAATGATGTCCAGATTCGACAAAAGACACATAATATCTGTATAATAAAAAAGCGGGCTTTGAGGCCCGCCTCCAGGCTGCAGACTGTAAATTTAAGCGCCTTTTTACATAAAATCCTTGAAGGTATATGGAAAACTAACGCAAAGTCCGCAATTTGAAGTAAAAGAAGCTCGCCCCACAGGGACAGCTGCCAACCTCAAAAAGGGCATCAGGCCTCACCTGATCTAAATAAAAACGCAGAATGGAGCGGGCAACGGGGTTCGAACCCGCGACACCAAGCTTGGGAAGCTTGTACTCTACCAACTGAGATATGCCCGCTCAGACACCCTGATTTTTTATTCAAGGGTTTTAATTTATTTTAGTTAATGATAATAGTCAAGAGGTATTTCCATTTAAAGGTTTTTGCCTTTGGCTCCAGGAAGCAGTATAACACAATAGTGTTTCAATGTATTCTTACATTGGCATACAGTGATCTGAAAACACAATATTCAAGGACACTGCTGCCATTCACTACCCCATGGACATCTAAACATCTTGACAATAAAAAGATATGAAAATAAAGTTTGACATAAGGGGATTTTTTTCAGATAAATTTCGGGATATTCCGGCAGAGATGATCTGCCTGTATTCATTTTGTCAGAAATCACTAATAGATAAAGGGGAAAAATACATACTTGGAAGATGACTCGGAACACGGCTTTTTTTCTTTCATTAGCAACATGATAAGAAAAAAAGCCCACCTTGGCAACAGCTCTGATCTGGCCGATGAATTGCACGACCTGATGGATGAAGGATATGCAAAAGGTCTGATAAGTGACGAAGAAACTCAGATGGTTCGCGGCGTTCTGGATCTTAAGGAAACAAAAGCTCATTCTATCATGATTCCTCGCACGGATATCTCATCAGTCCCGGCCGATTCCACATTAGGTGAAGTCATAAAGCTGGTAACTGAATGCGGTCATACCAGAATTCCTATATACCAGGACACTATAGATAAGATTGTGGGATTGCTTCATTCAAAGGATCTCCTGAAGCTGTGGGGCGAAAGCCCTGAATCAAAAATTCCCGAAGGAATTATCAGAAAACCCTTCTTTGTACCAGATACCCAGAATCTGAGTGAACTGCTAAAAGGCCTGAAGGCAAAAAAAAGCCATCTGGCAATCGTGACCGATGAATATGGTGGCACTGCCGGCATAATTACCATTGAAGATATAATTGAAGAAATTGTTGGAGAAATTCTGGATGAACACGATAATGAGGAACCTCTCCTGAAAATTGTTGATGATGATGCCGTAATCGTAGACGCCCGATTAGAGGTTGAGAAACTGGAAGAATACTTTAATATTGAACTGCCGGAAGGAGATTATGAGTCTGTTGGAGGTTTCATAATAAACCTTCTCGGAAGGATCCCAAGAGTTAATGATATCGTCCACTTCAAGGAACTGGAAATCACCATCAAGAAAGCCGACCAGAGAAAGATCGATCTGGCGCTTATTAAGCACACGCCCGGATACACACCTTTGAAGGAAGTAAAGAACTATCAGATTTAATTTCATGCATTTGATCAGCAAATTGGGCATTTTCAATATAAAACGGAAAGGCGGGGGTTTCTCTGTTCCCAAAGCTTTGCCTGCTGTTCTTTCAGGAATAATGCTTACAGCATCTTTTCCACCCGGGAAGCTTTCTTTTCTGGCCTGGCTCGCCCTGGTCCCGCTGCTTAAGAGCATTGAGGATGAGTCTCCCTCAGGGGCGTTTAAACTGGGTTATATAGCAGGCATGGCTCATTATCTTACTCTGGTTTACTGGATTACAGTAGTCTTAGGCAGATACGGGAACCTGAACCCCCTCGCAAGTTTTAGTGTTTTTGTTCTCCTGTGCCTTTATTTGGCTTTATATCCGGCATTTTTTTCCTGCCTCTCCGTACTTTTTAAAGGCTCCCGTTTCGCAATTCTTTCTACAGCGGCCTTATGGATAGGTTTCGAATACCTGAGAGGAATACTGTTAACCGGTTTCCCCTGGTGTCTTCTTGGATATTCACAGTATGAAAATCTTCATGTCATACAGATTGCCGATCTGTTTGGGGTATATGGAATATCTTTTTTAATCGTTTCAGTTAATATATTTATTTATCATCTCCTTTTTAAACTGCGGGATCAGGGTCTTACGATAATACTGTCAGAAACGGTTTTGATAGGCCTTTTAGCATCAGGGACTTTATTGTATGGTCATTTTCATCTGTCAAAGGAGGAATTGAAAAATCCGATTAAAAATATCAGGGCTGTGATTATTCAGGGCAATATTGATCAATCTGTCAAATGGGACCCCGCCTACCAGGCTGAAACTCTTGAGACATACAGCAGGCTGACATTGGAGGGACTCCTTGATTCTAAAGCTGATCTTATTGTGTGGCCTGAGACATCAGTTCCCTTCTTTTTTCAGAATAACAAGCATTTTTCCCAGAATCTTCATTCTCTTGCCCTAACATCCGGTTCCTCCTTTATCGTGGGAAGCCCGGCTTATAAGCTGCTTAATGGAACCAAAAGATATTTTAACCGTGCCTATCTTATTTCACCCGATTCGAACTCGTTAAGCTATTACGACAAGGTACACCTTGTACCCTTCGGAGAATATATCCCTTTTAAGAAATTCCTTTTCTTCGTAAACAGGCTCGTTCCGGCTGCAGGCGACTTCGATGCAGGGGACAAAAATATTTCACCGCTAAAACACAGGGATATCTCTTTGGGAATTTTAATATGCTTTGAGGCAATTTTTCCTGAAATGGCCCGCAGTTATTCAAAAAAAGGAGCCAATATACTGGTTAACCTCACAAATGATGCCTGGTTTGGAAAGACGAGTGCGCCGCATCAGCATCTGACCATGGCGGTGTTTCGTGCAGTTGAAAACAGGATTCCAATGATACGCTCTGCAAATACAGGTTTCAGCGCCTTTATAAACCGCCGAGGTGAAATTATTGAACGGGGAGGACTCTTCACAGAGGAAGTCTTAAAGGCTGATCTCCGGGTTTCGAATTCATCGGTGACTTGTTATGCCAGGATCGGTGATGTTTTTGCTGTTTCGCTTTTGGCAATATCATTTATAAATGCTATACTCAACATTCGTAAAATGAAAAGAAAAAAGGATGGATCCACACAGGCATAACAGGCTTCTATCCGGTCTTTTATCAGGAATGATGTATTATTACTCCGGCAATAATATATGTTAATGTTGTCATTCCGGCCCCGAATCAAGTTCGGGATAAACTCCAGCCGGAATCCACAATGAATTCAAATGGATGTCGGATCGGGTCCGGCATGACGATTGATGTTTTTAATCGCCGGAGTAATAATGTCAGAAGAGGGTGAACCTGAAGATGAGATTCCCTTTTTTGCCCAAACCTTACTCGTTATCTGATCTGCTTATTGCAGTAAAAGACACTATGGGGCATAATTGAATAGATCGGTTATGATTTGATTTAATGACTTTTAATCTGAATTTTGGCATTATTGTTTTTTTAATACCTGTATTGAAGCACCACAAAATATAATTTTTAGTCGAGCCGTGGTGTGAGGAGAATTTCTGAATGACACAATTCTTGCTTCAGAGCAAGTATTTTAACCTTTTAACAGCACTGAACAGTTTAGCAGGAGGATTGAAATGTACGAAGATATAATTGATAACATTGAATATATTAACACTCAGTTGCAGGAATTAAGAGGTCATCTTTGACCTGGACAGACAGCAGGTAGAAGTCGAAAAAATTGAAAACATAATGTCATCTGCCGAGTTCTGGAAAAAGGATCAGGAGGAAATATCCCAGTTAAGCCAGCAAAGGGCCTTGATGCAGGAAAATATTGACCGATGGCGGACATTTCATCGGGAATACGAAGATGCAAGGCTGTTGTATGAAATGGCGCTGGAAGAAAATGATGAATCCACCTTGAAGCAGATAAAGGAAGATATTGGCCGCCTTCAAAAACAGATAGACAAACTTGAACTGCTTTCGCTGCTTGGCGAACCTGATGACAGACGAAACGCCATCATTGCCATAAATTCAGGTGCCGGAGGGACAGAAGCCCAGGACTGGGTGGAAATGCTGTTCAGGATGTTTATGAGATGGTGCGAAGAAAAAGGCATGGATGCGCAGGTTATTGACTACCTGCATGGAGATGAGGCCGGGATAAAAAATGTGACCTTCAGCGTTATCGGTCAGTATGCATACGGATACCTGAAGTCAGAGCAAGGTGTTCACAGGATGGTAAGGATATCACCTTTTGATGCAACAGGAAGAAGACATACCTCCTTTGCTTCTGTCTCTGTTCTTCCTGAGGTCGATATGGATATTCAGATAGAAATTGAGGAGAAAGATATTCGCATAGATACATTCAGGGCCAGCGGGCCCGGCGGTCAGCATGTTAACAAGACCAGTTCGGCAATAAGAATTACTCACTTCCCTACAGGAATCGTTGTTCAGTGTCAGAATGAGAAATCTCAGCATCGCAACAAGGACATGGCGATGAAGGTCCTCAAGTCAAAACTTTATGACCTCGAAAAAGGAAAACAGGATCAGAAGAAACATGAAATGCATGAGTCTCAGGATGAAATAGCATGGGGAAGACAGATAAGGTCATATGTTTTTAATCCCTACAGACTGGTAAAAGACCACAGAACAAACGTGGAATCAGGCAATGTTGAAAGGGTCATGGACGGCGGTATTGACATATTCATAGATGCATATTTGAGAAAAAGGCCAAAGGTAAGACATTAAGGAGACTTCTGCAAAACTGCCGTTATTTGTACCAGCCAAAGGCTGGTAAAATTTCGACCCCCGATTTTCATAGGGATAAACTGCGGGAGAAATCTTAAAACAATTGAATCATTAAGATTTCCCGTCGCCATGCTCCTCCAAATGACAAATTTCAAAGGTTTAATTAATGTAAACCGGTACGATATGATATTATCAAATCAGCCCCCTTTATAGGCCTGATCAATACTCTCAATATACTTTTTTATACCTGAGCAGATCCCTTTGGCCACAGTCTTCTGATAAGAACTGCTCAGGATCCTTTTCCTTTCTGTGCTGTTTGTTATAAAACCGACTTCAACGAGTACTGCAGGCATCTGGGCTCCTATAAGGACATAAAAGGGTGCCTGCTTTACCCCCAGGTCTTTGACTTGCTTATAATTCAATTTGACCTGCGATACCAGGCCGTTCTGTATCTCATGTGCCAGCCGGCTCGATTCATTTATCTTCGTATTCAGCATGAGATCATTCAGTATAGTCTGGAGATCGCTTATGTTTTTTTCCGATGTTGCATTTTCCCTCGCCGCAACCATCACCGAATTCCTGTCTGTGGCTATATTGAGGAAATATGTCTCCAGCCCATGGACTGACTTGTTTCTATGAGCGTTGACATGTAAAGATATGAATAAATCGGCCTTTTTCATATTTGCAATTGCCGTTCTTCTCTCCAAAGGCATAAATATGTCTTCGGCTCTCGTTAACTCCACCTCACAGCCAAGCTTTTCCTCTATTTCTTCTGCCAAATGCTTCGCCAGGCTCAGCACAATGTCTTTTTCCTTAACTCCGCTGGCAGCATTACAGCCCGGGTCCCTCCCTCCGTGACCAGGATCAATCACGATTCTTTTGACCTTCAGTCCGAGCTGTTTGGCAAGGGATTCGTTGTCATCAGGAGCCTCAGCCTTTCTTATTCCCTTTCTGATGCCCTTAGGCCTTGAAATCGCAACTGCTGATTCCGATGCATCGTCTTTCTCCGACTTCATGACGTCTACGACAATTCTAAAAGGATCATAGAGATGGAAAACCTTGTACCCTTCAATGTCTTCTATATCCAGCACAACCCGCACTGTTTCCTTTGTATACTGAGCTGCCCTTGCCCTTTGAAGCATTCCATCTTTAATAATTATAGGTTCCCTCAATTTTGAGGTAACCCGGGCATTCTGGAGGTCAAGATACAGCCTTCGGGGTTTCTCCAGATCCGGATCAGCCTTAAGCAGATTATGTTCATATTTTACCGGCCCCTGCAGGTCAACCACTACGCGAGTATAATTGGGGGTTGACCAGTACCGTATATCATCCACTTCAAACCGCTTGGGCCCTGAGTCAGGGATATCCTTTGATGTCGCTATATCATCGTTTTTATTGAGAGCAACAGCAATCTTGTCGAGCATTTCTTTTGCCTTGGGCCTCATGTCGCCCGCGGGAAATTTTATATCCACCTTCAAAAACTCAATATAGGCGCGGGTAGTGTCCTTCCTGTACTCATAGTAGATTTCACCAATTCGATACTGGGCATCATCCGCCAGGCGGTGATCCTTATATTCATCAACTATTCTGCTGTAAAGAGAGATTGCTTCATCCAGATCTTTTGATCTTCCGGAATGTTCATAAAGACCTGTGTACAGCCGGGCAGAATGGTATATCCCCCAGACTGCCTGATCACTGCCTGGAAAGGCACTTATAAGCCGCTGATAGCTGTTTATGCATTTCAGCCAGTTGTCTCTGTATTTCTTTTTTTTGGCTGATCGATACAAAGCCTGGCGGCACTGATCAGCCTCTTTAAGATATTTCAGGGCGCTATCTGCCGGCTTTGCAATGGCTTCGAACCCATCAGCAAACAGAAATACAAAAATAAAAAAAAGAAAAATGTAATATGCCTTTAAATTCATTCTCAATTACACATCGCTGTCATCACGATTTACTGGCTAAGGAAAAAAGTCCTCTGGAAAACACATTCAATATCAGAGCGTTTTTTAATTCTTTTCAGACTTTCTGTTTAAAATATCTTGAAATGTCCCGCATCATTTCTTATTACATATATATGCTTTCAGTTTGTCAATTTCAATCAGGGCCTCCAGAGGAGTCATTGCAGCAATATCCAGTTTCCTGATCCATTCCCTGAGTTCAAGGTCCTGCGACCCGAACAGGCTGAGCTGCTGTATCTCATCTTTATTCCTGTCAGCCGATATGTTACTCAGCCCTGGAGCACCTTTATTAGCCAGACCCGAACCCTGAAGGTTATTTAGTATCTCATCCGCCCTTTTGAGAACATTCTCCGGCAGACCTGCAATCCTTGCAACCTGAATTCCATAGCTGCGGCTTGTTCCCCCGGGGATAAGTTTTCTTAAAAATATTATATTCTCGTTATATTCTCTGACAGCAATATTAAAATTCTTTACCCTTTGTTTTGATGCAACAAGTTCCGTCAGCTCGTGATAGTGTGTTGCAAAAAGCGTGCGAACACCCTGATTTTCCCTGTCGTGCAGTGCCTCTGCAACGGCCCAGGCAATACTCAGCCCGTCGTAAGTGCTTGTGCCTCTTCCTATCTCATCCAGTATTACAAGGCTTCTGGGCGTGGCATACCTGAGTATGTTTGCAGTTTCAGTCATTTCCACCATGAAAGTGCTGTACCCCCTGCCAAGGTCATCTGATGCGCCGACCCTTGTAAAAATTCGGTCCACAATACCTATGACAGCCTTTGAGGCAGGCACAAAGCTGCCCATTTGTGCCATTAATACAGTCAGGGCGCATTGCCTGAGTATGGTGGACTTGCCTGCCATATTCGGGCCTGTTATTATGAGTTCCTGCTGGTCTGTTGAATCCAGATGGATATCATTCGGAACGAATTCCTCTTCTTTGACAGTCTGTTCGATAACCGGATGCCGTCCGTCAACAATATCTATGACTCTGTCCTCGTTGACTTCCGGGCATACATAATTATTAATTTCAGATGTCTCTGCAAGACCGGCAGTTACATCAATTTCTGCAATAAGTTCAGCTGTTCCTTTGATACGCTGATTTTCAAGTGCAATCTGGGACCTTATCTGATCAAAAATTCTGTATTCCAGTTCAACGCGCCTTTCTTCTGCACTGAGAATCTGTTCCTCCATTTCCTTAAGGGATTCCGTGATAAAACGCTCTGCATTAACCATGGTCTGTTTCCTGATATAATCAGGCGGCACGAGATGAAGGTTAGCCCTTGATATTTCAATATAATATCCAAAGATCCTGTTGAAACCTACCTTCAGGCTCGATATACCCGTCCTTTGCTGTTCAGAAACTGCGTATTTGGCTATCCAGCTCTTGCCGTCACGACTGAGACTGACCAGCCTGTCAAGTTCTTCACTGTATCCTTTCCTTATGATACCGCCTTCCCTGACAGATACAGGAGGGTCTTCATGAATTGCTTTACTTATAAGGTCTGCAACATCAGAAAGGTTATCAAGCCTTGTTTCGATCTCGGAAAGAAGCACGCTGGGAAGGCCCTTCAGGCTGCTTTTTATCAAGGGGATTTTCAGAATGGATTGTTCAAGGGCCAGCAGATCCCTTGCATTCGCTCTGTTTAAAGCAATGCGGCCGTTCAGCCGCTCAAGGTCATATATTTCCTTAAGGTATTCCCTTATTTCTTCACGGATTATAATGTCGTCTTTTAAACAGGCTATTGCTGCCAGACGTTGTTTGATAAGGTCAAGATTTATTAGCGGATAAAAGATCCGCTTCTTAAGAAGCCGGCTGCCCATTGGAGTCAGAGTCCTGTCAATAATCTGAAGCAATGAACCCTGAACTGATTGCCGGCGCATAGTTTTCAGCAATTCAAGGTGTGCGCATGTTGCTTCATCCAGGAACATGAAGTCTCCCGTATGGTAGCTGAGTATTTCCCTTATATGAGATGGACAGGCCTTCTGTGTATCCTGCAGATAATGAACAATAGCCGCGGCAGCAATAATTCCCTGCTGCATATCCTGACATCCGAAGCCAGCCAGAGATTTTACGCCGAATTGATTTTTCAGGAGGGTCTCAGATGATGAGGGATTGAAGGCATCCTTTCCTATAACCTCCGGATTATACCTGGAAAGATCATCACGCAGGGAAAGATGGCTTTCTTCGGTTATCAGGAGTTCGGCAGGATTGATTCTGCTCAGTTCGTCGAGCAGTTCACTCCATGAATCGACTTCTGTAACCCTGAACTCCGCAGTCGACAAATCCGCATGAGCAATGCCGAATTTTGCATGGCCGCCTGATACAGATCGAGAAGATCTGCCGCCGTCATGTCCTGAAACTGCTGCTATGTAAAGGCTGCTCTTAGCATCAAGATCTCCTTCATCAATTATTGACCCTGGAGTGACTACCCTTACGACTTCTCTCTTGACAATTCCCTTTCTTAACCCTGGATCTTCAGTTTGCTCGCAGATTGCAACCTTCTTCCCGCTGTTAACGAGCTTGCCGATGTATGACCTTGAAGCATGATGAGGTATGCCACACATGGGGACCTTCTCATCTTGATAAGTTCCGCGGGATGTCAGGGTAATTCCGAGAATTCGGGAGCCCACACGGGCATCCTCGAAAAACATCTCATAAAAATCACCCATGCGGTAAAACAATATAGAGTCAGGGTATTTCTTCTTGATGCTCATGTATTGTCTGAGCATTGGGGTTAGTTGAGTCATATTATTTATGAAGTAGAGTTGAATCAAGAAGCCGCATTGTATCCCATTTTCTGCATTGCCGGCATTGCCATTGAAGCTCGTTTGGTTCAAAACCGCATTCGGAGCACTGAAATCTCAGATAAGGCATATTCAGTTTGCTGATAAGGTCGGCGTAATCTTCCAGGGCATCTTTGTCTTTTCCCTGGGACAGAATAATTTCTCCTTTAAGTCTTCTTGCCTCCCAGAAAAAAGGAGTAACCTCGAGGGCGCTCTTTATCTCTCCAAGTGCACCTTCCATATCATTTTCATTTTTAAGATAACGGGCCAGCGCCATGTGTGTGAATGCATCGGAACTTGATCGGGAACAGGATTTGAGAAATTCCTCTACAGGTTTCAGGTTATCCATATTTGAATAGGCCCCTTCAAGGCGTCCATAGGCAAGAAATGTAAACTGGGGAGAGACCTTTGAAACTTTTTCCCATGCCGAGATTGCCTTATTATATTCCTTTTTGCTGAAATAAAGATCTCCCATGTGCAGGTAAGCATCAACACACTCTCTATGTGCTGAAATTGCTTTTTTATAAAGAGATAATGCACCGGCGGTATCACCTCTTCGTTCAAATACCTTTCCCATCTCAACCAGGTGATGGGCAAGAATATGCTGGTGATCACCCCTGACTAAACGCGCAACCCTCTGGCGTGTTCTATAGGCATTTTCCCAATCCTTCAATTCTTCGTAAATCTTTTCTATCTCTTTCAGATTTTCCACGTTTGCAGGCTGCCGTTCGGCCACCTTGAGAAAGGTATTTAATGCCCTGTCAAGAAATCCTCCTTTCCGGTAATCAAGACCAATGTCAAAAAGGGCCCTGACCTTTATCTTCTCGTCAATATTCGGCCTCAGAATAACGCTCTGGCGTATGCGTATGGCCCTGTCAATATCCCCCTTTGAACGGTACAGATTACCAAGTGCAACATAGGTTTCTATTGTCTCGGAGTCGAGCTGGACAGATTTGGTAAGCTCTTCGATTGCATGATCATGGTCATTTATCAGGAGGTATTGAATGCCTTTAAAAAAGGCCACGTCCTTCTTCCTGGCACTGTATCTCTCATTCCCCCTTTTCCTGCCCGGCACAAACCGTCCGAAAATGAACCCAAAGGCAAAAGAAATTAAAAGGCCAAGCAATAAAAGCTGGCTGGCAGGCTCAAGTAAAAACTGCCGGAGCGATTCCCACATGACCTGTCTCCTCTTTTTTGGATTTTCCGAAAATCATGCCAAAAGATCACCACTATCCATCGCCAGATATAGCTTCCTTTAATTCTCTATACATCTGTAATCTGATCAGAGCTCATATCTCCGGCGGTTACGGGGAGATTTCTCAAGGAATTAAGCTCCCTGTCTTTCTCTTTTGCATCCCTTTTAAGGATTCTGATCTCCCTCTTGAGCTGGAATCTCTCGGCAATGCCCGCTATCCCAGTAAAAAGAACACCGACAAGAAAGGAAATAATGGAGACAAGATACAAAGACATTTCAGGAGTTTCATAATTCAGGAAAACAAGGTTTATTCTGAATTTAACGGAAGTTGACATGGGTGAATAATTCTGAACAGCAATTATAACAACAAGCAGGACAAACAAAATAACAACTATCACTTTTAAATGCTTCATGCATCACCTCCAGAAATAGGGTTAAATTCTTTGAAGTGCGGCAGGAGCTTGGAATAAGTCTCCCTGATATGCTCAGGAATAACCCTCACCTCTGCCAGAACACTCATGTAATTTGTGTCTCCTGCCCAGCGAGGTACAATATGGAAGTGCATGTGTGATTCAACCCCCGCGCCGGCGACCTTGCCAAGATTTAATCCGATATTGAAACCTTCCGGCCCCATCACCTTTTTAAGAACCGTAACCGATTTGTCTACCATATCCATAAGGTCAAGTCTTTCCTCTCCTGAAAGACCTGAAAGGTCAGGGACATGTCTGACGGGAGAAACCAGAAGATGTCCGTTAATGTAAGGAAAACGATTCATCATGATCATGGTAAGAGGGCCTGCAAAAAGGATCAGTCTTTGCTCATCCCTTTTCCTGTCAACTCCGGGACAGAAGATGCATTCACCTGCCTTTTGATCTGAAAGTATGTATTCCATCCGCCATGGCGCCCAGATAACTTCCATAAAAAAACCTCATATCTTAATAATACTGAACTCAACAGTATCGCTTATCTCCAGAATCCCTATTGTATGAATGCCTGAAGAGCTGTAACCGGTTGCTGTACCGGGATTAATGAACAGGACACCGTCACTGTAAAAATTGGCAGCTTTGTGCGAATGGCCATAAACAATGACATCAACATCTTTGAATTCACTTCTGATGCGATGTTCAAGTCCCTCGGCAGCCCCCCAGCCGTGAATAAGTCCTATCCGAAATCCTCCTGTTTCTATAACCTTTTTACCTGGCAAAAGCATTTTCACATCAAGGGGATCCATGTTGCCATGGACGCCGTGGAAACTGCCGTTGTTTAAGAATTCTGCAATATCAACTGAGACCATATCTCCTGCATGAAATACGCCGTCTTTGTCAGAGAGATATCTGTCGTATATATCCTTAAATTCTCCTGTAACCTTATGGAGGTGCGTGTCAGATATAACCCCTATTTTTATTTTCATACCGCAATTTCTGCCTTTTCATGATCAATAAAAGGACCGCAAATTAAATTTATGTCCCTATTTCCAGGGACTGATGGCCAGGTCAAATATTGAATTGAAGTATAGCAACCTTAATGAAAAAAACAAGGCATAATTACTCTGCTTTTCCTAAAACGCCCACCTGATGATATCTTAAACCATCTCTGTAAATTATGATAGGGAAAGCCCGAAAAAAATTTGACTCCCGGATATTCATTTTGTATTTCAGTTGTAACCGGGAACTGCAGCTTCTATATATGACAAGATATCTTTCTTATGTATCAGTATTAATACAGAACCGAATAACATTCGTCAGAAGAGGAAGAAATGCCTATCTACGAGTTTTACTGCAAGAAATGTCATACAATCTTTAATTTCTTTTCCAGCACTGTGAATACGGAAAAAAGGCCATTATGCCCCGGATGCAAACGGGTAAGACTGGACAGACAGATGTCGCTATTCTCAATAAGCCGAAAACCAGAAATAGACGAGGATAATTCACTTGAAGGCATGGATGAAGCCAGAATGGAGTCTGCTATGACCTTTCTTGCAAAAGAGTCCGAATATATTGATGAAAATGACCCCAGACAGGCTGCGACCCTGATGCGAAGATTGAAGGAAATGACAGGCATGGACCTGGGTCCTGGCATTGAAGAAGCTATTGCAAGGATGGAAGCAGGAGAAGACCCTGAGAAGATTGAGGCGGAAATGGGGGATTTTCTTGATGATGAAGATTCATCAGGGTTCAGGCAGCGTCCCGCCCGTTCCAGAAAATACCGCCCCCCGCAGGTAGACGAGAGGATTTATGACCTTTAAAAAATAACAACCTTCAAAGAGTATATCCCTTTTAGAAAGCCCGTTCAGTGATTCCATTCAGGGTTACAATCTTGAATCCGCCTGCAGTTGAGTGAACCCCGGCTTTGCCGGGGTTCATCTGTCCGATAAAAAACCTCTCTCTTTACGGCAGGCGCTAAACTCCTTCAAAACAATGATCAAGATGAGATTTGTCCGGCCGTCTGGTAAACAGACTTACCACTATGGTGACTATTAGAGATACCGGCAGACCGATTACGATGGGGTCTACCACCGGCCATGGTTGTGTGTCAATAAGAACCGGTTTTCCGAAGATTGCATTGCAGATTCCCAGTGGCCCCGCTTCTGCCGCCTTTATAAAAACCAGCCAGAACAGTGCCGAAAATGTCCCTGTGATCATACCTGCAATGGCTCCTGCCCGCGTTGATCCTTTCCAGTAGATGCCCAGCATGTACATGGGAAGGAAAGCCGCCGCCGCAATCCCGAAAAACATTGCTGTGGCCCTCGCTATAATACTGATCGGAAGCTGGTACCCGAGGAACAGGCTTACAATGATACCGATTATAATACCTATTCTGACAAATAGTATTGTATGCTTGGTACCGCCTCGTTTCTTGCCGGCGGTCTGTTCATAGAGGTCTTTTCCGAGGGCTGTACCCATGGCATGAAAAAGATTGGACAGCGTTGACACACCTGCTGCAAGAAGAGTTACCATGAATACATAGGAAAACCACTGAGGCATCGCACTGGTTATATACAGGGGGATGATTGTATCCATATTCCCTCCTGCCGCTGCAATAGCAATTTTACCCTCGGTATTGAAAAAATGTATATTTGACAGGGCTCCAACTACAAAGGCCACACCTGTCATGGCAAATATGAATATACCGCCAACCAGGCAAGCCCGGTTCAGGGATCTTCCGCTTTTAACCGTCATGAATTTAACTGCAAGCTGAGGCTGAGCCAGAGTCCCGATACCTACACCCATCACCAGTGTACTTATGAGTATCCACCATAATGTTGATCCGAACACGGGCATTCGAGTCCACCCCTGATGGCCCATGGACTTGAGATTCTGCGGTATCAGGGATTCAAGTCCCGACAATGCAGTGTGTGCCTCTGTAACACCGCCCAGTTTGTTGTAGGTATATACCAGCAGAAATGCCATTCCGAGGAACATGATGCTCCCCTGCATGGCATCTGAATACATAACTCCCTTTATGCCTCCTGTAGTGACGTAGATAGCAATCAGTATTGTAAATACTATCAGCGCCGTCAGATAGTTCATGTTGAGAGCGGTTTCAAGAAATCTTGCCGCCCCGATTAGCACTGCCCCGGCATAGAGCGGCATAAAGACAAAGATTACTGCCCCGCAGAAGATGTGGATAAATGATGACTGATAACGTTTTGCCAAAAGTTCGGGGAATGTCATTGCCTTCAGATTATTACCCATTGTCCGGGTACGTTTTCCAAAAAAGACAAAGGCTATGAATACACCGACAAATATTGTAAAAAAGGTAAGCCATAAAAGGCCCATGCCAAAGGTGCCTGCAGCACCCCCAAAACCGATGATTGCCGACGTGCTTATAAAGGCGGCACCATACGAAAGTGCCATGATAAAAGGATTTACATCTCCACCGGCTACAATATAGTCGCCTGCCGACTGAGTCCTTCTGTAGCCCAGATAACCCATTAGTGCGATCAATCCTATATATATAACGATAATAAAATTCAAAAGGGTATAATTCATTTTAACTGTCCTCCCGGTTCTGAAACTTCATATGTTCTCTTGTTTTCCCTTTCCCCGGATCGAAATTAATATTCTCCTGTTAATCCCTGTTCCAGTTTACAGCTCCGTAAACAACACAGAGAACTGCACTCACAGCGGAAAGTAAATAAGCCAGAATAATCGATAAATCTGTAAGACCAAACATGGTTACTGCCTCCTTTATTGATAATTATATGTAAGAAAATAACTGAAATTCCTGTAAATCATCATCTCCCAGCGGAATTTCCCCTCCTCAGGAGATATCTCAGAGACATGGTTTATTTCCTGCTCTGCTTCTGATTGGGAAAAGACAGACTCTCTTCCTTTACCTTCAAAAACCTGCTCATTTATGTTATTCTTCATTTGTTCCGCCTGTGCAGTCATTTCTTCAGACGCAGATACAATTTCACCCCCTGAAATTAATCTGAAATCAAGAGATCTCCTTTTCATATGTCATGTCCTCCACAATCGAATAGTTAATCTGCCGATTATACTGCCGGTCTTCCAGATATCACGCAAAGACCTGAGATCGCGACGAGCCATTTACCAAACCAGCAATATCCGTAAGGATCTTTACCCCCTGTCCATCCTGGCAATGACCTTGACAGCCTGATCCATTTTTTCAGCTAATCCGGCCATGTGATATTTTCCACTACTTAGCATTCGTTTTAACCAATTCCAGATAGCAATGTTCATATGCCATGAAATGAGCTACCCCGCAGCAAGCTACGGGTTATCAATCGTCATTCCGGCGAAAGCCGGAATCCAGAAACATGCTTTACTGGTTCCCCCCGAAAGAAGATTCGGGGCAGGCTTATCAAGTCCGGGATGACAAGACGAAGCAAGCTTCGGGGAATTATACCCGTAGAGATTAAAAAAGTTTAATTCGATCAGATTGAACTCACCTGTTGATATAGATCACTGACCTTTCTTGCAATTAATATGCCCAAGGCGCATTATTATAAATACACAATAATTTCACAATAATTTCAGAATGTTTTAAATCAATTGCTGAATTTGCATTGAGCGTCCGGACAAAAGTGTCTCATCATTGTGTTTCGATATGAAATGGATGTTTCAGAATGAAACAAAAAGGGCAGTTGTAATAAATGGCACACAAAAACCAGGAATGGTTGGGATTTTCAGGGACGACAAAAGGCCAAGGTCAAACAAAAGGTGTTGTGAAGGAGAGCAACCTCCCCTTTCTTTATTGTTGGCCTTCATTTTGCTTCTGATGTTGAGCATGCATAAGAATATCTTTAGTCTGATTCTAAAATTTCCTTCTCCGGCTGTATCAGCTTATCGTTCGAGAGCCTCTCTCACCTTGGCTGCAAGATCTTTCAGGGAAAACGGCTTTTGGATAAAACACACATCTTCATCCAGTACTCCTTGATGCCCTATTACATCAGCTGTATAGCCGGACATGCAAAGGCATCTAAGGCCGGGGTGGAGTTTCAGAATACATTCGGCCATGTCACGGCAGTTCATATCGGGCATAACCACGTCAGTCAATAGAAGATGAATAGCACCATCATAGCCCTCTGCAAGCTGTATGGCTTCTCCCGGAGTGGAGGCCACCAGAACAGTATACCCGAGTTTTTCAAGGATGATTCTTGATATATCCAGAATCATAGATTCATCTTCCACCAGAAGTATGGTCTCGCAACCGCGTGTCGGTGGTTTCTCGGCAGCTTTCCTGGTCATATCATCAGCCTTTGACTCGTGCCGCGGCAGGTAGATTCGGAAGGTAGTTCCTTTGCCATGCTCACTGTACACATTTATAAACCCTTTATTTTGATTTACAATACCATAAACCATAGGCAGACCGAGACCTGTTCCCTTGCCGACATGCTTGGTTGTAAAAAAGGGTTCGAATACTCTGTCCAGTATTTCCCTTTTCATACCATGACCATTGTCGCTCACAGCAAGCATGATATATTCGCCGGGGATAAAATTCGCATTTTCGGCAACGTATGTATTGTCAAAAGCTGCAAGACCAGTCTCAATGGTAATTCTGCCTATATCCTTAATCGCATCCCGGGCGTTAACACAAAGATTGGCCAGTATCTGGTCTATTTGTGAGGGATCCATCCTGACATGCCCGGGGTCTTTTCCCGGCAACCAGGCAAGATCTATGTCTTCTCCCAACAACTGCCTAAGCATTTTTAACATGCCTTCAACGGTCTGGTTCAGGTCTATCACTCTTGGCGCGATGGTCTGCTTGCGGGCAAATGTCAGCAGTTGGCGCGTAAGGTCTGCCGAGCGACGGGCGCTTTTCATGATTTCTTTAAGTCTAAAGCGTACGGGGCTGGAAGAATCTGTCTGTGCAAGAGCAATCTCAGTATTGCCGATGATAACACCCAGCATGTTATTGAAGTCATGCGCAATACCTCCCGCCAATCGTCCAACTGACTCCATTTTCTGGGCCTGGTGAAGCAGTTCCTGTAAATCATCTTTCTCCT
>JAFGMQ010000179.1 GCA_016927455.1 Deltaproteobacteria bacterium
ATCTATATCCCGGTATTTAAGTCTGTGAAATGTTGCTATTTCACCATTCTGAAAAAAATCAGACATAATCTCCTCCTAAACTAACCGCTCAACAGAATACAGGTTGCTTCAGCAAAAAACCAATCTGATAATAATCCTGAGTTCCATTCCGAATAAAGTAACGTTGATTAACTCCAAATTCCTCCCGCCAAAATATTACTCCGGCGATTAAAAACATCAATCGTCCTGCCGGACTTGATAAGCCTGCCCCGGACCCGATCCGGGGGTATACAGTCGAATTTATTGTGGATTCCGGCCCCGAATAGGAATCCGGGACAGGCTGGAGTTTATCCGCCAGTTTTTGTGGCGGATTTATCCCGAACTTAATTCGGGGCCGGAATAATAACATTAACATATATTATTGCTGGAGTAATAATATCATAAATTATATTGTTATAAAAATCTCAACTTTGCAGTATTTCTATCTGCTAATAGGGGATACTTGTCACACTATAATATAAACGAAGTAGTATGTCCGTTTTTCATTGTCAAATATTTTTGAATAATCCTGCTCAACCATAATTCTGGAATATTTAAGTCTTGACATGGAACTATAAAAATAATAACAGAAAATATTCTGCCAAGCTACATGTCAAATAGCATTCACCCGTTTACGAAGGAGCCGCAATGAAAAATCAAAAAACAAAAAAGTGGCCGTTAAAGGCGAGCAATGGGCTGAACAGGAAACTCATAGACTACTCCATGATCGCAGGCGCGGCTCTGGCCGTTGCACATCCTGCAGAAGCGGCAGTGCAATATAGCGGGATTCAGAATTTAAATGTGAGTAACAGTGTTGAAACAGTCGACATTAACGGTGACGGGCAGATTGACTTTCTTTTCTTGAATTTTCATTCCGCATATTCCGGCACCTATAATGGGTACAATTATACTTACAGATATGGTGAAAATATAATGTATCCCTATAAGGGAAACGAATTTTTATACACATTATCCACTTTTACGTTAAGTACGACTTATCAACTTCCAGTAGTTCAAATAATGGAAAATTCCCAGAGCGCTGGCCCCGAAGCGAACTGGAATAATTTTTTCGGAATTCTTGGGTTTGATTTATATTATAATTATACTGGTTATATTTATGATCTGCAGGTAGGCAAATTCAACGGCCGGATGGGCTATATAGGAGTAAAATTCGATATAGACGGGGCAACCCACTACGGATGGATCCAGTTCAGAGGGGCAGCGAATTGTTCCGCGGGCACAATTATTGACTGGGCATATGAGGACCAGGCCGATACCCCTATTCACATTCTGGGACCATCTTTAACCATTCCCACACTTAATGAATGGGGAATAATTATACTTATGGGGCTTATCCTAATGGAGGGAGCAAGAAGACTGAAAAAGCGAGAGCAGGAGAACTGATAAATCATAGCTGATCTGCATCAGCCTTTTTTTGATTTCTTAACAAAGGCTCCACCGCCTTGGCCATACATATTTCATCAAGCCCGCCACCCAAAAATGCATTTACCCTTGCCGCTGTTCCTGCCGGATCTGTGATGGCCATACCGTATTCAACATAAAGCACTGGAATTCCCCTTGCTGACAGCATGAGTTTAACCCTTCTTATCTGTTCAGCAAAGACCCTTTTCAATATTTCATGAGAGATCTTCGCCTTTTTCTTGCCCTGCCGCCGGAGCATTACGTCCTGCGATTCTATAACCTCATCCAAATGACGTTCCATAAAAACAACACAATAATCTATACCCTTCTTTATAGGCAGATGCCACAGCAGCTGAGCAACAATCTTGACAACCCTGCTTCTTGCATCAGCAAGCCAGGATGCATCTTTCCGGAGCTGTTTGGCCTTTTGGAACTCAAAATACCCTCTGGGATTGTCATCGTCAGCCTTTCTCATTTCATCGGTAAGGGCTTCAATGCCTCCCAGGGTAAGCATTTGCATCATCATTGAAGTACCGGAGCGGGGAAGGCCGGAGACAATAAAAACCGTATTATCCCGGTCTACAGTGCCCCTGGGAACTGTATCATGAGATATGGAAATAACCGGATGATCCGAAGTGATAGGAGTCCGAGCCGCAGTATTTTTATCCTGCTGAGAATATGGATTTCCCTTTTTAAAAGTCTGAATCCTCTTTTTTGCCTCCCTTGCCAGTCTCTTGTGCTCTTCTGCTTTTGCTTCGTCTCTTATTCGGTTCTTATAAATATAGCTGAGCCGCCGGTGGGCATCCGGGTAATCAGGGCTCTGAGAAATCGCCACTCTCAGTGCATTAATTGCTTCATATATTCTTCCTATTCTATGAAGTGCAACACCCAGAACAAAATGGCCTTTTGGATTGTGAAATCGAAGGCCCACCGATGTCAATGCTGCTTCCGCTGCTTCACTGTTATTCCTCATTTTGAGGTTTAAGCGCCCCAGGCCGAGGTATGCATCTGCATTTTCAGGGTCAATGGAAAGAGACCTTTCAAAACTGTTCTCAGCATCCTCCCATCTCTTCATTTTAAGATATATATCACCTAAAATGTTGTGCAGGGCTGATTTCAGGCTATCTAACTTTTCAGCTCTCTTCAAGTGGACAAGGGCCTTTTCTTCATCCCCCTCTTCAAAAAGAAGAGCGCCCATAAGAAATTCCATGGCATAGGCACTTCCTGATGCCCTGGCCCGGAGTTCACGCAGTTGATGCTGCTCCTCCACTTTCAAATCCTCTATCCTGGGATCCTTGTGGCTTTTGCTGAATTCCTTGAGTTCTCCGGTCGCCCTTAACATATCCTGCCTTTTCCGTTTGAAAATATCCTCAAGCAGTATCCTGGCCTGTTTTGTGCGGCCCAGCGACTTGAGGCATGTGACCAGCTGGATTCCGAACCTGTATTCATCAGGCCATGACTCAAACAGCTCTTCCAAAATAGGGACGGCTTCAGAATAAAGGCCTGCACCCATATAAGACCGCGCAGCATTATAATCCAGTTCACGAAGACTCTGCTTTACCGCCTTTTCCCTGTCATCATCCGGTTTTTCGATGTATCCCAGTTCAACGAGTTGATTAATCACCTCATATGCCTCGACAGGATCTATTCTTCTATCTTCCGGGTGCCTTCCGTCATCTCCCTTGATTTCATCCCAGCTTTGGACAGTCTTTATTTCAGGTGGATGCTCAAAGACATTAACGAGAGGCTTCCCGTCCATGTCTTTTCCAACAGGTATTCCAAAAAGAGTCAGAATTGTCGGGCAGATATCGAGGAGACTGGCACCGTAAATAATCTCATCCTTTTTTATGTTTGGGCCCTTTATTGCGAAAATACCGTAGGGCCGATGCTGTGAAGCAGGGCCGGCAGGCTCAACCGGGATATGTCTCGGCCTCAGGTGGTCCGATTGAAAACCGTGGTCTGATACTATTATTACCGTACAGTCATCACCTGCCTTGTCCAGGAGTGTGCCGAGCAGAATATCGTGATATATATAACCGCTCTCCACAACATCTTTATATAGCTCATAATCCTTTTCATTTACCCATGGAAGACGAGGAGGATGAAAGTTCATAAAGCCGTGGCAGAAATGATCAATTGAGTCAAAATAGACGGCCGTAAAATCCCACTTCTCATGGTGCATTATAGCTGTTGCGGCCTTATTGATTGTAGTGCAGTCAGCAATGATCTTTGCAATATTTTCAATCCTGTGATTCTTTTCCTGGTCTATCTCTGCCAGGCGGGGAACAAAGTTCATGATAAGGCCCGCATCAAGTTCCTGCGGATGAACACGTAATGCTGCCAGATTCCTTACAAGCCTTTCAGGGTATATTGTCCCTGATCTTACGGGCCAGGATTTTCCATAGGGCGCTATTGCTCTCTGATAATGGTTTGAGACCATAACCCCTTTTATCGGCTCTGCAGGATGTGAAGGCCACCAGCCGATAATATTGGATTTCAGGCCTGACTGGCTCAGGATATTCCAAATGGCCTTTGTTTTCCTCGAAATATTGGTAATCGGTCGTACCCCGCCTGATTGCGGGTCAGGTTCGATAAAACCGAGTATACCGTGCTTGAAAGGCCTTTTTCCTGTTGCAATTGATGTCCAGAGCATGGGAGACAATTCGGGATAAAGTGTGGCGAGATTGCCGATTACGCCCTGCTCAATAAACTTTGCCATATTCGGCATCTTACCGTTATCAATGAGGGGATGAATAATTTTCCAGTCAGCAGCATCCCATCCGATCAATAAAACTTTACTGGTCATCTGTTTCAGTCCCACTGGGTTAAAAATTCCTTTCATAAAATACTAAAATACTGCCGGATGAAATAGTACTTTTTCCACATAATAGATCAGCCTGTTGGCTTAATGATGGATTTTCCACTCTCTTGACACCCTCCATGCCGGTAGTGCATATTAACAGAAAAAGGCCCGGATATAAACAATTCAGGGCTCAGGGATTCCATGAACAGGAATATAAACCTTAAAAGGTTTCTCCAATACTGTTTTATAGGAACTAAATATAAAAAATGCCGCGCCCAAAGCATCAAATATTGCATTGAACGCGGCGTTTGCATTGTCATTCAATATAATTCCCGGAAATCTTACTCACGGGGCA
>JAFGMQ010000180.1 GCA_016927455.1 Deltaproteobacteria bacterium
CCGATAAGGCCGTAAAACAGGGTCCCCAGAAAGAAAATGGCAATGGCATACATGGTAAAGGGTTTTATTGCCCAGTTTATAATCAGGGTCAGGAACACCGGTTTACCGCTTTTTCCTGCCTTGACAACCTCTGCAAAATCAATTTTTACCATGATAGGATACATCATAAAAAAGAGACATACGGCAATCGGTATGGAAACAACAGGAGCGTCTCCCACATATATTGCTATTCCATCCAGGTAGGTCGCAAAACCAGGCGCTGCCTTGCCCAGTATGATTCCACCAATTATGCACAGTATAACCCATATATATAGATACTTTTCAAAAAAGCCCAAATCTCTTGTTTCAACTTGTTCTGACATTTTGTACCTCCTTAAACCGATATCACTTACTATCTATCCAGATTAAATTGATCCAAATATGAAATGAGTTTTTTCCTGTTTTTTTCAATTAAGGTTTTGCATGCTTCCTGGCCTTTGGCCCCTTCAGCAATTCTGGCGGCAAAAACCATGCAAGTGGTTTCTCCGCATTCACGGCAATTAGTTTTGGGAAGCAGTTTCAAGATTTCAAAGACCTTAGGTTTTCCAGCTCCTTTGTAGCAGGGTTCAATCTCATTTCTCTTTTCCCAGGATTCATTAATCTCATGTTTAAGCCATTCCAGTATCTTGTTTGCCTCTTCTTCATCTTTCAGACCATTTATGGCTATCTGTTTTGGGTGAACAGTAACAAGCTTTCCATGCATTCTGAAGGTAACAGCCGGAGGATCTTTAAAATACTCAAAGCCGCCAAGTACCGAATTGATATAGGGCAATGCCTCTGATATATCCCGATCAAGATGGGCAATGCAGTGGATGGATTCAAAGCTTGGATTACATTTCGCTCTGAATATTTCTTTACTATAGCCAGTCAATAGCATGACGAGGTTCCCATATCTAAACAGAAGTTAAAAAAGGATTAACAATAAAATATAAACCCAGGAGGACGATAACAACACCTGCACCCCTTCGAAACCAGTTTCCTGCCCCCTGCCATCTGCTGTTTTCCATGATGCTTTTAACAAACCCGGTGAAGCTTCCGGCAATAACAATGGGCAGGCAATGGCCGATTGCAAAAAGGGTTATAAAAAGGATGCCGGTGGCAATCTTTTCCTGCACAGTGATAATTGCCAGTATTGGAGCGATAAAACCGAATGTGCATGAACCTGACAAAATGCCGTATGCCAGCCCGAGACCGAATGCCCCGATAAACCCTCTGAAATTAAGCCTGTAGAGCAGGCTTCCTGATGCTGAACATCTTTCAACCCCTATCATGCCCAGTGCAATCCAGATAAGTACAAGACCTATGAGTATCTGCCAGTAATTGCCGATGTCACCCAGCATTCGGCCTAAAAGGGCGCATATGATACCCACAAGGGCAATGGAAATAAACAGGCCTGTCGAGAATAAAACAGAGTATATCCCTGCTTTTCGCGGTGTAAGCATTGCCTCCTGGCCTCCGACATAACCGACAATGAGCGGGATTGAAGCCAAATGACACGGGCTGAAGAGGACACTTATGACGCCCCATAGAAAACACCCGATGGCCGCAAGCATGGGACCGGCAGAGATCCATTCATTAACCGTAATAAAAAAAGAATCAAACATTATGGCATACTCCGAGAGTAATTAATTATTCAACACCCATTTTTTCGAGCTGCGCAACAATATCCTTTTCACTCATAAAACCTATATGCCTGAAGGCCTCTTTTCCTTCAGGATCAAAAAAGACCTGGGTGGGAAGTGCCTTTAATCTGTAGACATACTGCTGTTCCGGGTCCTTTAAAAGATTTATAAAAACAATCATGGCCTTTCCCTCATATTCCTTTTCAAGCTTTTCAAGAATCGGAGCCATCATCTTGCACTGTGTACATGTTTTCTTGCCGAGTGCAACCATTGTGACCATGCCTTTTACAGGAAGATTTTTAAGAAATTCCTCGTGTTCTTCTGCCGGGGATTTAGCTGAAGCAACTCCGGGAACTGTGAGAAAGGCAAGAATTAGTGTAATTAAAAAAGACTTCATTTGATCCTCCAATCACTGCTTAATTGCCTGAATATATGCAGAAAACACCATGTTTTCGGCGTTTTCAGCTATATTCCACTGGCGAATTAATTCACCGCTGTTTTCCTTTGGCCTGATCGATATATTCTTGAATCCACAATCTGTTAGAATCTCTTTCACCTCACCTGGTGAAATTGCTCCAGATACTCAACCGGTATATGCCTTTGGGTTGTTGAGAATATGTTCCGGGATCGCACCCGATCTCAGTACATCCGAAATTACCATGCGGCCCCCTGGTTTCAGGACCCGAAATATCTCGCTGAACACCTTGCTTTTGTCCGGGGATAGATTTATCACACAGTTGGATATTATCACATCAACCGAACTGTCAGTTACCGGCAGTTTTTCTATTTCCCCCCACCTGAAATCAACATTCTTAAATTTTAATTTTTGAGCATTTTCTTTGGCCCGTTCTACCATTTCAGGAGTCATATCCACGCCAATCACCTTTCCTGAATCACCCACAAGCCTTGCTGCAAGAAATGCATCAAAACCAGCCCCGCTGCCCAGATCAAGGACTGTTTCTCCGGGTTTGATTTGAGCCCTGTTCAAAGGATTCCCGCATCCAAGCCCAAGGTTTGCTTCCCCAGGAGCGAGGGAAAGGTCTTCGTCAGTATATTCAAGCGCTTTTCCGATGTCGTCCAGGGAGATATTCAATCCTGTTTCTCCACAGCATGAGGAACAGGATATGCCTCCTGACTTGGCAATATCGGAATATTTTTCTATTACAATCTGGTGTATCTTATCTTTTTGCAGTTCATGACCCATATTTTTACTATGCACCTCCGCAACATACCTTTTTGATTTCCTCTTTTACCTTTTGGACCTCATTATGCATCAGGTCAAAATCCTTGTTCTTCTGGATTCCCAGATCAGTCAATACGATATAATCCTTTAATGGAATTTCTGCCTTTTCAAGGGTTGCTTTAGCGCAACTTACTTCACATCCATCAATGACTACCATTCGAGGCACATCCTTTGCCGACTGGACAAAACCTGATAGACCGCCGCCGATCCCTACAAGACAGAACATCTTCCCAAAGCCTTCCTGGGTCAGTTCTATCGCCGCCCTGTTGGAAAGCTGCCCCACATTTGAAGCTCCGGAGCATGCCAAAATCATAATGTCACCATTTGATGTACAGCAATTTTCTTCCATTTTATTACCCTCCTTTATTATTGTTGTATCCAGCCCCTGATCTCATCCTTGGTTGGGATTTTACCAACACTCTTCACTTCACCATCCACTACAACCGCGGGTGTGCCGAAAACCCCATATCGTGCAATTTCAAGGGCATCGGTAATCTTTTCGATATCCGCCTTTATTCCTGATTCGGCGACAGCATCCACCACGTTTTTCATAGTTGCCTCACATCTTTTGCATCCCGGTCCCAATACCTTTATTTCCATGATAACCTCCTTAAATTTTATGTTATGTTCACCGCAAAGGCGC
>JAFGMQ010000029.1 GCA_016927455.1 Deltaproteobacteria bacterium
AACACATTTCAGAACACACTTGCCGAGTTGGTTAGAAATGTCGACGACCAGTTGAAAGAGTCCGCAAGACTTACTGAAGATTTCGCCATGGGCAAAAATCATAATATCCATGAAGTTATGATTGCTTCTGAAAAGGCCGGGATTTCACTTAGATTTTTATTACAGGTAAGAAACAAACTGCTGGATGCCTACCAGGAAATCATGAGAATGAATTTCTAGTCAGGCAATAACACAGGTAAAATAAATCAGAATCAGGAGCAGAAATGGCGGAAGGTGTCGGGAATATAATAGAAGTCTTTAAGGCAATACCAGCCGGAAAACGAATCTCTTTTTTAATAACATTCGCAATAGTAGTAGGCGGTTTTATAGCGCTGCTGACTTACACGAACAGACCGAACTACACTGTACTCTTTTCAGACCTTGACCCGGTTGAGGCCTCAAAGATAGCCGAAAAGCTGAGAGAAAGCGGAGTAAAATATCAGCTTAAAAAAGGGGGAAGCACTATCGAAGTCCCTGATGATAAGGCCTCTCAGTTGCTTCTTGATATGGCTTCGGAAGATATACTGCCACAAGGCGGCAGCGTGGGTTTTGAGATATTTGATGATATGACCTTTGGAACAACCGAATTCGTGTTGAACATCAAAAAACAGCAGGCACTTCAGGGAGAGCTCGCAAGAACAATATTAAAAATGCCCATTATCGAAGACGCCAGGGTTCATATTGTTCCTGCCGGAGATTCAATATTTGCGGAAGATGAGAAACCGGCCACAGCATCCGTGGTTGTAAAGCTCAGGACGGGGAGCAAACTCTCACCCAGACAGCTGCAGGGCATAATCAATCTTGTCTCATATGCGGTTACAGGTCTTAAGTCTGAAAATGTATCAATCATTGATATGGAAGGCGGCATCTTAACAAAAGGAAATGACAGGGACAGCATTGGAAGCCTGAGCAATGATCAGTTTGAATTCCAGCGCAGGATTGAAGAAACCTATGAAAAACAGATCATAAGCATGCTTGAACCTGTTGTAGGCATGAACAGGGTTGTGGCAAAGGTATCTGTTGATGTTGATTATAAAAGAGTTAACCAGACCGAAGAAAATTATGACCCTGACAGCCAGGTGATAGCAAGTGAAGAAAGACTTAAGGAAAGTTCTCCTGACAGCAGCCGGATCGCACAGGGTTCTCCTGACCTTTTAAACCAGGGGGTTCAGACTGGCTCAGAGCTCATGGGAACAGGGTCCAGTCATTATGAAAGAGAAACCTCGGCTATAAATTACAAGATCAATAAACTTAATCGTCAGACCATTAATGAATCAGGCCAGGTGGAGCGTCTTTCAGCATCTGTAATAATCGACGGGCCCTATGAGACATCCGCAGAAGGTGAAAAAACATTTAAAGGATATGACCGCAAACAGATGAAAACCTTTGAGGATAATATTAAAAACGCGATCCTTTTTAATGCTGACCGCGGAGATCAGATAGCATTATCCAATGTTTCTTTTACCATGGAAAAAGAGAGCATAGAGGCTGTGCCAGCGGCATCAGGCCCTGAAGGATGGACAGGCTACCTTAAAAAAGGGAGCAAACCGGTCCTAAATATATTGCTTATAGCACTCTTCTTTCTCATAGCCATCAAGCCCTTTAAAAAATGGATGAGTCAGACCAGCGAATATGTATCGGCAAGAGCGCTTCCAGGTGGAAATGCGCAGGAAGATTTAGGATCGGTTTCAAATGACCTTCAGTCAAGACAGAATGATAAAATCAGACTCCTTGAAGCAACAAAGCAGAACCCAGATATTGCAGCAGACATCATTAAAACCTGGCTCAACGAGGTGAGTTAATTGGAAAACAGGTTATTCTTAGAAGGCAAAAAAAAGGCCGCCATATTCCTGATGGTAATGGGTGAAAACTTTACAGCAGAAGTATTCCGTCATCTCGATGACAGGGAGGTAAAACTCCTGGGAGAAGAAATGGCGACAATAAAAAAGGTTGACGCCAGGACCATATCGGCAGTGATGAACGAATTTTCAAAAGAGATGGGTGACGGCAGCATGGGTCTGTCGGGCAAGGATTTTCTTCAAAAAACAATGCCAAAGGCATTTGACACCAAAAAGGCCGATGAACTTCTTGGTGATCTTCTTTCAAAAGGAAGCGAAAAATCATTTGAAAGACTCAGTTCATATAATCCGACAATCCTCGCTAATATGCTCATGACAGAACACCCTCAGACTATCGCGCTGATACTGGTTAATATGAAATACCAGACTGCGGCGGAAATCATCAAGTTCCTCCCTGAACACCTCCAGGGCGAAGTGATAATACGAATAGCAGACCTTGATGATGTACCTGCCGACATTGTGGAAGAGGTGCACGACGTTGTTGATGAGATGCTGGCTGATATGGGGAATGAGACCCACGCAAACCAGGGCGGAATCGAGGCCGCGGCAGAAATACTAAACAACCTGGACAACCAGACCGAAAACAATATCTTTGACAGGATAGAGTCGATAAGGGAAGAACTGGCTGATGAAATCAGGCAGAAGATGTTCGTATTCGCTGATCTTGTTACCCTTGACGACCGCTCCATCAGGGCGCTTCTTAAGGAAATCAGCAATGATGAACTGATCCTTGCCTTGAAGACCAGCTCGGAAGAACTGGCTGAAAAGATATTCAGCAACATCAGTCAGCGCGCCGCTGAAATGATGAAGGAAGATATGGAAGTGATGGGACCTGTAAAACTAAAGGATGTGGAACAGGCGCAGCTTAATATAGTGAAGGCAGCCAGAAGACTTGAAGAGGAAGGGAAAATAGTGCTTGGCGGCAAGGGAGGAGAAGACGTACTTGTCTAGTGGCTCAAAAGATAGATACTCTCCTCTGTTCAATATTGAGACCTTTCAGGCAGATGAAACAGCGCCTGAAGGTAACCGGGACTCATCCGCCTCAATAATAAGGGCAAATGATTCTGTGCTATCATGGAACCTGCCTTCCATAGAAAAGGAAGATCCTACAGCACATGAGGAATTTAAAACAAAGATAGCCAGGCTTGAACGGGAGGCATACGAAAAGGGTTTTGCCCAGGGCCAGAAAGACGGCCTTGATCTGGAAAAATCCAAACTTGAGGAGATGGGAAGGCAGTATGAAGCCCTGCTGGCCGAATTAAGAGACCTTAAGGTTCATATACTACGTGATTCCGAAGGAGAAATGCTCAGGCTTGTTGAACTTATAGTCAAAAAAATTATCGGCGAAGAGATAAAAACCGGCGAAGCAGTGATAAGACACACTATCAAGGCTGCTGCAAATTTTTTAACAGACAAGAGAAAGGTAAGAATAATCATTAATCCCGATGATATGGAAGAGGTTAAAAAGATGCTCCCGGACCTATCAAGACTGACAAAGGGTGGGAATTTTCAGCTGGCGGAGGACCCAGCCGTTGGCAAGGGGGGGTGCATGCTTGAAACTGGCTTTGGCCGGGTAAACGCCACAATTGATGATCAGCTCGATGAAATCATCAAGGTAATTGATAAAGAATACTTCATGACCACGCACGGAATGCCATGAAAATAGCCCTTGACAGATATTATGACAAGATAGATTCATTATCTCCGATCACTGTTGAAGGACAGGTTACCAAGGTTGTGGGTAATGTTATCGAAGGTAACGGTCCGGCAATGCCTGTTGGAGGGATTTGTCATATCCTTTCCAGGAACCTGCCTGAGCCCGTCAATGCAGAGGTTATTGGTTTCAGAGATCAGAACATCCTTCTTATGCCACTTGGAAAATCCGATGGGGTTGAGCCTGGCAGTTCAATAACAGCGCTTAGTTTTGCGGCATCGGTTGATGTGGGTTTTGACATGCTGGGAAGGGTGCTGGACGGCCTTGGCAATCCGCTCGATGGCGGTCCGCCCGTAAAGATCGATACAACTATTCCACTCTATTCGCAGCCTGTTAACCCGCTCTCAAGAAAACGCATTGTAGAACCTCTTACCGTAGGCGTAAGGTCTATCGACTGCCTCAATACCCTGGCAAAGGGGCAAAGGGCTGCCATAATGGCCGGTTCAGGAGTTGGAAAAAGCAAACTCCTTGGCATGATGTCAAAATACACAAGGGCGGATATCAATGTAATAGGACTTATAGGTGAAAGAGGAAGGGAAGTTAAGGAGTTTATAGAGCGTGACCTTGGAACCGAAGGATTAAAA
This sequence comes from Deltaproteobacteria bacterium, assembly GCA_016927455.1. Lineage (GTDB taxonomy): Bacteria > Desulfobacterota > DSM-4660 > Desulfatiglandales > Desulfatiglandaceae > JAFGMQ01. Next base: position 4,197 of record JAFGMQ010000029.1, read on the forward strand.
AGGTCAATCGTG
>JAFGMQ010000030.1 GCA_016927455.1 Deltaproteobacteria bacterium
AGTTCAGGAGAAATATCATCTTTCAAAATATAACTCGCAAATACTTCACCATAGATCCTTCCAAGCACTTTCGCCACAAGTTGATCAATAACGTCGATAAGGGAGTCTTTCAACATGACATTGTATTTATTTCTAATCAAATCAAACAACTCAGTTATCTCCTGACAAGCCTGCCTCTCAATCCCTGCCTTTTGCAGTTCAACATCGAGAGAAATTGATTTCTCCCTGGAAGGATTAAAAAGAAGAGCCATTACCCTTTCTGTAAAACATTCAGGTTTTGGTATTTTTTGAGTCCCCTCACTAAAGGTTATAATCTTCTTTTCGGCGGTTTCTTCAGAAAAGAGCCCGGATTTAAGTTGACCCGCAAAGTATAAAACCCCAAAGGAAAGAGCTATCATATCTCTTATTGTTAGGAACGAATGGTCAGCCTTCACACGCCCCATAATCTTTGCAGGCCATACTGAATTCACAACCTGGCGGTGAAATCCATATTCCGGAGGCCGATTATGAGAATGCTTAACTTTAATATTCGGTTGATAAAAGATGCTATGTCCTGAAACCAAGGTCTGAAGGGCCCAGGCGATATCTTCAGCATAATCAACATCAGGAAAGGGGGTTTTCTCAAGCAACTCTTTTCTGTAGATTGCACATACATTATCCAGGCCTATTGTCCTGCAGGCTTTCTCATAAGGCATTTTATGAAATGCCTCCAACGAATCAAGACACCACAGCTCAGGCTCCGTTCCTCTTGAACTGTTTATAGAATCAACCTCAAATCTCGCATATATGCTTGCATTATCATGAGGAATCTGACTTGTATATACTGCGGCTGCTTCAGTATCAACCAGAGATTTTTCAAGGTCTGAAAGCCATGTCTCTGAAAAGGGAACTGCATCCTGAACAATGAAGACTACCTTGTCATATTTAGCCAGATTAAGGGCGTAATTTCGAGTTCTGGCATGATGAAAGGTATTTTTATCAATCCTTTTTACAAGAGCACCAGATTTTTCCGCATTTTCGGCTGTCCGGTCAATTGATCCTGAATCAATTACTATTAGCTGGATGTCTTCTGCATAGTCCTGTTCTTTTATCTTTTCAAGAAGGTCTAAAAAGGTCGAGCCGCCATTATATGCAGGAATGATTATACTTATTCCTTTATCCATGTCACTTGATCACCTGTAGAGCTATCTTTTTATGAAGTTTTTCCAATACCCTTTATCTTCCTGTAAACCCTGTAGAAAAATTGCTCCCTTATTCGATCCAGGGCCTGTTGAGATTGCTGCTGCATATTTTCTAAATCAGCATTCCGGGCCAGGAGTTCTTCATATTTAGATATCATTTCAGAAGCTTCACTGTGTTTTTTATCAAGCTCCTCTTTATGGAATTCATTCTTTTCTTCCAGGTCATGTATCCTCGACTGAAAGGCAGACAGCTTTTCCTCCAACCGAGCATTCAGGGCCAGTAATTCTTCATATTTAGATATCATTTCAGTAACTTCACTGTGTTTTTTCGCAAGCTCCTCTTTATGGAATTGATCCTTTTCTTCCAGGTCATGTATTCTCGACTGAAAGGCAGACAGCCTTTCCTCTATCTCAGCAAAATCGGCCCCTCTGCCATGCATTTTACTGCGGAAAGCCCCCATTGAGCCTTCATTTAAAAATCTCACCCATGCCTTCCCATTCAATAGCGGTAGAGATCTGTTAAACACATCAGCAAGGGCATCATCATACTGATATTTCTGCCTGTGAGAAACCTCAGTGCTGTTTACTCCATAAAAGCGATATTCAGCCGTGACTTTATCAAGGTGATCAAATAAAAAATGTCTTGATACCCGTATCCAGAAATCCCAGTCTTCAAAAAGACTCATGTCTTCATTGAATCCATCAACCTTTGAAAGGACTTCTCTTGAAAAAAGTACGCTCATGATTGGAATGTAATTCTGGAAAAGGAGAATATCCGCATCAAAATCAAAGTTAAATATCAGTTCTTCTTTCACCGGCTGACCAGGACTTCCCGGTAAACCTGAAAAATAAGCATTCATTACGCTGGAAAAGACAACTTTGCTCTGTCTTGCCATTATATGAGCGACAAGGGCCTCCACATGATCAGGATACAACACATCATCGTCGTCCAGAAAATTCAGGAAGAGCCCTTTCGCTGCTTTGAGGCCGCTGTTTGCCGCATATGATCTGCCCAGAGAATTTTCATGGTGGACATAGGTGACAGGTATGTTGCCGGACAATTCTTTGACTAATGTTTCGACATCTTCTCCTCCATCATTGACAACAACGATTTCCAGATTAGCATAGGTCTGGCATGTGATAGATATGAGGGTATTGGCAAGCAATACAGGGCGATCTTTGGTACGCACAATTATGGATACAAGTGGTCCTGCCTCACCTGCACCTGCTGTCAGTCTATTCAATTTCTGGAATGGAATAGCGTATGGCCCGATTTTTCGTATCATATCAGAACTCCAGAAAGAATATCCTTCTGCATGTGTAACGCCCTCCGAAAGGGTCAGGCGTCTGAATCTGTTGAGGGCCATAATCATGCCTTTGTAATCCCTTTCCCTGAGTTGGCTCTCATATGCCTCTATGGCTCTTTGTTTCAGATCAATCACACTGCTTATATCGACTAAGAGATTCACCCAGATAGGTTGACCTACTTCATAAAATGCAACATCAAAATCAAATGGACACCCTTTAATTGCATCACAGACAAGAAAACACGCTGCGCGATGATCAGGGTGAAATTCCATAGGAGAAGGGACATAAACCAGCTCGGGCCTGAAAACTTCAAACAAATCCATAATACGACGAAGAACACCCCTTGAACCGGCCAGCCCCCTGTCCTCATATGACCAGAATTCAAAGTCTGAGATCCCCAGACAGGCACAGGCCCTCTCTGCCTCCTTCTGTCTTATAGCCACATAGCTATCCCTGTCTATCCTGCCGGAAGTATCCCCCTTTGCTCCATCAGTAAGAAATACAACCTTGACCTGATCCCCTGCAGCAGCGTGAAGAGCCAGGCTGCCGCCACATCCAATGGTTTCATCATCAGGATGAGGTGAAAAAACAAGTGCCCTTTTACCTGTCAGTTCAATCGAGTGATACGGAATAATCGCACCTTCGTTTTCCATAAAATCAATAAACCTTTCTGAACATAGGGTTGAAGATTAGGATCAAATAATTGAAAAACAGTCAAGATCCGGCCTGCCCTCTATTTCTAAGCCAGAGATATACCGCAATCAGGAATGGTTCAAACCTGATGATCATATTATCTGTGAATGCCCAAATAAATTCCAGTATGTATTGAACCGAAATTGAAGGAGGTGTCTTTTCAATAGCAGCAATTTGATAAAACAGTTTCAGGTTGCAGAGAGAATAGATATAGAGCAAGTGAACAAACACCAATATCACAAGGGCTTCAGCAACATACCTCTTTCGCCATCTAAAAAAGGGAAACAGACCCGCGACTAATGCAAAAGTGAGAGGTACATTAAACGAATATTTCGATACATCTATCTTGATATCAACTACAAAATCAGCCAGGCCCTTTGTTGTCAATATTCTGCGGGAAAAGGTTATCAATGCTCTCTCCTTCTCCTGCTGGGTACTTTTTACTTGAAATCCGGTTGTCAAGGCGGATAGATACGAGCCCACATGTGCCTGCACACTGCCATAGTAAGGTTTGACATTGATCCAGAGAACAAGGACGAAGAAATATGCAATCAGAAAAATTGTGACTGATAATATAATCCTATTTCTTAGTAGCATAGTTTAAATAGACTAAAAAAAGGACAAGGGCTATGGCAATCATTATTCCCTGTGCAACATAGATGTGGAAATAATAGAAATAATTCTTCAGGTAAACACCGCTGAGCCCGAGCCCTGCAATCCTCAATATATTAAAGAACTGAAGAAGGATAAAACCAGCTGTAATTCCGATTACTTTTTTCCATTTTCCAGCAGGAAAGGACAATACTGCAACTGTATATATCATAAATGCTTCGAGTCCGTTGCACCCAAAGCGTACATTCATGGAAATACCTTTAAGGTTGATTACCGAACCGCTGATATTTTGAACTATATCAAAAGGTTTGAGAAACAGGGCGCTCAGATAAACAATCATGTTCGTGTAAATCCCGTTTATGTCCAGTACCTTTTTAACAGGTTCGAGTCCTATCAGCAGCAGCCCCAAACCCATTAAGACCACATACGTGATCATAAATTTAAGTACCAGAAAATTTTTTCCCTTTTCTTTCTTCTTTTCCATAAAATCTCCGTATCAGTCTACAGGAGACCGTTAAAAAAATGCTCAATTTTATCCAAGGTCAAGGAAGGTGAATATTTTAACCACAGGAATACATTGAGTATTTCGAGGATAAAATTTGAGCCTGACGCCGAGATTGGGCAAAATGGGGCGTTTTTCAAAGGTCTCGCTCGATGGTTCAGGGTTCAGTTGTGTCTAATAGCCAAACTGTTAATCACCGCCTATAACACATCCGCGTCTGCAATTGTATAAAAGATATTTTGTGACGACCACTTGAAACTGAGCTCAGGATCAAAGGTGCGCCCTGTCGGTATGATACCCAATGGTTCAGCATGGGGCATAAGCCCGCTGTATACGGCAGCTTTTGTCAGGAAATGGTTACCGGGAAGCCAGGCCTCCAGGAATTCAATACCCCGGGCGGCAAATTCATCGGCCAGTCTACCAAAAAAATCCCTTATCATATTATTTGACGGAGGGCCAAGCATATCAACAAGCCGAGCCCTGTTCCCTTCAAAAGAAACTACAGCGTAGGACTTTAGACTCTTGCCAAAAAAGGATCTGTAACCCCAGATTTCATATTTGTTTTCAGGATGCATTGCGAAACGCCAGCTTATAAATTCAGCATCCCTGCGCAACGAAAATGGATAATTGGCAATATTCTTCTCAAACAATCGATCAAAGGAATCATCCACGGATAATATCCGTTCAATTTTCCCACTGAATGCGCGTATATTCTTCAATAAAATATCTGAAGGCCCCTGAAGATAATTTACCCCGGGGACAAAAGGTGTAAATTTCAGCAAAAGTTTACCGAGGGCAAAATGACGTCTGCCTGGAAATCCATATACATATACCGATTCATTAAGGCCTGTATAGCGATCTCTAAAAGAATTGGTAGTTCTGACAAGGATACCGCTCCTGCCGCCAAGTATTCCGCGACA